>CAYMFU010000198.1:0-5825 GCA_964389805.1 uncultured Roseivirgaceae bacterium | reverse complement strand
TCTACAGATTGTAAGTAGAAGTAAATAATACCATTTCAGATTTAAAGCCCTTTCAATAATGTTAGGGCTTTTTTAATGTAAAAACCCCAACATTTCTGGAGGGTTTTGAATGGTTACTATCCTATTTAAGTCTCTTGAAATGCTCAATCATATAATAAGTAGTATCATTATATATTCCTTCTATTGTTTGTTTGAAAGTATCCTCATCAAGATCAATTTTAAGAATTGCTTCATCATCTGTTCCCATTGCGCTCTTCATAGGCATTGACATTGATGTTAGCTTTTCAGTAAGAACACCATTGTCATACCTATAAGTACCAAATGCGTGCCATTCAGTAGAATCTGGAGCCGGATCCGAGTTCCACATTATATATCCATCAAGATATATTTTATGCGAAGATATGCTATCTTGAAAGTTTAGGGTATCGCCTTTCCAAACAGTATAAGTCTTAGTCTGTTCCCATACTCCTTCCATAGGTTCGACAGGTTCAATTATTTCACTTTGTACTGAGGTGTCTGTTTTTTGATTACAAGCAACGCACAGAAATAGTGTTAAGAATGCTAAAAGTAAATTTTTCATTGTATTTTAGTTTTAAAGGTGGTTAATACTTTGAAAACAGATAGTAAAAAATAAAAGTTCCGTTCTTTCCCAGAAAAATACCCCCCTGGCGAAGAAGAATAACCAGAGAGGATATAGACTAAATAAAAAGAATCTCAAATATCATCTATTAACCTTTAAATATTATCTGCTTTCACTGAGCCATACCTTGTTAGGATTTTGGTATTGTCCAGAAGTTGTGTGTTTAACCGACTGACAAAAATTCAGTAAAGGGGAATGGCAGTATTGAGGGATTAATTAAAAAGATCTCCATCGGATATTGCTACTAAATACATTATACCTATAATCCCAAGAGGTATCCCAAAAATCATTAATAAGGTAAACCCTGCACTTTTATTGGGATTCAAAAAGTATATTTCTTTAATAGATTCTTCTTTTATGGGTACCTCTGATTTCCCTTTTTTTGCTCTTAGCAAGCCATAGAGTTTATCATTCTTATAATAAATGGAATCAAATTCTAGTTCTCGGTCGTCAATAGTAATAATTTTTACCCTTTTAAGCTTATTATTCATAGCTTCATCAACAGATACGGGTTCCTTATAATAGACTTTACAACATTGAAACAGAACCACTATAGAAAGAAATAAAGCAACCGGTTTTAAATATTTGCATGTAATTCTTATCATAAGAATTTGTTTTATTCAATTTCATTCCCAACAAGAATTATCAGCACTACGATTTCCGCAGTCTATCATAATAATAATCCACATAACAAAAACAGTTAAAGCCCATGCACCCACTACACCACCTATTACTAAAAAGGCAGTTCCTGTTCTACTTTTCTTTTGATTATAGATGTATATTTCTTTAATGGATTCGGTTGATATTAATATTTCCTCCCCTAGTCTGCCTTTATGTAATCCGTATAGTGTATCATTTTTAAAGTAAAAAGATTCAAAATTATACTTCTTTGCATCCACTGTTATAAATGTGTCTGTTCCATCTTCATATATTTGTTCTTTAATCTGATCTTTTGGAATTATTATTTCTTTAGTATCAGATGTTTTTTTTCTCATTAATCCATATAATAGGCTATCATTTTTATAATAGATTTTATCAAAAATATATTCTCTGCCATCTTTAGTTATAATTTTTATCCGATTTTCACTCATTGCCTGTTCTATTGTTACAGGTTTTTTATCATATATCTTACAACATTGAAACAGAAATGTAATGGATAAAAATAGAGCAATTGGTTTGAGGTATTTAAATGTAAATCTTACCATGGCTAGAAGATTTAATGCTTTTATTTATTTGGTGGTTAATATATAGAAAACAGGTAATGAAAAATATTAGTTCCAGCGCTCTCCAAAAAGAAAATTCCCGCTCACCGGAATGAAAACTAAAGCGGGAATAGGCTAAAATTAAAAGTAACCTATAGACTGTATATTAATCTTTGAATTTTATGTGATGTTTCATAAATTATTTCACCCTGAAATATTCTATTCGTCCAAAATTACCTACATAGCCATATCGAGTAATTCATCCTTGTTTGCATGAATACCTTCGATAGTCGACATCACATAGCTGGCATACCCTCACTGCGCTGATGGGGATTTCTTATTTTTGGATTGAACATGATTTAATAATTTATTGGAAAGATAGTTGTGCACATGACGGCTTTTCCTCTCGAGATGGATATTTATACCGGAATAGAAAGATAGCTGATCCTGACCCTGTTCAAATGGTTTTATTTATCAAATGTCTTGATTGTAGATATTATATGTTTTTTGAACTTGATATCCCTACGATATCAGGCTTCGATTCCTGCTTAATATCCTTCCGGCTGCCGGATCCCTCCCGCAATTTCAGAAAGCTTCCCCGCCAAATATATAGGAGTAGCATCTTCAAGAAAAGGACCGATTATTTGCAACCCAACGGGTAGGCCTGTGTCTGTGAGACCAATAGGGAATACAGTAGCAGGCAATCCCGTTAGGGTGGCAAAGGAGATCCAGAAAAGTAAATCATCATAATCCCTTTCACCTTCCGGTGTATTTAATATTCTTCTTTTGGCAGGATCAGGATTATTCGGGTACCATGGTTTTTCGATGTGCGAAAAAGCTGGTACAAAAGCAACTGGTAGAACAAACGCATCGTATTCCCTGAAATATTTCTGCCAGTCTTCCCTTGCTTTCAGGCGTCTGGATTCCTGTTGTTGAAAGTATTTATGCCTATTGGTGAAGGCCTTTGCCCTGATTTTATTCAAACTTTTATCATCACTTCCAGCTAGTGCGCGCAAACTTTCGATTTCACTATCCGGGGCACCACCCGATACATAAGCATGCAGTAAATAAATATAATTATGATATTGTTCCTCGCGATCGATGGTATCCGGCCAACCTTCTTCCATGTTAAGTTCTGCCTTTCTGAATTTACTCAAAGCTGAATCCATAATAGGTTTGATCTCCGAGGAAACGGGGCATAGAGGATCATCCATTACATATTTGATCCGGAAATCCTTCAGGTTAGATTTTCTGACCTCGGGTAATTTCCAGGAGTACGCGATAGTATCTGGGTCAAGAGGCCCTCCACAGATTTCCATCAATAATTTCAGATCCTCTGCACGCCTGGCTAAGGGACCCGCCACCGATAATCCATTCGACTTATAAGGCAAAGAGCCGGGAAGAGGTGGGATCTGACCTTTTTTAGGGACCAGGTCAATTGTGGGTTTATGACCGAAAACGCCACAAAAATGAGATGGAATACGAATTGAACCCGCTGTATCACTACCAAGACTAAGAAAACTGAGTCCGGCTGCCAGTGCTGCTGCTCCACCTCCTGTAGAACCGCCTGGAGAACGTTTCAGGTCCCAGGGATTCAGCGTCCTCCCATAAATATCATTGAAACTCTGATGGTCGTCCAACATATATGGTACATTGGTATTACCTAAAATAATGGCACCGGCTTTTTTCAAACGGGCAACTGAGACTGCATCATATTCTGGAACATAGTCTTTAAGCACTGGATTCCCGGCAGTGGTCACAACCCCTTTAATACGGAAAGAATCCTTGATCGTGATGGGAACACCATGTAGAGGACCCAGGATTTCCCCCCGGGATAGCATTTCATCAGCCTTCCTGGCATTTGTCAGGGCCTCCTCTTCCATCAATACATTGATGGCATTGATTTTTTTATCTATTTCAGTTATCCTGGAAAGCATCAACCGGGTCAATTCAACCGATGATATTTTTTTTCCCAGTATCAGATCGACTATTTCTGTAGCCCCCAGGAAAGGGATCTCTGAATCCCTGACATTCGTGTCACCTCCGAACATCCCATTGGAAAGGGATGAATTGAAAGAAACAGCTGATACCAGTAGGGTAGTTTTCTGGAGGAAAGATCTTCGATTTATAGAATTTTTCATGTAGGATAATTATATAAATGATTATTCAAATGAAATTTACAAGATCGTTGTCATAATTATTCAAATTATACAGGTTTCAATACCATCTTCTCTGTCAGTATATTTTCTGTTTTATCTCTTGATTAGCACTAAGGAATATATTGATTATTTGACCAAATATCAAATAGATTATCATAAAACGGATTGTTTATTTCCCATAACCGCAGACTTTAAAACCTGAGGTTGGGAGGTAAATATTATATCTTTAAGTATACCAATCACCCTTAAAGCTTTATTTAAAATTGATCAACTATAGTTGAAAGTTTTAATTTTAAAACCATGCTCCTGGGTAGTCCGTAACAGACGGATTTTTAATTGAAACTTAATTTATATTTTCTATCAAGCTTTAATCAAAGATTAGCCTTTGTAATGGAATTTCACTACATTATTGTTACAAATGAATCAGGATAAAGCGATAGATCAGAATGAATCCAATTATTATAAATATTCTGATATCCCTGGTTATGATCTTGTTTAGCAGTAGAATGCTTGAGGATCGTTTAGATTACCGATCCTTATCTCCCGAAGGTAAATCTGGCCGGATCCGATTGTTTTTATGCGGTGATGTCATGACCGGCCGGGGTATTGACCAGATTCTGCCTTCTCCCGGGGACCCGGTTCTTCACGAATCGTATATGAAAAGTGCGAACGGGTATGTAAAGCTTGCAGAAAAAGTAAATGGTAATATCCCTTACCCAGTGGATTTTTTCTATATATGGGGTGATGCCCTGGGATACTGGGAAAAAATGGCACCAGACCTCAAAATCATTAATCTTGAGACTGCCGTTACACGATCCAACCGCTTCTGGGAAAACAAGGCAGTCAATTACCGGATGAGTCCGGAAAATATTTCGGTTTTGAAAAAAGCCGACATAGATTTCTGTTCAATGGCCAACAATCATGTACTGGATTTTCATGGAGAGGGATTGAAGGAGACGATGAAGTCGCTCAGGGATACGGGTATCAGTTTTTCGGGATGTGGAGGAGACTTAAGATCAGCCAGGAAGCCAGCAGTACTGGAGATCCAAGAAAATAAAAGGGTGATCATTTTATCCATTGGAATGAAGGATAGCGGTATACCGGAATCCTGGGAAGCCGGTGATCAGGATCCGGGAGTGTTTCTGGTTAGCCCACGCAGGGAAAATGCATATTTAATTCAAAAGGTGCTTGATGAAACCGAACAACCGGGGGATATAATTATTATTTCCATTCACTGGGGAAGTAACTGGGGCTATCAGGTTCCAGCTGAACATATCCGTTTTGCACATGATTTAATCGATATCGCCGGTGCGGATCTAATCCATGGTCATTCATCACATCACATCCTGGGGATTGAAGTGTACCGAAACCGACTGATTTTATATGGTTGCGGTGATTTTATCAATGATTATGAAGGGATCAGCGGTTACGAATCGTTCAGGGATGATCTGACCCTGATGTATTTTGCAGATATCGATGCAGAAACAGGTAAGCTTGTTAAACTTCAAATGATACCCTTGCAGATAAAGAAGTTTAGGCTAAATGAAACTTCGGAAAAGGATACAAAGTGGCTGAGTGTCATTCTCAACCGGGAAGGAAGGAAATACGGAACCTCAGTGGAAGTATCAGAATATGGAGTATTAAATCTGAACTGGTAAACGATGTTATACTGAGGTGCATAAGGATCAAGTGTGTACTGAAAATACCGGATTTAAATAAAATTTTCAATCAGATCACTTTGACTTTCTGATTTAAAGGTTTTAAAATGCCACAAAGAAAATCTAGTGAAAAGTTAATCCGGGATATTAAACGCAATACCCGGAG
>CAYMFU010000197.1:0-24869 GCA_964389805.1 uncultured Roseivirgaceae bacterium | reverse complement strand
GTTGGAAGACTTTTACTGACCGTAACTGAGCCATTCAAAAAGGTGGCCTATCTGTTTTTTGTGGGATTCTCATTATTGCTGGTTGGTGAACTCTGGAGTTATGTTTTCCCATTGAATAAAAACCTGTGGACAAGCTCATTCACTTTATATACAGGAGGTCTTGCCACCATGGGGCTTGCAGCCTGCATCCTGATCATAGATATTTGGGGATATGTGGGATGGACCAGGCTGGGCAGAGTCTATGGTGCAAACGCAATAACCGCATATGTACTGGCGGGAATGCTTACAGTGGTGTTTTATGGTGATATCTGGTGGGGAATTTCCCTAAGCCATACCTTTATGGATTCTATGACCGGTATAGGTTTCTCCGCTAAATTAGCATCATTTGTGTATGCCATCATGTACATGCTGATCATATATATACCAGCTTATATCTTGTACAGAAAGAAGATTTTTATAAAACTTTAAGAGAAAAGAGGGTGAAGTCCGGACCAGGCCTATAATTAGTGGAATGCATTCGCAAAGTTTCTAATCTTCATCCACCCGGGGGTAATGATCCTCTTAAGTATTATGGGTTGGAGATGGTGCCTGTCAATTTTGAATCCACGGGTTCCCATAATTCGATTTTATTCCCTTCGGGATCAAGAATCCAGCCAAACTTGCCATATTCATACTCCTCGACCTCCCCGACGATCTCCACACCCTCCTTTTCTAATACTTCCAATAATTTCTCAAGATTTTCGACCCGGTAATTAAACATAAAATCCTTCTTACTGGGGGAAAAATACTTTGAATTATCTGAAAAAGGGCTCCATGCCGTATATCCTTTTTGTTCAGGATCATTATTTTCCCGCCAGACGAAAACACCGCCATATTGATCTGTTTTTATGCCCAGGTGGTCATTATACCATTTTTTAACTTTTTCAGGGTCCTTACATTTAAAGAATATGCCCCCGATACCTGTTACTCGCTTCATATGAGATTAATTTAAGTTGATTGTTATGAATACGCCTTGAGTTAAAGGTCTAGGCGAAATGAATCCTGCAAATTACCCATTATTGTATTCTGATGCAACGCTCATCCAACTCATCACCGGTATAATGTAACCGGCAAATGAGTTAATCCAGGATCTTCACTTTTGGTTTTCTGGTATCCGTAGATTTCTGCATGCTCCTTATGATGTTGTCCAGCATATTTATAGCTGAAATGATGTGAGGTCCTTTGTTTAACATGATACAATCTGCCCTTTGTGCCATTGCCGCATCGGTAATTTCAGCCCTCGAGGGCCGGCCTTTCTTCGCAAGATTCTCCAGGACCTGGGTAGCCCATATATCAGGGATATGTGCAGCTGAACATAGTTTTAATATTTCTTCCTGGACTTCTGCCAACTTTTGCCAGCCTACCTCTACAGCCAGGTCACCCCGGGCGATCATGACCCCTATAGGATGAAATTGCATGGCATTAAGTAAAATTTCAGGAAGATTCCTGTATCCTTGCTTCGTTTCGATCTTCAGGATAACACCTAATTGAGTTCCATCAATTTCTTTCAGAGCATTTTTAATATCTTCAACATCTTCAATACTATTCACAAATGATACATTCACCACATCAGCGTATTTGGCAATGAATTTTAGGTCTTCTTTGTCTTTCTCAGTCAGTCCCCTTAAGTTTAAGGTACTTTCTGGGAGGTTGATGCCCTTGTCGGCCCTCAGTGTAGACCCTTTGTCATCTGCCCAACTTATGCGTACCACAAGTTTATCACTTTTCTTTTCTTCTATATATCCTTCAATTTTTCCATCATCGAGCAAAACCGGTTCCCGAATCTCAGTATCAGAAAATATCTCTTTTAGCGAACATGAAATATGGGCTGGTTTTTGAACACTTCCATCTTCCTTTATGATGGCTGGTGCTCCCGGGCTTTCTTTCTTGTGAAAGATCAGTTTATCACCACGTCGCAAGAGAATTTTTTCCTCCAGGGGAATCAATTCTCCCACTATGGTTGTAATTTTTACTTTACTGTTCTTTTTAACAATATGCAGCCTTGTCCCGGTCCGGATATAGGTAGTATCATTCGTCGTGGCCCATTTTCCTCTGAAACTCTCCTCTATGATCTTAATCTTTCGTTTTTTTCCCCTGGCATCCATAAGTTGAACCACCGTTCCTTTTTTCAGTTTTTTATACCAGGATTTTTCTACTGGCAGATAAGGGACTTTAATATCCTCTGGTGGTTCATCTGGCGGAGCGATCCAGAACCTGACCGGATTGACTACAATACCATAATCATTCTTCTCCGGCTTTAATCGTATTACTTTAGGGCCGGTCCGCATGTGACCTGTCCGGAATTTAGGGCCGCTAAGATCCATGCAAATCCGGCATTCCTTTCCAGTTTCCCGTTTAGCCTGATGTATTTTATCGATCATCATCTTCCACTGTTCCGGGCTATCATGAGCGCAATTGATCCTGAAACAGTTGATATTGGCTTTAAGGAGTCCAAGAACAAGGTCATAATCATATGCCGCATCACTGGGAAGGGTAACCATAATTCGGGTGATTCTGTCAGCGATCTCAGGACCCAGAAGGGAAGTAGTATTAATTTTCTGAAAATTATACCCCTCCATGAACTTTTCCTTTGTAATATTTTCAAAGTCATGATCAGGAAAGAGGATCTTGCGGATATTATTTAATACTGCTTCAATACTGCTCTTTATATGGCGCTCATCTTTTGTGAGTTGGGAAATGCCAAAAGACTCAAGTGTTTCCTTAATATTGTCGAAATCGAGCTGTCTGAACGCAAGATATAAAATGAGATTTTGAGCAGAAAGCTTATAGGCGGGATGAATTTTATCCAGGTCCTCAGCATATGTTAATGTAAGTCGTTCTGCTGTGGCTAAAACATCCTCCAGCTTTATTATTATATTCTCTAACTTTTGTTCACCTGCCGACATAAATGGTATATGAATATTGGTACTTAAGCAATATAGTTAAATCATGTTAACTTAATATTAAATCCGATGGTCCATTAAAAGAATACATTATTTTTTATTTAAATGGGGAGTCTTTTTCTTTTGCCATGTGCTCATACACTTTTTTATCCATCCATCCGGGCACCCATTTATTCAGGAAAACCACCAACTTCCCCTGGCTAGTGAGTACGATATCTCTTTTCTTCTTTTTGATCCCGTTCGAAATGCTTTTAGCAACCTTTGCTGAGCTCATCATTTTATCCTCATTGCGTGGCGATTCTCCTTGCTCCTGGCCATCCTTGTTTAAGGCTGCATTCCTGATATTGGTGCCGGTAAATCCCGGACTGACCACAAGAACATGAACTCCAAGGTTCATTACCTCGGTACGTAAAGCTTCAAGAAAACCTTCCATAGCATACTTGGATGCAGAATAGGCTGATCTTGCCGGAGTGCCACGATGACCGTTTATGGAAGATACACCTACAATTGTTCCCTTTGATTTAATAATGTACGGTAAAGCATATTTGGTTGCGTAAACAGTGCCATAAAAATTTATATCCATCACCATTTTAAATACATCAAGATCTGATTCATTAAATAAGGCCCTCATGGATATTCCTGCATTATTGATAAGAATATCGATCTTTCCGTAAGCCTTTATTGTTTCTTCAATTAATTTTTTATTCTCTTTTTCATCACTTACATCCATAATATAACCGGTATGTTCTACTCCAAGGTCCGACAATCTGTTTTTAACAACTTCCAGCCTCTCTTCATTCCTTCCGGTGAATACAATTTTAGCGCCTTCCTTACCGAATTGTTCAGCACAGGCTTTTCCTATACCTGAGGTAGCTCCTGTTATTATTATAACTTTATCTTGCATGGATATATTAGTAAATTTTACCTGACTAAAATTATATAAATTATAAATAAATACCGCACATGATGTGGTTCATATTAAATGATACCATTTTCTTATCTATAATAGAATCATATAGCAAAGTTGACAAAAGGGAATGGGATCACAATCTCCCTCCTCTATATAGGCTCTTAATTAATAGTCAAAATAGACAATTGCCATATTCAATAATGTTTAACTTTGCAGGATAATGATAAGAAAAGGAGATATACTGGAAGAAATACTGGTAGAAGATTTTGCCGCTGAATCGAGATGTTTAGCTAAAATTGATGGACAGGTAGTATTTATTGAGCAGACTGCCCCCGGTGATGTTGTGGATATCCGGATCATCAGGAAGAAGAAAAATTACCTTGAAGCCAGACCTGTTTATTATCATTCGTTTTCTTCCAAACGCCAGACTCCCTTTTGCTTACATTACGGTACATGTGGAGGGTGCAAGTGGCAACATATTCAATATCCGGATCAACTTGAGTTTAAACAACAACAGGTTTTGGACCAACTTGAAAGAATTGGCCATCAAAAAGAGATAAAGTATGAGCCTATCTTAGGAGCGATGCATCAAGTCGCTTACCGCAATAAGCTGGAATTTACATTTACAAACCAGAGGTGGCTCACCCATGATGAAATAAATTCAGGGGAGACTTTTGAGAGGAATGGGCTGGGATTTCATAAGCCGGGACAGTTTGATAAAGTTCTGGATATTGAAAAATGCCATTTACAACCGGACCTGTCCAACACGATCCGATTAAAGGTAAAAGAAATAGCTCTGAATGAAGAAATTACATTTTATAATCTGAGGGAGCATAAGGGATTTCTCAGGAACCTGATCATCAGGAATAGTAACAACGGGGAGTGGATGGTCATTCTTCAGGTAAGCGTTGAAAATAAGCTGTGGATCGAAAAGATATTGAATGGGCTTAAAAACACATTTCCTGAGATAACCAGCTTGTATTATCTGGTAAATTCTAAAGGAAATGAAAGCTACGCTGATCTGGAAGCTATTCATTATAGCGGGAATAAGTATATAGTTCAGAAGATGGAAGGCCTGGATTTCAGGATCAGTCCAAAGTCTTTTTTCCAGACCAATTCGGATCAGGCGTATGAATTATACAAATTGGTTCGGGAATTTGCAGAGCTTAAAAAAGATGACGTCGTTTACGACATGTATACCGGGACAGGCACCATAGCAAATTTCATCGCTGGACAGGTGAAAAAGGTTGTTGGTCTGGAATATGTATCCGATGCCATAGAGGATGCAAAAATTAATTCAGAGATTAACAAGATCGCAAATACCGGATTTCAGGAAGGGGATATTGCCAAAATTTTTAATGAAGATTTCCTGGTTGAACATGGAAATCCAGATGTGATAATTACCGATCCTCCACGCGCCGGAATGCACAAAGATGTTATAGCATCGATCTTACAGACTTCTGCGCGCAGAATTGTATATGTAAGCTGTAATCCGGCTACTCAGGCAAGGGATATTGATTTACTTAAAGACAAATATAAACTCATTAAATCCCAGGCTGTTGATATGTTCCCTCATACACATCATATTGAAAATATTGTTGTTCTTGATAAAAAATAAAATGAGCCAAAATGATATTATAAATAATGATCCTGAACTGAATGGCAAATTCCTTGGCGAGATAACCCAGGATTTTGTCAAAGTTTCAGATAATATAAAAGAAGCTTCTTACCAGATAAGGAAAAATGGATTTTCCGATTATCCCATATTCCCTGTTTCCAAAAATCAACTTCCTATAGGTCAATTACTTTATGCCAGGGAAGATTTGAATCTTGATTGGAATTACTATGCATCATATCTGGATGAGTTTTTGCAACGAAATTTAATTGACAATGACCGGATTAAGGTCTTTAAAGATACTTATAAAGATCCGGATGAATATTGTTGCATGTTTCTTGTTGATGAAAGGATGACGAGTTTTATATATATACCTTATCCAGTTGATTAGATTGAATTATTTTAATGAGTATAAGAATTAAAAACATTAAAATTATTTTTTCGTTATCTTTATACACATATGAAAGCTTAGTAAGAGGAATCTGTGGGGTATTAGGAATTATGAGAAACAGAATTATTATCATATCGCTTTTATTATCAGTTGGCTTATTAAATCAAGTTTTTTCTCAGCCCTCTGATGAGTTAAACTATACCAAAGAAATCGCGGTAGGGATAACCAAAGCCACGAATAGTGGATTGATTGGCGGTGTGGTTTTCAAATATACCATTCACCACAGAAACGATGCTTTTCATTATATTGGAGCAGAGATTGTTAACATAAAGCATCCAAAGGAGGAAAGGTATTATTCCTTCACCGGGAATACATATATATATGGGAAATCCAATTATCTGTATGCGATTCGAGGGCAGTATGGGAGGGATTGGATCTTATTTAGAAAAGCACCCCAACAAGGCGTCCAGGTAAATCTTATTACAGCAATTGGCCCTACTATTGGAATAGTAGCCCCTTATTATATTGAATATATGACTAACGATGGACTGATTGTAACTCAGCAGTATAATGCGGTTATTCATCAGAATAGAGAGAATATTCTGGGAACCGGAGGATTATTCCAGGGTCTTGGCCAGTCGAATATTGTGTTTGGATTGAATTGGAAAGGATCCCTGGCGTTTGAATTTGGTTCGAAAAAAAATAAGGTTTTTGGATTGGAGATGGGATTTATGATAGAGGCATATACAAAACAAATACCGATAATTCCTACTGCCGAAAATTATAGTTTGTTCCCTAATGCTTTTATAACTTTGTACTATGGCAATCGCAGATAGCCTTGTACACCTTAATTCTTCCATAAATTTCTGAATAATTAAAATAAGTCTGTATGTCTGTAGGGGAAAAGAATGTTAGACAATTTAGGAAAAAGCCTGATTGGTTAAGAGTAAAATTACCAATTGGTAAAGAATATGCCAAGGTAAGGGAACTAGTTGACAGACACAGGTTACATACCATTTGTGAAAGTGGAAATTGTCCGAACATGGGAGAATGCTGGGGTGCCGGCACGGCTACTTTTATGATCCTGGGAAATGTATGTACAAGAAGTTGCACTTTTTGCGCTGTAGCAACCGGAAGGCCCCCGGAATATGATAAGGAAGAACCGTTAAGAGTTGCGGAAGCCATTCAAAAAATGGGTGTAAAGCATGCTGTGATCACCTCAGTTAACAGGGATGAACTTAAGGACAGGGGAGCAGAGATCTGGTATCAGACGGTTGTAAAAATTAAAGAGCTAAGTCCAATAACTACCATTGAAACTTTGATTCCTGATGTAAAGGGTACATGGGATGCTTTAATCCGGATGATCAGCGCCGGGCAGGAGGTTGTATCCCATAATCTGGAGACAGTTGAAAACCTGTACCGGCGTGTACGACCTCAGGCCAAATATTATCGCAGCCTTGAACAGATCCAAAGAACAAAAGATTTTGGTAAACGGACAAAGTCAGGCATAATGGTTGGATTAGGTGAAAAAGTTGAAGATGTTTTTAAAACAATGGATGACCTGGTTGAACACGGATGCGATATCCTTACCATTGGTCAATATCTGCAGCCTACTAAAATGCATCTGGAGGTTGAGGAATTTGTACACCCGGATAAATTTGCCTTTTATAAAGAAGAAGGACTTAAGAGAGGAATTAAATATGTTGAATCAAGCCCCTTGGTTCGTTCAAGCTATCATGCTGAAAAGCATGTTCATGTATAGCTTAGGCCGGTTGCCCTCATTATACCTATTGGCTATAACAGAAAGAAATATTCGGGTAAATTGTTATGGAATGTATACCCCTCTGAAACCCATAATGCTACTTTCTTTAATGGGGAATTGAGTCGCACCGGATACTGCATCGCAGCCAAATGGTTCTGCCAGCCATGAGCCCCCTCGTATCATCCTGAAACCGTCCAGGCCTATATGATAGGTCGTGGAGTACCAGTCCTGAGTCCATTCAGATACATTCCCGGCCATGTCATTGATCCCATAAGGACTTTGAAATTTGTGGAAGGTACCTACAGGTGCCAGGTTGGAATATCCATCTTCATCCCCGGCATAATTGCACCGATATATTCCCCCCTGATAGGGAACTTCATCACCCCACGGGAATTTTCTTTCCGGATTAATATTTGGAATGGATTTTTTTTCATCGCCATCAAGATAAATCCCTCCTACAAAAGCCTTTTCAAACATAACTTCTGTTGGCAAGTGTAAACCGCACCATAGAAGGAAATTCTGGGTATCGTACCAGGAAACATAAGTGATGGGATAGTTTTCCCTGCCCGGGATGGTTTTATATTGATAGTTTCCCACTTCCCCGGTTCGACTGATCCCGCATCTGTTTATACTGATCATACGATCATTCCAACCTGAGCCATTTTTGCCCTTGTCATTCAGGAAATCCACATACATAGAAATGGTCGTTTCATTTATGGCCATATAGAATAAAGGAAGATTATTATCAGGCCTTTCTGATACAGAAGGATCCTTGCCTCCTGCTGGAAAACTTTTCATGATAAATTCTCCAGCGGGAATCTTTGCCATTCTCAACCCCCTTATCTTGATTGCCGGATTTTCTATTGCCATTTCCCCACTTCCCCAGAATAGCGTTTTCTTTTGTCCCGAACTCTGCACTATACCAATTCCTTCATCAGATAGGAAAGCAGGATCGAAAATATTCCATGTATTCCCATTGTCCTGAGAGAAATGAACGAATATGTAAGCGGGATTTTCCTCTGTAATATTCTGATCATTTAAGGTATATGATATCTCAAATACAGGCCCTCCCTGTTCAGTTATAACAGATCGTATCGAAACATCGGTAATGTCCGCCCACTGCGGGTAGCCCACCGATACCCAAAGCAGAAAGATTCCGGTAAATATCGATCTCTTCATAATCTCCATCTTTGTCAGGGCCTTTAAATCTTAAACTTTATCGGGGATTTGCCAGGGAGCCCTGTCTTTTCGCCGAAGAAATTTATTGGCTTCTGGTAGATTTTTGAAATTATTTGCAGTTGCATCATATACCAGCTTTTCGTTGCCGGCCCTTGCGGAAATATTTGACAGATGGAGCAGTAGATCAGAACGTCGTCCTTCTTCTATGTCGGCGTTTGGTAATTTTCTGGATCGAACACAATCTATGAAATTGGCAATGTGTATATTATCGGCCTGCCGTCCATATTCCTGAGCAACAATTTCCCCCTTCTCATTAAAAGCCTGCCATCCGCCGCCTTGCCTTCCCAGCCGGAGAAACCCTTTCGTTCCATATAATTCAATCTTAGTGCTGCAGAATTCCCAATCAGGGAATTGATCGGAATCCCGAACACTGGTGGGTATCTTTTTGAAATTTGCTGCCCAGATTCCTGCTTCGATCTTATATGTCAGTTTCTCATATTCAAAATGGGTGCTAATGGTATCCGGAATTTCCCTTCCATCCTTAAAATAGAATACACCCCCGGAGCTAACAGCTGATTTAGGTATGGATACATTCAGGATGTACCTGGCAATATCCAACTGGTGAAATATGTCCCCTCCGATTGAACCGACATTAAAATCCCATCGGTCCCTGAACCAGTACCCGGGTTTGTAGGGTAATTTTGGCGCCGGACCACACCAAAGATCATAATCCAGCCCTTCAGGAACAGGTTCCTCCAGTGTGCTGTGAACATTTTGCTTCCAATCAACGACCTGGTAAACACTTGCAATATGGACGTCTCCAAGATTGCCATTCTGAACATATTCAAGGGCCTTTTGTACATAAGGGGCACTACGTGTCTGACAACCTACCTGTACCACGCGGTTGTGCTTCCTTGCCGCTTCAACCATTTTCATACCTTCCCAGGGATTTACACTTAAGGGTTTTTCCACATATACATCTTTGCCAGCCTGACATGCCATTATGGTACCCAGTGCATGCCAATGCACAGGTGTAGCATTTACGATCACATTTACTTCCGGATCATTGAGCATGTCCCGGAAATCCTGGGTAAGTTTTGGTTGCCTGTCCTGGTATTCAGATACAATTTCCCGGCCATATCCGTAGCGCCTGTTATTAACATCACATAAATGGGTAATTTCAATATCGGGCCTTTGTGCAAACCGTTCAGTAAGAAAACGGCCTCTTCCACCCAATCCCATGATTCCAACCTTGATTTTAGGGTCAGCAGCTTTGCTAATCCTTCTTGAAAGAACGGAGAAAGCACTAGCTCCTCCAATAGTACCAATAAATTGACGGCGATTTAATGTTCCCATTTGTTTGACAGAAAAAGTTTGAATGTTTGTTTAATTTCTTTAATAGAAATAAAAAAGTCCTGTATTGACTAAATTATGCTTAGCACAATATAAGCAATGGGGTTTCCATATTCAAGGGATTATGAATATTGGGGAATGGATGCACAAAAGTTTTTTAATGATTGGTTGGATTAGTTTCATTCTTTAACTTGGGATTGTTTAATATAGGATCATGGAAAATATACTTTTTAGACTATTATTTTTTGCAGTTCTCATATCTGTATTCAACTGCCAACCTAAGCAAGTAGAAGAAAAGGATCGTGGATTCCTCAGGGTAGATAACAATGGCAGGTACTTCGTATTTGATGACGGAACATCTTACATACCTGTAGGCTTTAATAAATTTATATTTTATGAAGATACAGATGAAGCCATCGATAGCCTATTACATCTGTGGTCTGACCATGGTATTAATTATATCAGGGTATGGTTGGGGGGTGGAAGTGATCCTGAATTCCCGGTAGGGACATTTGACGAGGTTAGAATGCAGAAGATCGATTATATTCTTGACAAGTGTGAAGAGTATGGGGTTTATGTTTCGCTATGTTTATGGAATGACAATACGTTGCGCTTTGATGTAGGTTATGGCTGGAACAACAAAAGGATGGGCTATAATAAGGCAATCGACAGCCTGGGAACAACCGAAGATCCGGAAGATCTAAAAGGGATTGATCATAAACCATCCTGGAACGCTGTACTTAACAGATATGAGGTGTTTGTCAAGCGCTGGAACCATCACAAGAGCCTGATGATGTGGGACCTGGTTAATGATAGTAAGAAAACCGCTGAATGGAAGAACGAAATGTATGATCATGTCAGGGCACTTGATCCTATCGATCATATTATTGGCTTTCAGTATAATACCGGAAGAAATCCTAAGGGCGAGATGGATTGTGGGTCAGTCAGGGTTTATGAGTATAACCCAGGGGGCAATGATCCGGAGTTGATGGCTGAAGCTTTATTCAAGCGGGTGCTGGAAGCCTTACCATTTGGCGATCCGGTATATAGCGGGGAAGGCCGGATGCATAATGGGGAAGCCTCGGAAGAAGAAAAAGAGAGATTCTTCCTGCATACCTTATGGGGACCCCTGGCAGTGGGCTCGGCCGGGAACCTGCATGCATGGATCTGCCCGACAAAAGAGGGCCGCTGGCCTGATCATACCATGCAGGAACTCAAATGGTTCAAAAACTACAGTGATTTTTGTCAAACCGTTAACTGGTCGGAGTTTGACAGCAAAAGTATGATGTATCGCGTTTCCTGTACCGATAAACAAGTAGAGGCTTATGCCTGTGGCGATGATCAACAGATGATGATCTACCTGTTAAACGACGATCCGGAAGATAAATTCGAAGCAATTTCCACGCAGATAAACCTGGACCCAGGGCTTACAAATCCTCCTTATACGATTGACTGGATTGATATTAGATCCGGGAAAGTCATAAAAGAGGAAACGATCGAGTCATTTCCAGCCAGCATCACAGTACCTCCCTTTAATGATGGTATTTTTGCGCATTTAAATAAGTAACATTTTTTAATTTTAATTAATTTAGATACTCATGAGAAAAAAGATATTCCATTTAATAATTCTTTTACTTTTATCATGTGTTATGGTCCTTAATGGGCAGCCTTTGCAGTTGGAAAATCCTGGAACTGAACATGTTTACTTTTCTTATCATGGTAAACCTCTACTCTCTTTTGGGGCCATGTCTGATTATATGTTTTATGCTGCTGATGATGCCTATGATTACAAAAAATGGGCAGACTGGCAGGAAGCTCATGGCATGAACCATTGCAGGGCCTACCTGCCCGGTAGCTGGACTTATGTTGAATATTTTGCCAATGAGAATGGAGGTAGTATTGACAACTTTTTGTTCCCCTTTAAGGAGACCGAACCGGGAGTCCGTAAGTTCGACTTAAGAAAATTTGATGAACGCTATTGGAAAAGGTTTCGTGAGCAATGTGTGTACCTGCAGTCAAAAGGCATCATTCTTGATCTCCTGATGATGAACGGATGGCAATTATTTAATTACAGGGAGGATGTATCGAAGATCAACTGGGATGGGCATTTTTTTAACCCTGAGAACAACATAAATTCATGTACAGATGTATTAAGAACCACGGAAAATGAAGATAACCGGTTCAGGATCTATTATTCAGCATCTGATGGGAACCAGGAATTATTGGATATTCAGATCGCATATTTTGAAAAGATCATAGAGGAGACATATGACCTGGATAATATATATTATGAACTGGTGCATGAACTGGGGATGACCTATGATGACTGGGAGAAGACAAGTGAATGGCTTGAGACTATAGCGTTGGCAGTTCGGGCAAAATGGAAAGAGCTTAATCCGGAACGTCCCATAATTCTTTCAACGGATACCGGCCACTTGAGGGGATTTCCTTTTAACCAGGGTGGGGGATATCCGGATCCCGGTTCTGAAATAGATTGGGTTTTCTCGCGTCCTTTTTTCGATGTGTTGATCGATGGGAACCACCATCACACCAGCAATATCAAGGCCTGGGTTCAGAAATACAAAAAGCCTGTTATCGCACAGGAATCCAGGGATGATAGTGGACAAACCTGGACATACCGCTATCCTGAGTTTAGAAACCACTTGAGAAAGTACTGCTGGAAAATGATGATGGCTAAATGTCAGCAGGCAGATATTTATGCTAAACCGCAATTAACCTTATCGCAGGTACAGAAAATTTCCGAACCTTCCAATAATTATGATCCTAACGGATGGAATGAGTTTGAAAAAGATGCACTATTACTCAGGGAATTTTTTAATGGAATTCAGGACTATAGCGCCCTGGAATATCGGGGATATTTCTGGATATCTACAGTGGGGGTTAACCTCGTATTATCTTCTACAAAGGAAATACTCGCCTATATATCCTCACCAACAGGCCTGGAAAACATGGAATTTGTACCGAATGGAGCACATGTCTTCCTTCACGATCTGCCTTTTCCTGATGGACAATACCAAGCCACTTTCTTTGACCCAAAATCAGGCCCGGCTGGTTCCAGAACGATTAAAATAAATAATGGAGAAACCCGATTCCGTACACCCGTATTTATTGATGATATGGCTGTCCATATTGTAAAATAAAATTATATCATATAACATATTAATTATGAAAAACCTTAGGTTAATTATTGCTCTGATTATTATTGCAGGATGCGATTCAAAAGAAACGACAACTGATATGGGAATGCAACCACCAGATGCGGAGAAAATCCCTAAAGAACTTGTAAGTCACGGCGATGTTCGCTTAGATAATTATTACTGGATGAAGCTGAGCGATGCACAGAAAAATGCCGGACAACCGGATGAACAAACCCAGAAGGTAATTTCCTACCTTAATTCTGAAAATGAGTATCTGAATGCATCCATGGCACATGCTGAAGGATTGCAGGAAACACTATATAGTGAAATTGTCGGACGTATCAAACAGACAGATGAATCAGTGCCTTATTTCAAGAATGGATACTGGTATTATTCCCGGTATGAGGAAGGTAAAGAATATCCTATTTTCTGTAGAAAAAAGGGGACTATGGATGCTGAGGAACAGATCATGTTGAATGTGAATGAATATGGAGAAAAACATGAATTTGTGAGTGTAGGTGGATTGGATGTCAGTCCGGATAACAAGTATCTGTCTTTTGGACTTGATACAGTAAGCCGAAGGCGATATACTATATTTATAAAGGACCTCGAGACTGGCGAGATAATGGAAGATGTAATTAATAATACAGGAGCATCTGCAGCATGGGCCAATGATAGCAAAACATTCTTCTATGTTCAGAAAGATCCAGAAACACTTAGATACTTTAAAATATTTCGTCATAAAGTTGGAACAGGAGAATTAGAGGATGTCGAGGTTTTCCACGAATCGGATGAAACATTCAGTACCTATGTATACCGCTCGAAATCTGATAAGTATATCATTCTGGCCTCTTTCCAGACCCTGTCATCGGAATTCCGTATTCTTGATGCAGATGATCCTGAGGGTTCATTCAAAATGTTCAACCCAAGACAACGCGATCATGAGTATTCCATCGAGCACTATGGAGATAAATTTTATATTGTTACCAATTGGGAAGCTCAAAATTTCCGCTTGATGGAAACCCCGGAAGGAAATACTACACAGGAAAACTGGCAGGAAGTAATCGCTCACAGACCGGAAGTTATGCTAAGTGGAATAGAAGTATTTACCAATTACCTGGTTGTATCGGAAAGAAAAAGCGGATTGCGGCAATTGCGTATAATGAACCAAGAGTCTGGAGATGAACATTATCTTGATTTCGGTGAGGAAGCCTATGTTGCCTATGTTTCAACAAATCCGGAATTTAATACTGAAGTACTGAGATACGGGTATCAGTCTATGACCACACCTAACTCGACCTATGATTATAATATGAAGACCAGGGAGAAAAAACTGTTGAAACAGCAGGAGGTTGTAGGAGATTTTGACCCGGCAAATTATGAAACGAAAAGATTATATGTAGAGGCCAGGGATGGTATCGAAGTGCCAATTACAATGGTATACCGTATGGGCATGGAACGAAATGGTCAAAATCCATTACTATTATACGGGTACGGTTCTTATGGCTCAACAATTGACCCGTACTTCAGTTCATCGCGTCTGAGTTTGCTAGACCGTGGATTCATTTTTGTAACGGCTCACATCCGGGGAAGTCAGGTAAATGGCAGGCAATGGTATGAGGATGGAAAGATGTTTAAAAAGAAAAATACATTTAACGATTTTGTGGATTGTGCTGATTATCTGGTGGACCAGCGCTATACCAATCCGGACCTGTTGTTTGCACAGGGAGGAAGTGCCGGTGGATTGTTGATGGGTGCGGTGGTGAATATGCGCCCTGAACTTTTCAAAGGTGTGGTTGCTGCTGTTCCCTTTGTTGATGTAATTACCACAATGGAGGATGAGTCCATTCCTTTGACTACAGGGGAATTTGATGAATGGGGTAATCCCGGGGCTGACCTTGAGCAGTATGAATACATCAAATCTTATTCTCCTTATGATAATGTTTATGAAACGGCTTATCCAAACATGCTGGTCACAACCGGATTCCATGATTCCCAGGTCCAATATTGGGAACCTGCTAAATGGGTGGCCAAATTACGGGATTATAATACCGGAGAAAACAAGATCTATTTATATACGGAAATGGAATCGGGTCATGGAGGTGCATCCGGCCGGTTCAAGCAACATAAGGAAACGGCCATGATCTATGCCTTTATGATTGATCTTGCAGAAGAATAGCACATTTTAGTTTAATACTTTTAAAGAATTATTCATCTGGATGTTCATTCCCGGGGTTGAAAGATGATTTATGTAAATTTCATCCATATGGCTTGAAATGTCTCCTGAATTGATTAAAAGAGCCAAAATTCACTTTTATCGGGAGATATTTATGCCAGTTTCAAGAATGCCCTGTTAATCAACCAGCACTTTTCATTATATAATTTGCATTTTACTAATATTTTTTATAATTTTCCCGCAGGATTAAACCTTGTTCAACGTTTATAGTCAAAGAGATATATAAAGCTTACAGCTATGCTTATAACTCAACGCAGCATTCAACATCTCTTTTTAAGGGCCGGTTTTGGTATTAGCTTTGAAACCTTACAAAATAGTATTGGTAAGAGTGCTGAGGTGCTGGTGGATGAAATCTTTGAAACAGCCAATACACCCAGATATTTGAATCTTGCTGAAAAGGAAGATTTCCGACCCCCTGTTGGGGGAAGTCCTGAAGTCAGAAGGGCGTTTATTGAAAGATCTACACAGATGCAGATGAAGTTGAACGCTGCCTGGCTTAGAAATATGGCTGCATTAGAGGGTGATATCAGGGAAAAGATGACCTTCTTCTGGCATGGCCATTTTGCCTCCACATCTAATAATGCCTATCTGGTACAACAACAAAATAACCTGATCAGGGAACATGCTCTTGGGAATTTTGGTGACCTGCTGAAGGCTGTTTCAAAAGATGCTGTTATGCTTCAATATCTGAATAACCAGCAGAACAGGGAAAATGCCCCTAACGAAAATTTCGCGAGAGAGGTAATGGAGTTATTTACCCTCGGAAGGGGTCATTATACAGAACAGGATGTAAAAGAGGCTGCCCGGGCTTTTACAGGCTGGGGTTTTAACCAGGAGGGTGAGTTTGTATTCAGGACCTTAACTCATGATTATGGAGAAAAAACAGTATTAGGAGAAACGGGAAATTTTGAAGGGGATGATGTACTGGATATCATTTTGAAGCAGAAACAGACTGCCAAATTTATTGTCGAAAAGATATATGCTTTTTTTGTAAACGAAGAACTGGATAAATATAAGGTAGAGGCACTGGCAAAGGCTTTTTATGAATCCGGTTATGATATTACCAGTTTGCTGAAAGAGATCTTTACTTCCGAATGGTTTTATTACAAGGAAAATGTCGGAATAAAAATTAAGAGTCCTGTTGAACTGATAGCATCAAGTATGCATTTGTTTAAAATAGATTTTGGGAATGTAGAGGCATTGGTCGGGATTCAGAAACTGCTGGGCCAGATCCTTTTCAGGCCCCCGAATGTAGCTGGGTGGCCCTCAGGATCCGATTGGATAGATGCTTCGACATTAATTCTCAGGCTGAGGTTGGTTGAGGTAGCTATGGCATCAGCAAAACTGAACAGGTTCTTGTTGAAAGATGTGGAAGAAGAGAACCCAATGACAAATCGATTGAAGAAGTTGCGGGCAACATTTGATTGGTATTCTTTTAGTCAGCAGTTCAATTCAGTTCCATATGATAGAATTGAGAATACTTTGATCGTGTATTTGTTGCAAGGATCAATTTCTCAGAAAAAGTCAAGACTTTTAATTGTTGATAAACATAGCCCAATTGATGAAAGGCTATTCTCCATCACCGCAAGGGTGAGTAAATTACCGGAATTCCAGATGTGCTAAAAGATAATGATCATGACGAGTAGAAGAACTTTCCTGAAAAACAGTGCGGTGATTGCATCGAGTTCAATATTAGTGCCCCGCTTTTTAACGGCAGCGGAAGAGAACATGATCACCGATTACCATGGAAAGAAGTTGGTAGTCGTTCAATTGAATGGGGGGAATGATGGCTTGAACACTTTTATACCTTATCGTAATGATATATATTACAGGTTACGGCCGAGCCTTGGTATTGATCCCTTACAGGTTATTCAGATAACAGATGAATTAGGTATGAATGCAGGACTCCAGGCGCTTCAACCTTTGTATGACAATGGGGAACTGGTAATAATTAACAATGTGGGATATCCCAATCCGGATCGTTCACATTTCCGGTCAATGGATATCTGGCAATCGGCTAGTGATTCTCATGTTTATATGAAAACTGGCTGGCTTGGACGGATGCTGGATGCCTCATGTCCACCCGATGCAGGGCCGTATTTTGGTCTTGAATCAAGCGAAATGCTGAGCCTGGCACTTAAGGGGAACAGAATGAAGGGAATGGCAGTTGAAGATATTAACCGTTTAAATAGAATTTTAAAAGATCCTTTTTTAGATGATATCACTACTGTTCATTATAGTCAAGGGGATACCTTAGATTATTTATATAAAACCCTTAGTGATACCAAAAGGTCAGTTGCTTATTTAAAGGGAAAGGCTGATTTGTATAAATCGTCCATAACATACCCGCAAAACGAGCTGGCAGATAATCTAAGTGGTATAGCGCAACTGATAAATGCTGGAGCAGAAACAAAAGTATATTATGCTTCCATATCCGGATTTGATACGCATGCTAATCAAGCAGTACAGCAGAATAATTTATTGGAAAGAGTTTCCCAATCCCTGGCTGCCTTTATTGAAGATTTAAGGAAAGGTGATCAGTTGGATTCTACCCTCGTTATGGTCTTCTCAGAATTTGGCAGGAGAGTAAAGGAAAATGGTAGCAGGGGTACTGACCATGGTACAGCAAATAATGTTATGATCCTTGGCGGGAACCTGAAAAAGTCTGGATTTTTAAATGCCGGACCAAATCTTATGAACCTGGAAGACGACGATCTGATTTATTCCATTGACTTCAGACGAATTTATGCAACCCTTCTTGAGAATTTTCTTGAAGTCGACAGCAAATCCGTATTAGGGAAGAGTTTCGAAAAATTGGCATTTATATAAGTTTCGTCAATTATTTCAGCCCTTCTTAAGTTATTTATCAATTCTAATACTGCATTGATCTTCAGTGAATTATCCCCCATTATGTGTGATTGATTAATCCAAAAAAATTTCGAAATTTGATAATAGAATTATCAGCTTGAGAGACTGGTTATTCAATATAATATTCGTGGGTGTATTGTAAAAGTCACAATCATTTCTTGAACCAAAGGTGCTGATGAAATCTAAGCGCAATATATTATTGCTGCTTTTAGTATGCTTGCCATCTATTTCCTGCTTACAGGTAGAAAATGAGGGATCGAAAAATACTCCTGCCCATGAATACGAAGGATTGGCAGAATATCTGGAAAAAAGGATTCATAAGGTAGTAAAGAAGCATCATCTTCCTTCCATTGGAATAGTGCTTGTCAAGGATGATAAAATAATTTATCGTTCTGCAAAAGGATTGGCCAATATTGAAAAAAACATTGAAATTAATGAAAACACATTTTTTAAGGTATATTCCGTCGCAAAAGTATTCACGGCTTTGGAAATATTCAGGGAGGTTGAAGCAGGGTTGATAAATTTAGATGACCCAATGACTAACTCTCTGCCGGATTTCAGTATAAAAAGTAGATTTAATGAGACTCAACCTGTAACAATCCGGAATATTCTGGCCCATCGATCGGGATTGCCCAGAAATGAATGTATTTCTTACAGCCAGCCTAACAATCCATTACGAACTTTAGAAAAATTTGAGCAATCCTGTCACGATTGTTTTTTGTCATTTCCCCCAGAAACAAGGTATAAATACTCAAATCTTGGATATGATCTATTGGGAAGGGTGATTGAGGAAACCAGGGATGAAGGATTTGCCCGCTATATGGATATAAATGTATTGCCCTTACTGGGGATGGCTGAAAGCACTTTTCGTGTTGAAAATATTGCAGGATCCTCAATAATAGCTACTGGATACGAATATTATAAAGGAAAATACTATCCGATTGATCAGACAAAAAATATAAGTAGTGTTCCATCCGGTAATTTGTATTCAAATTTACATGATCTGCAAACTTTCCTTTTTAAAATTTTATCCAATAATGGCGTATTTGAAAAGAAGGAAACATTAAATATGATGTTCCGGGATCATTATAGCCGGCAGGTCGATCCGGAGACTATGGGCCTGGGATGGAAGACTTGTAATATAAAGAATACGGAATTAATGGTATGGCATGATGGTGGTCCTGATGACGGTACGGGTACATTGATTGCTATTTTGCCTGAAAGGAAGATTGGCCTGGTCATGGTATCCAACTGTACAGCTTTTGGAGGAAATGTTTCTGCACCGCTAGCGGTTGACATCTTCAATAAAATGATTGAAAAAGATGAAGCCACTACTCCCTCCACAAAAAAAACTGTAAAAAGGATAAAAATGGATCAGGGGGAATTAAAGCAATTAGCTGGTAATTACGCTGCCTTTGGCCAAATTATGACTGTTACTTCTAAAAAGCACAAATTGAAGGGTAAAATTGGAGGAATTGGTCTTGATTTGATACCTCTTGAAAATTCAAGGTTTAAAGTAACGCATTGGACACACGAGATTGGCCTCACAAAGATCATTCCAGCTCCGGTAGACCTGGATAAGCTATCTGTTGAATTTATTAGCAGGGATGCAAATATAGAGTCAGACATAATGATTATAAACCTGGATAATATTTCCTATGAGATCTGCCCGAAATATCCTCCGAAGGATCATTGGCCTGAGTATTGGCCTCATATTGCCGGAGAATATATGATATATAAAAGGCTATCCGGGGACCGGCCAGGGGATCTATGGAATGGAAAATACACTATCAATACAGATAATGAATTAGTGGTCATGTCAAATCCTTTTGGGCCTGTAATCCCAATAACAGATAAGTACATTCGAATTAGCACCGGCCCATTTGCCGGGGAAATTATGGAATATTCCTCCTTAACTGGAAATATAATTCATCAAAATGCAATTTTTACTCCAGATAATAAAGAAAATCCCTAATACTATTTCCGTATCATTATTATTCATGGATCCTATTTGAATGCCAATCGGATATTTGATTATTTATCGAATGAAATCTCATTCAAACTAAGCGCATTTCTTCGGATTTCAGAGTTTTTTATAATATCCTTATTATTTTCGTTTGGGAAAGTTGTAGGATTTTTCTCTGTACCAGAAATATCTAACACCTAGTTTGTTTATCATGAAAAAGATCGATGGCCATATTGTTGCTCCGTTTACACCATTGAACTCAGATGGCTCTGTCAATCTGAGTTTGATAGAATCCTATGCTGAGTTTTTAATTAGAAATCATCTCGATGGTGTTTTCCTTTGTGGGAGTTCCGGAGAGGGGGCCCTGTTTAATCGTGAGGAAAGAATGAAAATAGCGGAGCGATGGATGGAAGTAGCCGGCACAAGTCTAAAAATAATTATACATGCAGGGGGAACAAATCTCGTCGATCAACAATATCTGGCTGCGCATGCTCAAGATATCGGTGTGTATGCAATCTCAAGCATGGCCCCCATGTTCCTGGGCCCAAAAAGGATTGAGGAACTGGGCGTATTCTGTAAATCAGTAAGTCAGGCTGCTAAGGAATTGCCATTTTATTACTATCATATCCCGGGATTAAATGGCATTTATTTGCCAGTCCTGGACCTTCTGAAATATGCTGATGAAGAGATCCCGAATTTGGCAGGCGTTAAATATACACATGATAATATGTTCGAGTTTGACCAGTGTTTCAGGTACCGGAATTATAAGTATGATATGTTACATGGATTGGATGAAACCTACCTCTCTGGTTTGTCTTACGGATGTAATTCCGGGATTGGGGGAACATATAATCATTGTTTTGGCCTTTATCGAGGTATGAAAATAGCATTCGAAAATGGCGATCTGGTCAGGGCCAGGGAACTGCAACATAAATCCCATTTATTTATTAATATTTTACACAAATATCGGGGTAATATTGTTGGTGGAAAGCGAATGATGAAATTTCTCGGTATAGATTGCGGCCCCAATCGACTTCCACTTCAAACGATCACTAACATTGAGGAAGAGTCTATGAAGAAAGAGCTGGAAGAAATTGGATTTTTTGATTACTGTAACAAATAATGAGATTGAATCCCGTCAGGAAATGAATAACCCCACATCCAGTAGTGATATATTTAACATACAGAAAAGGACTTGTCTCCGTCTATTGCTTTCTATAGTATTAGGGGTGGCGGTCTTAACCACAGGATATTCGGCAGGAGATAATTTCAGGAATGAAATTATATGGAAAGAAATCGGAGCAATTCCATCGTATAATGAGGATGGAGCCCAGTTAGGCCTGGCCTCTCCCTTTGCTGGATATCATAATGGGATCGTAATCATAGCTGGTGGTTGTAACTTCCCAGCTAAATCCGTATATGATGGAGGAATTAAAAAATATTATGATCATATCTATATACTGGATGAAAACGGAACTATTTCGGTCAATGAAAAAAGATTTCCATTTCCAATTGCTTATGGTGCTTCTGTAAGTACTGACTATGGATTAATATGCATTGGAGGAAACAACCTGGCTAAAAGTTCTGACAAAGTAAATCTGCTAAGCTGGCATCCGGTAGAGGAAGAAATAAAAATCGAAGAATGGCCCTCGCTTCCCTACAGGATGACCAATTCAGCTGCGGCGATCGTTGAAAATATAATTTATGTGGCAGGCGGTATGGCTGACGATCAACTGGCAAACAAGTTTATTTCACTCGACCTGTCAACAAGGGGAACAGATGAATTCTTATGGAAAGAATTAGAGGAATTTCCCGGACCAGCCAGGATACAACCTGTTGCTATTAGTCAGAATGCAGCAGAGGAAGCCCATTTTTATTTATTCAGTGGATCAAGTTTCCCGGAAGATGCTGAGCATCCCTTTGTAACCACTGATGGATTGGAATATAATCCAAAAACTGGATGCTGGACGAAGTTGTCCGATATACAACCTAAGGGTAAAAATTCATATTCTTTACATGGTGGTAGTGGAATTGCAGTTGGTACGCATCATATCATATTTGTAGGAGGAGTAAATAAAGATATATTTACGGATGCATGGAAGCGGGAAAGGGCCTACTCCAATGCCCTGGGATCTGGAGATACCCTTGCATCCGGAAGACTGGCAAATGAAATCCATACTTATTTTACTCAAATCCCTGCATGGTATCAGTTCAATAAGGAGGTTCTTGCATATCATACCATAACCGGCACATGGGCCATAATTGATGATTATCCCTTCCCTGCACCTGCTGGGGCTCCTATCGTTAAAGCCAACAAAGGATGGTATGTGATTAGTGGTGAGATAAAGCCTGGTGTCAGGTCGCCAAAAGTATACTTCGGTAAAGCTATAACCGGTGCCTGGTTTGGAAGCTTAAATTGGTTCTTGCTGGTCATATATCTTTTCGGGATGCTTTACATGGGATATTACTTTATGCGTCGTGAAAATACCACGAACGATTTTTTTAAAGGCGGACAACGTATCCCATGGTGGGCCGCTGGCATGAGTATTTTCGCAACCATGCTGAGTGCCATAACATTTATGGCAATCCCAGCGAAAACTTATGCCACAGATTGGAGATATTTTATGATGGCAGTGACCATTTTTGTGGTAGCTATACCGGTAGTTAAATACTATCTCCCCTTCTTTAGACGCCTGAAAGTCACTACGGCTTATGAATATCTTGAAAAAAGGTTCAACAGTGCTACAAGGATGATGGCTAGTGGGATATTTATAATTTTTATGGTAGCCAGGACTGCCCTGGTCTTATTCTTGCCATCTCTGGCATTGACTACTGTTACCGGGATCGATATACATATTTGTATAATCTTAATGGGATTGATCACCATTATTTACTGTACAATGGGTGGTGTGGAAGCAGTTATCTGGGGAGACGTGATCCAGGGATTCGTTTTAATGGCAGGTGCAATTCTAGCTGTCATATTCCTTATCCATGGCACCGAAGGGGGGATGAACAAATTGATCGATATCACCATAGATCATAATAAAATGCGTACTTTCAACATGGCCATTAGCTTCACAAGTGCAACATTCTGGGTTGTTTTGTTGGGTGGCCTGGCCAATAATCTGATATCATACAGCAGTGATCAAACGGTGATACAGAGATATCTGACAACACGGGATGAGCGATCAGCTGGCCGAAGCATAATTATGAATGGTATCCTGAGCATCCTGGTTTCACTGGTATTCTATTTTATAGGCACAGCTCTGTTTGCATTTTATAAAACAAATCCAGAACAATTAAATATGTCAATGAATAATCCGGATTCCATTTTTCCTCATTTTATCATGACGAAAATGCCACAGGGCATTGCCGGGATTATGATCGCAGCAATATTTGCGGCAACTATGTCCACTATATCCTCGAGCATTAACTCACTTTCTACAGCCTTCACCACCGACTTCTATCAACGATGGTTCAGGAATAAAACGGATAAGCATTTATTAAAAATAGCCAGATTAACCGGCGTCATTTTAGGGAGTGTTGGAGTTGGTCTTGCTATTATGATGGCTACGTGGAACATACTATCCCTGTTCGATTATTTCAATTACATTTTAGGATTATTGGCCAGTGGTCTGGGTGGATTGTTCTTCATGGGTATTTTCATTCCCAGGATTAAGGGGAAGGCAGCAATTGCTGGATTTTTAGGTGGATTTCTAACTGTACTGATTGTGAAATCACAAACAGATATTCACCTGATGCTGTATGGATTTGTCGGTATGATAAGTTCTGTTTGTATTGGATTTATATTCAGTTTTATTTTGCATGAAAAAGATAAATTACTGGATGGCCTGACAGTGAAAGCTTTAAAATCAAATCGATGAAAGAAAAGGACATCATAAAATATATATCCATTTACTGTAACGGTTTGCTGGAAGATATCATCCCATTCTGGTTGAAATATAGCATTGATAAAGACTACGGTGGATTTATGACTTCATTAGATGAGGATGGTACCGTTGTCGATACGGATAAGGGAGTCTGGCAACAGGGAAGGTTCACCTGGATGCTGGCCACTCTCTATAACGAAGTCTCTAAGAAGACCGAATGGCTTGATCTGGCATTACATGGTGCTCGTTTTCTTGAGAAATATTGTATGGATATTGATGGCCGGATGTTTTTTATAGTAGACAGGAAGGGTTATCCTGTCAGGAAAAGAAGGTACGTATTTTCCGAAACCTTTGCCAGCATCGCCTTCGCCGCCTTATATAAAGCTACGGGAGAAGAAAAGTATAAACGCCTGGCACTTACACTTTTTGATGTATTTTACAAACATATAAGTACTCCCGGTCTGATTGAGCCAAAATACACAGAAAACCGACCTTTGAAAGGCATGGGACATCCTATGATTGGTATTGTAACGGCTCAGGAACTCAGGTATAACCTGGGAGATCCTTCCTTTACCAGGTATATTGATGAATGGATCAGG
>CAYMFU010000196.1:0-2754 GCA_964389805.1 uncultured Roseivirgaceae bacterium | reverse complement strand
TTTACCTACCTCTGGCTGGCCGCCAGGACCGTGAGAAGCTACAGGAAAGTCATCAAAACCAGGTTTTCCTCCCTGAATGAAGTCAATCTTAACTGGTTAAGCTTTATCATCCAATCCTTTGCGGCAATCACTGTGATCGCTATGATTCACAACGTCATACCTGCACTGGGAAATATAATCGTTCTCTATGTATCACTGATCCTTTTGCTCCTCTTTACTTTTTTCTTTATCAATCGTGTACTGCTAAAGGCCCTGAATCAGCCTGAAATATTTGCGGGTATTGAATTTAAAGAAGTGGCTGAGAAATATGCCAGCTCTGGTTTGAACGAAGAAGAGGTGGAGAGCTATTATACACAATTGCTGCTGATACTGGGAAATGAAAAATTATATCTGAAACCTGAGCTGGTATTGCAGGACCTGGCAGATAAGTTACAGGTATCCACAAAAATTTTATCCCAGGTAATTAACCAGAGTTCAGGAAAAAACTTCTTCGATTTTATTAATTCATATCGATGCGAAGAGGTTAAAACCATTATGGCCGGAGCTGATCCAAAAGTGACCATTCTGGAGATCATGTATGAGGCGGGATTTAATTCTAAATCCTCCTTCAATAAAGAATTCAAGAAACTAAACGGGGTAACACCCACTGAATTTAGAAAGTCCATTTATAATTCCTGAACTAATTGGTCCACTTTCCTGAAGTCGGTCGATTCGCTGTTTTATATTCCGGATATTTGTCTGAATTATTTGAACGATGATAAAAAAACTCTGGAACCGTACACCCCTGGTGATTAAAGCAATTCTTACAGGATTTATTGTAAGTACTATTGGGGTCATGCCATGGCCAATATTAGGGACAACTCTGCCCCTGCCCCTGGCTATATTTCTGATGATTGGATTTCTCTGGGCATATCTGAAATTTTTCAGTGGCCACTGGGGACCTGCGCGCAGCAGGCAGAACAGGGCAAGTAAGTTCAGAAGTATCTCACTGCCCTGGCGGATCATTTTTCCGTCCATTTTTGCCATAGCTCTTATCGTACTCATCGAACAGGCGGGCCTTATTGTCACTTTTCGTATTATGGAATTCCCGGCCGCAAAATTTCTTGAAGAATATAACTTTATTGAGAACATTCCCCCCTGGGCCGGTTGGCTTGCTATAATTATGATTTCTGCTGTTGCCGGGATTTGCGAGGAGGTGGGTTTCCGGGGATATATGCAGTTTCCTCTGGAGAAACGTTATTCTCCCCTCTTATCCATATCCATTGTCTCCCTTGTATTTGTGCTGGTACACCTTCACCAGGCCTGGTCCGGTCCGATTCTTATCCATATATTTTTCATTAGCGTCCTCTTTGGATCCATAGCCTACTACAGCGGCTCTCTTATTCCAGGGATCATCGCCCACTTCATTATGGACGTATTTAATTTTTCATTCTGGTGGACCGATCTGGGCGGACAGTTCAGTAAAAAGACCCTTGCTGTTACAGGGATAGATGGTCATTTTGTCTTCTGGTTAATTGCCCTGATCCTGGGTATATTCTCATTTGTTTTTCTTATGCGGAAAATGGCGAAACAAGCTTAAATCAGGAAATTTATTTATACAAATTTTAAATAAGATCTCTTCTTCACACCGTAAGCAACTATAAGGCAATTGAAGGCGTTAATACCGAAAATGCACTTACTATGAAAACAATATTCAGCAAGTGCACCCCAATAATTGTTATCCTCATTACCCTGAGTACCCTCTCCTGTACGAAATTTGAAATTCCGGGGAGACAGGGATCCGAAACAGAACAGTTACCTGAAGATATCATTGTCAGTAACTGCGATCCGGATACGGTATACTTCCAGAATACAATTCTTCCCCTGGTGGTATCCTCCTGTGCAACAACAGGTTGCCACGACAAGGTCTCACACAGAGATGGAATTATCCTTACCGATTACGCTTCCATCATCAGGACGGGAGAAATAAAACCGGGCGACCCGAACGATAGTGAGTTCTTCGAATCCCTTACCGACGATGATGATGACCTCATGCCACCACCACCTTACAATCCGCTTAATTCCGATCAGATACAAATGATCGGGAAATGGATTGCCCAGGGGGCAAAAAACAATGCCTGCAGCGATGGATGCGATACAACAGCAGTAAGCTTTGCAGGGCAGATCTGGCCCATGATGGAATCCTATTGCACCGGTTGTCATAGTGCCAGTGCTCCGGGAGGAGGAATTGTTATTGCAGATTATGACGATATGATAGCCCTGGCGGAAAACGGAAGCCTGATGGGATCCATCGAATGGGAATCAGGCTATGCAAAAATGCCCACAAACCAGAAGCTTTCGGACTGCAACATCAGCCTTCTTCAAAAGTGGATTGAAGATGGGGCTCCGAATAACTGATCCCTGAGGGAAACTCCACCGTTGATCGAAATCAACATACCGAAGATAATCTTGAAGCTAAAGGGTCCTCCCGTTTTTGGATTTCCGCTTTGGTTGCTCTTTTTTCAGGGGTCTGAATTCGGGCGCGATTATAAAACAAATTTAACAATAGTACATATACTTCCGGGCCGCATTTGACTTATGCGCTATCATATCGTAAATTGCATGAAACCAAGCCTTTTATCTGAATGAGCGGGAAACCAAAAAAAAGATTCCGTTTCTGGCATGAATTGAAGAGGCGCGGCGTACCAAAAGTTCTTGCCATGTACGTTGCCACTGCCTTTATTATCATGGAGGCAGTAGATATCATGTTGCCAA
>CAYMFU010000195.1:0-14313 GCA_964389805.1 uncultured Roseivirgaceae bacterium | reverse complement strand
ATTTTATCTTGCCAATTTCAGCTCTCACTGGCATATGTTCCATTGGCTTGATCATTCATTATATAATGAAAAAATGACTGATGGATCATTAAATCCTAATTATGATCCTATCATAGCCGGTAAAGAGGCTTATCTGAACCTCCCGTTTTATCTTATCAGAATGGCAGGGATATTCCTGATATGGATTATATTCTTTTTCGTAATGAGAAAGATAAACTTTACTGAAGATAAGGTGGGAGGTGTTAGCCATTATCGTAAACTAATCCGATTATCAGCCATTTTCATAATATTCTTCGCATTATCCTCAGCCGTAGGTTCATGGGACTGGATCATGTCGATTGACACGCATTGGTTCAGCACCATGTTTGGATGGTATGTGTTTGCCAGTTGGTTTGTAGCCGGCGTGGCCGCCATCACCCTGGTTGTTCTCTTATTAAAGGAGAACGGTTACCTGCCTATGATATCTGACAACCACTTACATGATCTTGGGAAATACGTCTTTGCATTCAGTATTTTCTGGACCTATATCTGGTTCTCTCAATACCTGTTGATCTATTATGCGAATATTCCAGAAGAATCTATATATTTTATAGAGAGGTTAAAAAGTGATTTCTACACCCCAGTTTTTTTCCTCAATATCATAATTAACTTTTTCTTTCCTTTCTTAGTTCTGATGACAAGGGATGCAAAGAGGCACGGGGTATTTCTGAAGATTGTTTGTGTTGTTGTCCTGTTCGGGCATTGGCTGGATTTCTACCTGATGGTCACACCAGGAACACTTCAGGAAAATGGAGGCTTTGGTTTCCTTGAGATAGGAACCATCCTGGTATACATGGCGGCTTTTTTGTACGTGGTTTTAAATAGCCTGACAAAATCAGCCCTTGTGCCTAAAAATCATCCGATGTTGCAGGAGAGTATGCACCATCATATTTAGTGAAATTTTAAGCTGTATTAGTTCAGATGAGGTGGTCGAGGATCAAAATTCCCGTCTTTTTTGAAGTATTCGGCTCGAAATGGCACTAATTCGGATATGTCTTTTGCAAATCCGTGTTTAATTGTTAGATTCGAAGTTTATTTTATAAAGAACTATGGTCGGAACTGTTATTTTAATAGGTTTAATATTAATTATTGCGATCCTTGTAGTAGTATACAGGATCCATTCTCTCGTCGATGTGGCGAGAGGGAATCACAAGAAAAAAGTTACTGGGAGTAATGGGGTAAATGCAGCCTTGTTGTTTGCATTTCTGGTAATCAGCATGGTCTTCCTCATCTGGTATTCTGTGACAAGGTTCGATGTTTATAACCTGCCTGTGGCTTCAGAACACGGAATATCAACGGATAATCTGTTCTGGGTAACCATGGCAGTAATTGGAATTGTATTTTTTATCACACAGATCCTGTTATTTTATTTCTCTTACCGCTACCAGTATAAGTCTAAATCCAAGGCATTGTTCTTTCCAGAGAACAATCGACTGGAGATGATATGGACTGTGGTACCTGCTGTTGTTCTGGCCTTACTGTTATTTCCAGGTTTGAAGATATGGAATCAGGTAACAGCTGATCCGCCGGAAGAAGCGGAAGTAATAGAAATTATGGGTTACCAGTTTGCCTGGAGAACAAGATATCCGGGAAATGATGGTCAGCTTGGGAAATATGATTATCGATTGATCGATGCTACCAATGAATTTGGAATTGATTTCCGGGATAAGGCCGCCTTCGATGACTTTACCCCCAGGGAGATACATGTCCCCAAAGGCAAACCAATATTGTTGAAGATTAGGGCCCGGGATGTCCTGCATAGTGTCTTTGCGCCTCATTTCAGACTTAAAATGGATGCTGTTCCTGGCATGCCGACCAGTTTCTGGTTTATACCAAATAAGACAACTGCCGAAATGAGAATTGAAACCGGTAATCCGGATTTCAATTATGAGATAGCTTGTGCTGAAGTTTGTGGAAGGGGGCACTTTACGATGAGGATGCTTTTAGTGGTTGAAGAGCCTGATGCATATGAAAAATGGAAGTCCGAACAGGAATCCTGGCTTAGTAAGAACCAGGAATACCTGGCAAAGGTACCAGAAGACCTGCAGGAGCTGGCATTAGTAAAAACCGGACTCAGCCAATAGATCCCTGATCCCAGAAAAATTAGTTTATAAAGAAATTAAAATATAATATGTCCACTAAAAATATTGAAGTAGAAGCCGAGATACATGAGCATGATCATGACCATGAGCATCACCAGAGCTTCATAACGAAATATATCTTCAGTACCGACCATAAGATTATTGCCAAACAGTATTTGTTTACAGGTATTTTCTGGGCCTTTATCGGCGGTTTGTTATCTGTGGTTTTCAGATTACAGCTTGGATTTCCAGAAATGGACCTGGAGTGGCTAAGACCATTTTTTGGCAAATGGATCACGGTAAATGGAAAACTGGATCCGGAATTTTACCTCGCACTTGTCACCATGCATGGAACAATAATGGTGTTTTTTGTACTGACCGCCGGTTTAAGTGGTACATTCAGTAATTACCTGATCCCATTGCAAATTGGTGCCCGGGATATGGCCTCCGGTTTTATCAATATGCTCTCATACTGGTTCTTCTTTGCTTCGGGTGTTGTCATGTTTATTTCACTGTTTATTGAAACAGGACCTGCTTCTACTGGATGGGTGGTTTATCCACCCTTATCTGCATTGCCGCAGGCTATGTCCGGGTCAGGTCTGGGTATGACGATGTGGCTGACAGCCATGGCACTGTTCATTGCTTCAACACTCATGGGGGGGATAAACTATATAACTACTGTTATTAATCTAAGAACCAAGGGGATGTCCTTTTCCCGATTACCCTTGACAGTCTGGTCCTTTCTTCTGACTGCAATAATCGGGCTATTATCCTTCCCGGTATTATTTGCTGCCGCCCTGTTGTTGATCTTTGACAGGAGTTTTGGTACCAGTTTCTACCTTGCCGAGATATTTATAAATGGAGAGGCCTTGCCTAATATGGGTGGGAGCCCAATACTTTATCAGCATTTGTTCTGGTTCCTGGGACATCCGGAGGTGTATATTGTAATTCTCCCGGCTCTGGGGATAACCTCAGAAGTTATAGCAACAAACTCAAGAAAACCTATATTTGGCTATAGAGCCATGATAGGTTCTATGATGGGCATTACCGGACTATCATTTATCGTTTGGGCCCATCATATGTTTGTCACCGGGATGAATCCTTTCCTGGGATCCATATTTATGTTATTGACCCTGATCATTGCTGTTCCCAGTGCAATTAAAGTATTTAATTATCTCACAACCCTGTGGAAGGGAAATATTGTCTTTACACCAGCCATGTTGTTTTCTATAGGGCTGGTCTCATTCTTTATATCCGGAGGACTGACAGGAATACTACTTGGAAATTCAGCAATAGATATCCAATTGCATGACACCTACTTTGTCGTAGCCCATTTTCATCTGGTAATGGGAAGTGCAGCATTCTTCGGGATGATGGCGGGTGTATACCATTGGTTCCCGAAGATGTTTGGCAGAATGATGGACAAAAAACTCGGATATGTACATTTCTGGCTTACTTTTATCGGGATCTATCTTGTGTTTTTCCCTATGCACTATATCGGTATTGCCGGCTTCCCGCGAAGGTATTATTCATTCACCAACTTTGATGCCTTCAGTATGTTTACCGACCTGAATGCCTTTGTAAGTATCGCGGCCATAATCACTTTTGGAGCACAAATCATATTCGCATTTAACTTCCTCTACAGTATTTTCAAAGGAAGGATAGCCCCGGCTAATCCGTGGCGGTCAAATACCCTGGAGTGGACAACACCTCGCAACCCGGGACATGGGAACTGGCTTGGTAAGATCCCGGAGGTATACCGCTGGCCTTACGATTACAGTAAGCCAGGTGCAAAGGAAGATTTTATTCCTCAAAATATACCTTACTCCCAAACTCCGGAATCGAATCTCCCATTTGAAAAGGGCCTGGTCGATAAAGAAAAGGAGGAAAAGGAATCATAGATGATTGCTGAAAAAGAACATAACGCTATATTCAGGAAAACCAGCATGGTAACGCTGGTTGCTGTTTACATATTGATCCTGGTTGGAGGGATCGTGCGTAGTACAGGATCGGGAATGGGCTGCCCAGACTGGCCAAAATGTTTTGGCATGTGGATACCTCCAACAGATGAGTCACAATTAGCGGATACCTATAAACAAGATTTCGTGGAATACCGGAGAAATAAAAATTTGAGGTTTGCTACATATCTTGATGTTATGGGATTTACAGAAAAGGCTGAACAGGTTCGTAATGATCAATCTATATTAGCAGAAACTGAGTTTAATGTTTCCAAAACCTGGACTGAATACATTAACCGTTTAATAGGAGCAATAATTGGGCTTCTGATCATAATTAATTTTATAGCATCCTGGAAATTTCTTAAAAAGGAAAGATCAATCTTTGTATGGTCCTTGTTACTGGTTGTAATTGTAATTTTTCAAGGATGGATCGGATCTGTGGTAGTATCCACAAATCTTCTTCCCTGGATGGTAACAACACATATGTTGCTTGCCATGCTTATCGTTGCAATATTGATATTTCTGGTGTTCAAGGTCCGTTATGCCCCTCAACAAGACTTACAAATTCCTCGAAGACAGACATTAAATGCACTCATGATCATTTCAGGCATATTGATAACTATTCAAATACTTCTTGGAACTCAGGTCAGAGAAGCTATTGACGAAATAGCTGTGTCGTTGAATTTTGAGAGCAGGGATACATGGGTTGAACTTACGGGCATTTCTTTTATAATTCATAGATCTTTGTCCTTACTACTGGTCCTTTCCCAGATAGCGGTATTCTATATTTTGTACCGTAATGGTCAACTAAAGACAGGATTGTCTAATTATACCGGGATGATATTAGGGATAATTGCTTTGGAAGTTCTTTTAGGGGTTATCATGTCCTATTTTGGCGTACCACCCTTTGCACAACCATTACATCTGTTATTTGCGGTAGTCATATTCGGGTTGCAGTTTTTGACCATATTAATTCTAAATGGAAAAGACAGCAGGATAAATTATAAAACACAAATTGCTGTATAAATGAATCAAAGTCAGATTACTACCATAAAAGTTGAACAGGGAATAATTTCCAGACTGGGTGCTTTCGTTGAGTTACTCAAGCTGCGGCTGTCCTTCCTGGTCGTATTTTCATCAGCTTTTGGGTATATACTTGGAAGCAGTGGCGCTTTTGAATGGGTATCACTGGTCATGTTCTGCCTGGGAGGATTTCTTATATCCGGTAGTGCCGTAACCCTGAATCAGGTTTATGAGATCGAATACGACCGGAAAATGAAAAGGACCAAAACAAGGCCTTTGCCAACTGAAAGGGTATTTGATAAAGAAGCTTTGATATATGCTGTGGTACTTGCCATTGCAGGCACATTGGTGCTTTTGTATTTTACTAATGTACTTACCACCTTGCTTTCTTTGTTATCTTTCACACTATACGTATTTGTCTATACTCCACTGAAAAGGGTAGGACCTATAGCAGTGCTGGTTGGTGCAATTCCCGGTGCTTTGCCGCCACTTCTAGGATGGACAGCCGCGACCAGCATGATCTCTCATGAGGCATTGATCATTTTTGGTATTCAGTTTATTTGGCAATTCCCGCATTTCTGGGCCATAGCCTGGATCGCTGACGAAGATTATAAAAAGGCAGGATTTAAATTGCTGCCTGGAAATGGTGAAAAAAACATTAATACTGCATTTCAGATTATGATATATACCCTGTTCCTGATTCCACTGGGATTATTGCCAACAGTTTTTGGATTGACAGGGGTGGTATCCGGAGCGATAGCCACCTTGTGCGGGGTATTGTTTCTGGCTCAAACATTCAGACATATGATGATCTGTAACAGGAATACAGCTTTGTCAATTATGTATTCCTCATTTCTATATTTACCCATTGTACAGATAGCTTATTTAATAGATAAAGTATGAACCAGGCCATAGAAAATATAGAAATAATCAGGGACCGCAGGGCGATGGGCATGAATCCTTCCAAGTTCATAGTCTGGTTGTTTATAGTCACTATTACCATGTTGTTTGCAGCACTAACAAGTGCCTACGTTGTTAAACAATCAGATGGAAATTGGCTGAATTTCAACCTTCCGGGCATGTTCTGGATTACCTCAACCATTATAATAGTGAGTAGTATTACCATGCAACTTGCATTGAAATCAGCAAAGGAAGATCGATTTAGTAGATTGAAAATGTATTTGATACTAACAGCATTGCTTGGTGTGACCTTTCTTTACGGACAGTATCAATCATGGAAGCAGCTTGTAGATATGGATGTGTACTTTGTTGGAAATCCAGCCGGTTCTTTCTTATACGTTCTTACCGGGTTGCATGGGGTGCATATAATTAGCGGATTGATATTCCTGATTGTAGTAATAGCATCATCATTTAGATTGAAAACACATTCTAAGAGCTTAATCAGGATTGAAATGTGTACAACTTACTGGCATTTTCTTGGTGGATTGTGGTTGTACCTTTTTCTGTTCCTTAAATTGAATCATTAACAAAAATATATATATATGGAAGTAGCAGCTTCTATCAATAAAGAGAACGAAAGAAATTTATGGGGAGGGGGGACTTCCCCCCTGAAGGTCAGTTATGGAAAAATCATGATGTGGTTTTTCCTCTTATCGGATGCCTTTACCTTTTCAGGCTTATTAATAACCTATGGTTTTCTACGCTACAGTTACCCGGCATTTACCGGCCCAATGAGCGCTTTTAAACCTTCACAGGAGTATTGGCCCATTCCCGAAAAAATATTTGACGCCGTTCCTTTTCTGCACGGTGTTCATTTACCACTTTTATTTGTAGGGATAATGACCTTTATCTTAATCCTGAGTAGCGTCACCATGGTGCTGGCAGTAGAAGCTGGCCAGCGAATGGATAGAAATGATGTTACAAAATGGATGCTTTGGACCATAGTTGGAGGTCTTGCATTCCTGGGTTGTCAGGCTTGGGAATGGTCTCATTTTATTACGGGTACAGAGGAGGGTATGACCTTGTCAAATGGAGTGATCTTCCATGGTGCCAATCTTCAGTTCAATGAATATGGGCCTCCACTGTTTGCAAGTTTGTTTTTCTTTATAACCGGATTCCATGGAACACACGTTGCCAGTGGGGTTTTTTTAAATGTTATTATCTTTTATAATGTTGTTGTCGGGACCTACGATAAACGCGGGCATTATGAAATGGTGGAGAAAGTGGGATTGTACTGGCACTTTGTAGACCTGGTATGGGTATTTGTTTTTACATTCTTCTATTTGATCTAAAAATTAATTAAATAATTATGGAACAAGTTGTTGCTATTGAGGTAAAACCTGTTAATAAGAAAAAAGTAAAGAAACTCTGGAAGATTGCCATGATATTGGGGATTGTAACCCTTATTGAATTCTTTATGGCGTTTACGCTACCAAGAGGTTATCTGCTTTATGCCGGATTTGTAGCTTTGACCATCGTTAAAGCTTTCTATATCGTTTCCGAGTTCATGCATTTAAAATATGAAGCGAAGGCTCTTATCTGGTCGATCCTTCTACCCACGATATTTGTGATCTGGCTTATCGTAGCCCTGCTGGCAGAAGGTGGTTCTATATTAAATTCCTTGTACTAATATTAAAAAGGAAAATAAATCCTTTAAGCATTGAAGTGATGAGAAAAGGAATTAAGGTATTGGTATTGATGTGTATACTGCTTACTCCAGCCGCAGTTTACGTTTTTCTCCAGGCTTTTGGCCATAATGAGTTCGATCTGCCTTTTTATTCTGAGGAAGGTAAACTTGAAACAACTTCGTTTTCTTCTAATACTGATCCTGATCCCAAGATCTTCAAGTTTGAAGAGCTCTATGATTCTACCGGGAAAAAGGTTGACCAGGATAGTTATGCTAATGATATTATTGTACTTGAATTTGTTTCTTCACAATCTGATCGTAAAAAAAGAGATTTTCAGATCAAGCGCATTTCCGATATTTTTCAGGCCGAAGAATCTGTCAGGATACTACGTGTATTTACAGATAATAACCATTCCGGATCTATTCAGGTTAAGATAGTAGATCAACCGGAAAAAAATATTTCGGTTCTTTATACTGGCGATAATGAAATGACCAAAATGATCAAATCCATAATTTCAGCAGACAACAATCAGGGATCAGGTGCGATATATGATATTATGCTCCTCCTGGATAATCAGCAAAGAATTCGTGGATCTTATGCAATCCATGATTTTGAAGAAATTGATCGGCTTATACTTGAAGTTAAGATCCTTTTGAAAAAGAAGCAGCATGTCTAAAAAAATTTCGAATATCATTCTTTTCTTCTCCATATTTATCCCACTTGTCGTGGCGATTCTCTTGTTTATTCCAGGTAAGCTTTCAATTTCCGGGAATTGGAATCTTTATCTCCCTCATATAAATGGAAGTATAAATACAATCACCTCCCTCGTACTATTGATTGGATTTGTAATGATCAAAAATCAAAACAAGGCCTTGCATAAAAAGGCAATGAGTACTGCCTTTTTTTTGGGAGTATTGTTTTTGATATCTTATATCCTGTATCATTCTACAACCTCGTCAACCCTATTTGGTGATATAAATCACGATGGAAATTTGGACGAGGATGAGGCCACCTTGGTTGGTTCCCTCAGGTTGATTTATCTGCTAGTTTTACTTTCACATATCCTGCTGGCAATAATAGTAGTGCCCTTTGTCCTTTTCGCATTCTATTTTGCACTTACAGAGAAGATTGATAAGCATAAAAGGATAGTGAGATTTACGTTACCAATCTGGTTATATGTATCAGTGTCAGGAGTTGTGGTATATTTGCTCATCAGACCGTATTATTAAGATCATGTTCAGAAAAGTAATCTATAGTATAGTTTTATTCATGGGTACTTTTCTGTTCCAATTAAACTCCTATGCCCAGTGTTCCATGTGCCGGGCCTCTATGGAGAATAGCATCAGTGGAGACAGCGAACAGTTCTCAGCAGGTTTGAATATAGGCATATTATATTTATTTATAGTGCCTTATTTATTGTTCGGCATTATAGCCTATTTTTGGTTCAGAGCAAGTAAGAAAAATGCCCAAAAGGTCAAAATTAGAATCCATTCTTCAGGAAAGATGCCCCAGGTGTAGGGAAGGGCATATGTTTATTTCTGCAAAGTATAATTTGAAGAAGTTCGATAAGATGCACAGGCATTGTGCACAATGCAGCTTGAATTTCGAGCTGGAACCCGGATATTATACCGGAGCTATGTATGTTAGCTATGCCTTTTCTGTAGCTATTTTCGTAATTGTGGGTTTTCTGTTGTTTATTTTCTTTAATGATCCGGAAATATATGTTTATGTATCGACGATTTTGCTAACCCTGGTGGTTCTGTTTCCAGTTATATTCCGCTATTCCAGAGTTATTTACCTGCATATTTTTGGGGGTGTGAACTATAAACCAGATTACAGGGAGTCACAAAAGGAGGGATAAAGTTCAAGGAAATTTAATTCTGTCTGCTATCAGACCTTATAAATTTTCAAATTCCTGACAGCATTTCACAAAATAGATTATATTTTTTACCTTAGATCATTAAGATAAAGGGGGAATTGAAAAGATTTTTTGAGCGGTATAGCAAGAGGTCACTCTGGATTGCCATCATTAGCATAGCAATTGGGCTGGCTCTGCATTGGGTAGAAATTTATAAAGTTGACAAGGAAAGTTACTTCTCTGGATTAATAAACCGAAAGATCAACAGTATCTATGAAGAAGTGGTTCATGAGCATACCACACTATCCGATAGGTTTGCTGATTCGGATAGCATTTCATTCCACGACCTGAATAACCTTATTAATTACCCTACATATATTTTTAAGGGGAGTGATCTGGTTTACTGGTCTGACAATAAATTTATTCCAAGAGATACCCTCCTGGAATCCGGTTCATCAGTAAGCTTTGTAGATGCAGGGACTAAAAAGTTCTTATGTGTTCAAAAACCATTAAATAACAGAGAACATCAGGTATTATCCCTGGTACCACTTTATGTGGATTATAATATATCCAATGATTTCCTATTGAGTGGTTTCAATCCGGATATTTTTCTTAATTCGGAGGTCGGAATATCGGCTGATGAAATATATGAACCAATAACCCTGCCCGACGGCACTTTCCTGTTTTCTGTTGAGTTTCTTCCCGGATATTTAGGTGGACATTACTGGATGTCTTTTCTTGTGTTCAGCATTATTAGCTTTGGGCTGATCAACCTGTTGATCTTCCTGAATCTGGCATCAGTTAGAATAGTAAAAAGAAGGGGGCTTTTTCCGGGCATAGGATTTTTATTGTTTTCCCTGATATCATTGCGGGTATTGATACTCATCGGTCAATTTCCCATTGATTTTAATTATCTGCCTATTTTCGACTCGAAATACTATGCATCTTCACTGTTGAATCCCTCCCTCGGGGATATGTTTATAAACCTGTTCCTTTTGATCAATTATTCCTTTTTTCTGTGGATATTTATTCCAAACCGGAACATTGTCCAGGTATTGCAAAAAGGAGGTTTTGTTAGAAATGTTGTCACCGTAGGCGCAGTATTGCTTCAATTATTCATCTTATATTTCCTCTATAAAATTATTGAATCCTTAAGTACGCATTCACGTTGGACAATGGATGTGACAACCGGCTTCAATTTCTCCATGTTCAGGTGGTTCAGCTATATCTTGTTTGTCATGGGTGTAGGTATAGTGCTTTTTGTGACCTATTTCAGCCAAAAGATCATTTTCAGGTATACGAGAAAAGATATCCGCAAACTGTCATATTACATCCTCGCAGGTAGTCTCCTGTTTGTTTTATCAGTCATATTTGTCGATACCCACGTGATCATGGTCTGTTTGATTGGGATAGGATTTATATATTTTTCATACCTGCTTGATATAAAAACTATTTTTGTGGAATTGCAATACAAGACTTTTGTGTATATCCTGGTCATTTTTATAGTATCAGGTCTTTTAGGAGCTATTTCCATAAATAAGGTAAGATTAACCAAGGAGAAAATTAACAGGGACAGGTTTGCTGAGCAGTTAATGCAGGAGAGCGATCCTATGACTGAATTCTTCCTGCAGGAAGCCTCGGAAAAAATACAGAATGATCTGTTTTTAAAACAGAGGTTATCCAGCCCTTTTGGCTCAAAGGAGATCATTGAAGAAAAAATACGCCGGGTACACCTGAATAATTACCTTGATAAGTTTGAGATCAGGATTTTAATTTTCAACAGCAGGGGAGAACCCATCGCCCCGAACTCCGGCAACTCATACTCTCATATACGCGAGAATTTTGCCATTGACGAATATAAAACTGATTATGAGAACATATATTTTTATAATTATGAGATCCGGGTAGTCAAAAAGATCTATCTGGATTTTATTCCATTAAGTCTTTATAATTCAACCGTAGGATATATCATACTTAATTTGCGGTTAAAGAGCATTATTCCTTATAGAGTGTATCCCAGGCTATTACTTGACGACATCTTGTCCCTCAATTATTTTGAAGATCAATATGATTATGCCTTATTCCGTAATGATACATTGCTGAATACCTCAGGTAATTATAATTTCGAAAGTAATTTCAATAAAAAAAACCTTGAAGGAGAAAAATTATTTAACGGAGGCCTGAGTGAAGCGAGTTACCGTCATTATGGGTTTAAGACTGACAATAATAAAACCTATGTTATCTCCTCCCCAAAATATCCCTGGAGTTATTTCTTTGCAAATTTCTCATTTCTCTTTATCATTCTTTCCTTCTTCCTGTTGGTTGGATTAATCGGATATGTGATATATTTTAATATCAAAGGAAGGGCACTGAACTATATTACAAGGATACAGCTTTTTCTTAATCTCGCTTTTTTTATTCCTTTATTTGTTATTAGTATAACAACCTTAACACGGTCTACAAGTGATTATAAAGCAGAGACCAACCGGGGATATCTCGATGCCGTGGAAACTACAGGGAATAATTTGACTAGTTACCTTGATCGGTTCAATGATAACCTCCTCAACAAGGAAGAATTGGAAAGCAGTATAAATGAGCTGGCGGATTTTTCTGAGTTGGATATGGATATATTCAATGCCCGGCAAAACAAGGGAAGGCTGCTTGTTGCAACGCAAAAGCTAATATATGATAAAGGAATACTGGCGAAGGTGATCAATCCGGAAGCTTTAGCTGAGATAAAGGAAATGGGTGTGAAAAGTCTTGTTTTAGATGAATCCTTTGGCAAACTGGATTATAAAATAGCATACGTAGGCATAAAATCTCCTGATGATAAAAGCCTGATCGGGATATTAAGTATACCTTTTTTCGGATCGCATGAAATTATCAACCGGAATCTGACTGGATTGATTGTTAATATCCTGGGGATCTTCACCATCATATTTATTGGCTTTATCATCCTATCGTTTATTGCCTCAAATTACCTGACTTTTCCTCTCAGGTTCGTTACGGAAAGATTAAGAAGAACAACATTGACCGGAATTAATGAGCCCCTTCAATACAATTCCACAGATGAAATTGGCCGTATGGTCTCTGAATACAATAAGATGCTTCTTAAACTTGAAGAAAGTAAAAAAGCCCTAGCACAAACGGAGAAAGAAGCTGCATGGAGGGAGATGGCCAAACAGGTGGCGCATGAAATCAAAAATCCGCTTACACCTATGAAGTTGACACTTCAGCACCTGAATATGCGTCTTTCAGATCTTCAGGAATCAGAACGATCGAAGTTTGAGAAATCGATCAATTCGCTTCTTCATAATATTGAAACATTAAGTGATATCGCAACGTCATTCTCTGATTATGCTCATATGCCCATACCTGAGGAAGAAAAATTTGATATCGTTAAATTGCTTAAAAAATCAATCAACATTTATATTAATAATAAGGAAATTGAGTTTTACACTGAAATTCCCAAGGAAGACATATGGGTTGTGGGGGATCCCAACTGGATAGGCCGTTCTGTCTCTAACCTGATCATCAATGGGATCCAGGCTGTAGAAAAGGGTGTTAAACCAATTATACACTTATCTTTAAAGCAAACATCTCAAAAACGGGTGTTAATAACTGTTGAAGATAACGGGAAAGGAATTCCTGAAGAAATCCGGGAAAAAGTTTTTATGCCTAATTTCAGTACGAAGTACAGCGGTTCGGGAATTGGCCTGGCAATCACAAAAAGAGCCGTGGAGCATGCCGGTGGAAAATTGTGGTTCGATACAAGAATTGGAATTGGAACTTCATTTTATATTGAATTACCTGTGTTGTCTTGAAAGTGATTAGAGGATTATTAGGATTGTTGATCATCATCGTTTCGTTCAAAGCTGTGGCCCAGAAAAGCAATGAAAAGCAAAAATGGGTTTCCGGTTTTGAAAGGCCCTTTATTCTCGATTCATTAACCATTGTTCCAGGATCTATCCATGTGGTTGATTCAACCCTCGAAGCTGATATTCAATACTCATTGGAAACTGGTAAGGTTACGATCCAGCCAAAACAAAAGCTTGATTCCATATTATTAATTTATAAAGTCTATCCTTATGCAATGCACAGTAAGGTGTTCCATAAAAGTATGGAGGTATACGATAGCACCGCCTTTTTTAAATCCTCGGCCAAATCAAGGATTTCGCTTTTAAATGAACGCAGGGAAGAATTATTTTCCACACCTAATCTTAACAAATCCGGGGTTATCAGCAGGGGGATAACATTTGGAAACAGGCAGGATATCTTTGTTAATTCAGTCTTAAATCTTCAATTGGATGGCAGATTAAGTGAAAAGCTGAATATCAGGGCCTCAATAACGGATCAGAACATCCCTTACCAACCCGAAGGGAACACTAAGCTGGTTCAGGACTTCGACAATGTATTCTTTCAGATTTACAATGACAATTTTTCTCTTGCCGGTGGCGATATCGTATTAACTAATCCATCATCCTATTTTCTAAGGTATTATAGAAATGTCCAGGGAGCTGAAGTCAGCGGAAAGTATGACTTCAGTGATCAGATCAGCTCCGAGAGCAAATTGTCTGTTTCAGTATCAAAAGGAAAATTTTCATCGTTTCAAGTCGATGTGTTGGATGGCATCATGGGACCTTATAAGATATACGGTCCGGAAAATGAAAATTTCATCATCATATTGGCCAATTCTGAGCGGGTATATCTGGATGGAAGGCTTCTGGAACGAGGATTTAATAGCGATTATGTTATTGATTATAATA
>CAYMFU010000194.1:0-9968 GCA_964389805.1 uncultured Roseivirgaceae bacterium | reverse complement strand
TTAATAATGACAAGGATCGGGATCGGGGGTGGACCGTAGAAATAGCCCTGCCATGGTCAGGTATGAAGGTATTGGCTTTAGGAGATAATCGAAGCTTTCCACCAAGGGATCAGGATACCTGGCGCATGGATTTTTCCCGCTTTAATCAATATAAAGAAGCCCCACCAGCTAATGATTCCGGAGGTTGGGCCTGGAGCCCGCATGGAGTCTGGGATTCACATGTGCCAGAATGTTTTACGTACATACATTTTTCTTCCCAATATGTAGATACTTCCAAATGAATAAACCTTTCAGAATCACGATATTAATCAATTATTTAAATACCATATTTCATGGATATCAATAGACGTAAATTCTTATCAACTACACTGGCCGGAGGATTGGCATCAACATTACCACTTTCTTCCATAGGGCAGACAGCATTTCCACATGTTTCAGATGAAGTACAGAATAGGTATGAAAGGCTGGACCAAATACTTAAACAGCCCGTGTTTAAAAAAGAATTGTTTAGTTCTCCAGTAGTAATTGAAACACTCGAATTACTCCGCTACGAAAATAGTTTTATATGCAGGGTTCGGTCAAAGGATGGAGCAGAAGGAATTTCAGTCGGTCACAGTAGTCAGCTGAGATCACTATACCCAATATTTACCATCAATTTACAACCGTTTTTCATAAATAAGGATGCACGCGACCTCGATCTGATACTGGAAAAGGTATTTATCTACAGACTCAACTTCAGGTTATCCGGATTAGCACTTGGTGTACCCTTAGCCGCCATCGAATTTGCTATTCTTGATATGATGGGACATATTTCCAGGAAATCCATAGGGCAATTGATTGGTGATATCCATCATCCGGAAGTTGAAGTTTATCAGGCAACTGAATATAGGGAAAAATCTGTTGAGGAATCTATTGAGCTAATAAAAAGAGATGTAGCGGAATATAACGCCCAAGCTGTTAAGATTAAAGTAGGCGGACTTATGTTTATGACCAGGGATATGCATGCAGTTGGCCCAGCAGGGCGAACGGAGGAAATTATCCCGCTTGTCAGAAAAACATTTGGTGATCAGATGGTTCTATATGCCGATTCAAATGGGTTTTATTCTGTGAAAGAAGCCATCCGGGTAGGGAAGTTATTGGAAGAATATCGGTATAAGTTTTTTGAAGAACCTGTTCCTTTCGATTGGTATGAGGAGACAAAAATGGTCACAGATGCTCTTTCCATTCCGGTTGCTGGTGGTGAACAGGAATACAGTCTTCATGGATTTCGATGGCTTGTCGCTAACGACGGCCTTGATATTGTTCAACCCGACACAAATTATTTCGGTGGGATGATCCGATCAATGAAAGTGGCATTAATGGCAAATTCTTTTGGGAAAAAGTGTACTCCACATATGTCTGGTGGAGATCTGGGATTTCTTTATATGATGCATTTTGTTTCAGCTCTTCCCAACGCCCTACATCATCATGAGTTTAAAGGATTTAGAACCGGAGTGAAATTCGAATGTAAAACATCTCCACTTCGAAGTGAAAACGGATTGGTCAAAGTCCCAACTGGTCCGGGCTTAGGTGTGGAATTGGATCCTGATTTTGTTAAAAAGCACCAGGTTGTAAAGGGTTGATTGATTTTACATAAAAATCGAAAAGAAGCCTTGCAAGTGCCATATGCCTACGTCTACATTCATACTTTTTCAAGGATCACAAACCTGAGATTATTGGCATACATTATAAATTATATTCTGTCTTGAGGTAAAATAGAATGCATCAGACGTTATCTCATGTAAATTGTTCAATTTTCCAATATCAACTCGATCACTGGAATTTCAACGGGCGGTTTATTTACCGGTAATTTCAGATTGATATCGCTTTCAGATATTTCCGGTTGGTTCCAGTGCTCACGGGGAGTAGTACTCCTGATCTCTGAGGCGTCATGAAGAAATTGAGCATATTTGATTTTTCCTTTATACCCTTTTAATGTGAGGTTCTGCAACGGATAATCCAGTAAATGAATATATAATCGATTGGATTGTGGATTGTAGGTGAGGAGGCTGTTAACCGGAACTTCAAATGATTCGGGCGCTTGAGTGCATCCATAAATCGATCTTGAATTGTATTTCATCCATTCTCCCATGGAATTTAAGGCATTTATTGCCCTGTAATCTACGGTACCTCTTCCCGTTGGGCCAACATTTAAAAGCAGATTACCACCCTTGCTTACGGATTCGATCAACAAAACGAGTAATTGTTTGGTGTCTTTCCACGTATATTCATCGCGATAATATCCCCAGGAACCTGAAAAAGTCTGACAGGTTTCCCATGGAATTTTTTTACCCTCATATGTTGGCCATTCAGTCACTTTAAACTGTTCCGGTGTAGTAAAGTCCCATCCTCCCCAGTAATCTCTCAGATCAGCGCGATCATTGACAATGATTCCCGGTTGGAGTTCGCGCACCATTTTTAACAATTCAACCGAGCCCCAGTCATTTCTGTCTTTACCGAATTTACCGGGGAAGGAATAATCCAGCCAGAGGATATCTATTTTTCCGTAATTCGTTAAAATCTCGCGTACTTGGTTTTTAAGATATTCCCGGTATACTTTCATATCACGATCTTTGTTGAGTGCATCATATTCTTCTTGCGTATTGGCGCTCATTGGATGAACCCTGTCAATGGTGTACTCCGGATGGTGCCAGTCGATCAGTGAATAATAAAATCCAATTTTCAACCCTTCAGCCTGGAATGCATCAACCCACATTTTCAACACATCTTTACCATAGGGTGTGTTGGTCGCCTTATAATCAGTATACTTAGAATCAAAAAGCGTAAATCCTTCATGATGCTTGGAAGTTATCACTGCATATTTCATTCCTGCAGCTTTTGCTAACACGGCCCATTCCGACGGATCGTAAAGATCCGGATTGAAATTTTCGAAATACTTTTTATATTCCTCATCGGGAATCCGTTCGTGTTTTTTGACCCATTCATGACGACCGGCCAGGGCATATGTTCCCCAGTGGATAAACATACCAAAACGATCATTGCGCCACCATTCCAGGCGCTTGTCTTTTTCTTCCTGGGTTTCATTCCAGATTTTCTTTTGAGCGATAATTGATTGAGATACCAAAGCTATTAGTATTAGTAAAACTAATTTTTTCATGTTTTCGGGGTTATTTAAAAAATGATAACGATATATAAAATTAAGAAAATGATAAGTGAAGTCGTTTCCATAACTTGATAATTCCAACAGCTTTATACTCCATGCAGTATTGAAGTTAGGTATTTAAAGGGAAATATTCTATTGTACTTTAAGAAAGAATGCATCTGACGCTTTCTCTGGTGGGTTGTCAGAGTTTTATAGGGTTGAGGTTGAGGGGATTATTGACTTTTATCAAAATATCGTAACTTGTAATAAGATAGGTTTTCGTGCGGCTGATTTTTCAATCTAACTACAAACAGCCATGACTCAAAGACGCTTAACCGCCATCATGTTCACTGACTTGATGGGGTATACAACCCTGATGGAAAAAAATGAAAGTGCGGCACTGGAACTGGTTAAAAGGAATCGGGACCTCCACCGACAAGCAATTCAGAAACATAATGGTCAACTCGTAAAGGAATTGGGTGATGGCTTTATGGCTACATTTGACAATATCTTAGAGGCTATATCCTGCGCCCGGGAGATACAGATCGAAGCCAAAGCCAGAGAATTTAATATCCCTATACGAATTGGTCTCCACTATGGAGATATTAACATCGATAATGAAGACATCTTCGGTCATGGAGTAAATATGGCTTCGCGGATTCAAGCCATTGCAGATCCAGGCGGTGTCTATATCTCCGAATCCATTCATGAACTGATTGATGGCCGGGAAGACATTGAAACACAGTTCATGGGCGCTGTTCCGCTTAAAAACATCAAAGATCCGGTTCCTGTATATGCCTTGAAAAATGAAGATTTGCCAACTCCGGATAAAAAAAGGATCGATTCGATCATTAGGAGACAACTTTATCAAAAATATTATCGGTATGCAGCCGTTGGTGCAGTGTTGATTATTGCTGTTGCCGTGGTATGGTTTCTCAGGACTTTTGATATAGAAAGGGAATTGATAACAAAATCGGTAGCGGTACTCCCACTCGAAAATTTATCAGAAGATCCGGAATTGGAATATTTGAATCGTGGGATGACCGATGAATTGATCCGGGAGTTGTCTAAAGTGAGGGCGCTGACAGTGATCTCTCAGAGTTCAACCAGGCAATATGCAGGAATCACGAAATCATTCTCACAGATATCACAGGAATTAAACGATGTGAATTACATCGTTGACGGAAATTTTCTATCAGAAAATAATCTAATTCAGACCGAAATCCGGCTGATCGACCCATCGGAAGATCTGGTAATCTGGAGCCAGGAATATGAGCAGGAAATTGGTGCTGGTAGGCAACTATGGGCTCAAGTAGCACAAGACCTTGTACGAATGATGGGAATTTTCGTACCGGAAGAAAATACCGAATTATGGACAGGGATCCGGCGAGTAGATCCTGAGAACTATGAGCTTTATCTAAAGGGCATGCATGCCATTGATAAAAGTCCTCCTGATATACAGCAAGGTATTTCTTATTTTAATGAGGCGATCGATAAAAATCCAGCTGACGCCTATGCTTGGGCTGGATTAGCAACCGCATATATTAGGTTGGGACATTCATTGTTTCCAACAGAGGATGTTCGACAGAAAGCCAATGCAGCCGCCCTTCGGGCCATCCAGTTAGATTCAACACTGGCCCAGGCCTGGTCTGTACTTGGAATGGTGAAGGCTTATTATGAATGGGAATGGGAGGCAGCAGAACAGGCCTATCATAAGGCAAATGAACTGAATCCCAGTCTTCCCTGGAACCATTATCATTATTCCTGGTACCTGGTGTTGTTCGGAAGGATGAATGAAGCGATACAAGAACACAAAAAAGCAAAAGAATTAGACCCGTTTTCATCCTATCAAACGGCCTGGTTAGGTTCGCTTTATAACAATCTTGGTGAATATGACAAAGCAATTGCAGAAGCTAAACTGGCCATAGAATTGCCAAATAATTTCATGGGTAGGACAATTTTGGCTGACATCTATTTAACCATGGGAAGGGAAGAGGAAGCTATTGAGATTTATAAACAATTATCAGAAGAAATTCCCCCAGCTAAGTATTTTTCTCTTGGTACGGGATATATTTTATCCGGGAATATTAAGGAAGGGAAGAAAATTCTGAATGAACTGGAAACAGAGTTTGATTCGATTCCAAGTCCATTTGGTGCCTATGTTAGGAGCCGAATGTATGCAGCCCTCGGTGATTATGATAATGCATTTAAATGGGCTGAATTTGAACCCCATTTCCATTTTGTCCCATGGATACGGGTTGTATGGAACATACGTTATACAAAAGACAGTACCTTTATCAAGGATCCCCGTTTTAAAGCCCTGATGCGGAGATTCAACCTTCCCGATCCGGCACCCTTTCAATACGATCCTGATTTGGAACTGTAAAATCTTCAAAAGTCAAACCTTCAAATGTTTCACCCTGAAACATAAGTATGTTTAATCTATGTTATTATATCCACCTACACAGCTATTCTCGCTATCGTACAATGCAGATTACAGTTGAGAGAGCTAAGGTGGAAGTATAAAGAAAGGTTATAACTCTCAAAACCAATATACAGGCTGATAAAGGCTTTGGTCTCTATTCTACATGAATGACCATGCATCAGATCTAATCTACAACATGAGCAGTTACACACATGGCTGGTATGCTATCGGGTACCAGAACTTCCTACTGCTACCGCAGGATGATTTCCTTTCTGACTACTTCCATTGCAACAGCTGGGATCTACACAGGATATGGGTAGATGATACATAGTCTCAAGATGATCGGTATATAATTGTTCACCACCCACCACCTCCTTCTTATATACCTATCGGTCAGTGGGCAGTAAAATACATTCATATATTCACCACCCAGCAATATGATGTATATATATAGTAGGCAGTGGGCGGTGAAAATGCCTGACCTTGAAAGGTGCCCAGGTGTTTCTACTTGTAAACTGTTCTGAGTATAGCTATTACATGCTTTTCAAGCCTGAGATAGTTGGGATATTTCAGAAGGCAATATCTGTTATCAATCAAAAAAGAATGCATCAGGCGCTTTCTCTTGTAGCTTGGCAAAGTTTTTAAGTCTGAGATTGTTGGGATTGGTTAACTCTGGATATCCTATATCACAATTCCAAAAGCTATAACAATTTCACTCTTCACTTATTTTTGGTTTGAAAATATAATTACTGTTCATTAATGCACACACCATTCCTGTAATAGAAAACACAACGATTTCGTATAAAAAAGTGTTCAACAGTATTACAAAATCAAAGAAATGTGTTTGGATCTAATACATATTTCAATGCATGCTTTTGGCATATTATTGATAATCAACAGTTTATAAAGTTTGGCATGGCTTATGGACTAATAATTCAAGAAGCAATTAACTTTTTTGAATACTAATAGCCATGAAAAATGAATTTAAAAATCTCGCAACCGCTATTTTGATAAGTGGTTTATTTTTAGTTCCTGTTTTCTGTTCTGCACAAACAAATAAAAATTTAAAGAGGGAAGGTGAAGCAAGTTTAGAAAATTCTATAGATAATTCCACTGGCGCTACTGTTATTTACACTAAACCCAACAGGAGTTTAACCGCGCCCAAAATACAAATGCTTGCTTCATTCATTTCGCTAGATTCAATATATTCCTACCGATTTAGAATCGAAATATTTACACGAAGAACAGTATTAAATTCGGAAAAGGTATTCATCATATCCTCATCAGAGATTCATGTATTTGATGCAAAAAAAGATAATGTTAATACAGGATCAGTAATAGTTAATGAATTTATGGATTGGGGTTGTTGCTATCAATCTGGGTGCATGACCGAAGGATATTTATATACTTTTATTTTAGAATCATCAAAAGAAGACTTTATCAAAATAATTTCTTCAAATGATATAAAGGTCTTTTTTTCTAATAAGGGTAATCCAGATGAGTATATTACAGATTCCGATATTTCAAAAATGAATGACCTTTATACTTATTTAAAAGCTGTTCAAAATATTGATCTGTTAAATTTATAATTAATAGACCTCTCCGGTATATTTAAGGTTTATTTATTCAAGAACTAATCGGATGTGGTACTAAAATTTGTCAAATAGATTTATAAATAAAGGTCTGATGAATAATAGACTTCAATGTCGCATTCTATTTAGTTGTCAGGTTTAATTCGTTGTATTTTCATCACAATTAAGAGGGAAACTCATGAGAGCCTCTGTCATTACCTTACAATCTGCAATATGTGTTCTTTTTATCATGTGCAGCAAAGTACCTCAGAAAGTACCTGAAAAATTCTTATTTCAAGGCAAATATCCCCAACCTGGACAGGAAATAGATATAAGCTATAATCCGTCAGGAACAATTCTAGAAGATGTAGATGAAATAATGCTTGTAGCATACTGTTTTCCGGAAGGAATCCCTGTTGTTAAAGAAGTTGTAATGGAAAAATCCAATCGTGCCTGGCATAGTTCACTCACTACGCCTGATTCAACGTTAGCCGTATATATTGTTTTTAGATCAGAGGAACAACAAGATAACAATGATAAAAACGGCTATCAAATACCATTATTTGCCGCCGACAAAAAACCTGTCAAAGGCGGGATGAAGCGTCTAGCGGAAATCGCTTTTTACGGTGGGCCCTATCCATGTTTGCATCGTGATTGGGGGAAAGCTAAATACTATTTAGATAAGGAATTTGAATTTTATCCGGAACAATCACAGAATTGGGAAATGGTTAATTCTTATTGGTATCCAATCAATGATTTACACAGGGACTCTGCTACAAAAATCATAAGTGTGCAACTAGAGAAATTAAGTCAAAAAAAAGAGAATACTCTCGATGAACTCTATCTATTAAGCAACTGGTATAAAGAGTTGAATGAAAAAGAATTGGCTGAGAAATACGAGAATGAGATGTTTAATAGAACAAGAAACGATCATTCCGGGGAGTTCAATCGCTATGTAGAGTGTGCAAGGGAAAAGTCGATTGATAGGAAACACCAACTAACCCTCCACTTTATAGAAGATTTCCCAAATAGCAAATATATTGAACAACTCCATGATCGGTTAATTTCAGCCTACCTTAATAAGAATCTATATAAAGAAACAGAGAATTACTTTAACACTTATGTAGCGGATTCTATCACAAGATTTCTGGATAAACTTTCATGGGCCCTGATAAAGGGCGAAATCATTTTTGAAAGATTTGTAGACCATGCTGAAATCGATGTAGAAAAAGCTAGAATGGAACAGAGAACTAAAGAAAAACCTGACCTTTTTACACAAAAGGAATGGCAGGAAAAACAAAACCAGAATTTGGTAGAGGCCCTCGATACGTATGGTTTTGGGTTATATACCCTCGGAAAAATTGAAGAGTCGGTTCCTGTTTTTGAAGAAGCAGTTGAATTGGACCAACGAAAAAACAAAATTATTCATGAGAGCTATTGCCGGTCGCTTTATGAAACAGGTCAAATCGAGAAAGCATTCACCGAATTGGAATCATTAGTTATGGAGAGACCTTGGAACGAGGAATTACGTACTTTTTTCGAAGAAGTATACGTCAAGCGAAACAGAAGCAAAGAAGGTCTGGAATCATTTTTTGTTAAAGCGGATAAAGCACATCGAATAAAGATAGGAGATGAGATTAAAGAGAAAATGATAGCTATACCTGCTCCTCCATTCGTGTTGAATGACATGGATGGTAATATTGTGCGTTTGGCTGATTTCAAAGGTAAAATAGTTATAATCGATTTTTGGGCAACCTGGTGTGGTCCTTGCATAGCCGGTTTTCCTACTATGCAAAAATCAGTTGACAAATATAAAGACGATGATAAAGTCAAATTTTTATTCATTGATACCTTTGAAAGAAGAGGTAATTCTATTAAAAAGGCGAAGGATCTTATCTCCAAAAATAATTACACATTTCATGTGTTGTTTGATGTGGATAGTTGTACTGTATCAACTGCTTATAAAGTATCAGGTCTCCCAAGCAAATTCATTATCGATCCAATGGGAAATATTAGCTTCTTACCCAAAAGAAGTGGCAAAAATGAAATGGAATTTATTGAAGAATTTGATATAATGATCGATATGTTGCGCTAGTCGGAATTCGTTTGAACATGAGATTATTTGGGTTGTGGTGAAAAACTTACCTCGCTTGTGGACCTCAATATTATTGCAAGTCTTTTCCTGAAATACTTGTTATCTGAAGATGATATAATTATTTTGTAATGACAACACCTGAGGCTGTTTCTAATGTTCAATTCAAACTATTACCCCAAAGCATAAGGATGCGACGCTTTCTTTTGCTGGTTATTGGGGGTGTTAAAGCCTAGGTCGGCTGGGGGTGATTAATTGAATTTCACCAGATAATTTCATAAATTGTATTTAAGCCAAATTGATCAAACCGTTATGAAAACATTAATTAAGGCTTTGTTATTCATAATTACATTGGCTTTTTTATGTCATTGTGATAAAAATGATCCTAATCCTAGTATTAATATCCCTAATAACAACTTTTTAAACGCCTTGATTGAATTGGGAGTTGATACAGATGGAGATGGTATTATTAGTGCTGCTGAAGCTGAGGAGATAACATATTTAGATGTTGGGGTACAAGAAATCTCAGACTTAACAGGAATTGAAGCATTTGTCAATCTGGATACTCTTAATTGCGGACGCAACCAACTTACCAGCCTGGATGTTTCTAAAAACATTAAATTAGTAGAATTGAACTGTTTCGATAACCAATTAACTACTCTGGATGTTTCTAATAATACTGCATTAATAGGTTTGGGGTGTTCCTGGAACCAATTAACCAGTCTTGATATTTCTAAT
>CAYMFU010000193.1:0-3140 GCA_964389805.1 uncultured Roseivirgaceae bacterium | reverse complement strand
TACCCCCGCTACAAAGAAAAGCTATTACTCATGTGTTCTTTTGTTTGTTTTCCATAAACCGGGATTGTTTTAAGATTTTAATTCTGTTTATCTTTTATAAATATTTTTTGGTCTGGTATTATTTATAAAATAATTTATCTTCCGAAAAAATATTTTACTGTTTTCAATATAAGGATAATGTCCTGACCCTTCAATAAATACTAATTGTGAATTAGTAATTAATTGATTTGCCAGGAGTGGGGCTTCCTCAACAATAAAATCATCTTTTCCGTTAATAATAAGAGTCGGACAAGTAATGTTCGAAAGCCTGTCCTGAACATGAATATTCAATTTCATTTTTGTGGCAAGCTCATTTAATGCTACAGCGTTTTTTGCTGTTACTTCATTAAATGCAGCTGCTTCCATATAATCTTCAATCACATCCTTATTTGAAAAAACAGTTCCTTCAGAAATCCTCATTGCCTCATTAAGGACTTCTGGTTTACCTTCCAGGTAATCTTCACTACTCCATAATTTTTGTACATAATCCCATTCTCCCGGATCAAACATAGTGATCTGCTTTTCATAACATTTTATTAATAATTCAGTATTTACCGGCGCAGCGTCAACAAGAATCAGTCGATTGACATGGGCTGGGTATTGTACTGTATAATACATAGCCAGCAAGCCTCCCCAGGAATGACCTATTATATTTAACCTGTCTAAGCCAAATTGCTTCCTTAATTCTTCAAGATCTTCCACCATTAGTTCAACTGTAAAGTTTGAGCTGTCAATTTTTTCCATAATAGATTTCCCATTTCCTCTCTGGTCATAGAAAATCACTTTATGGCTTTTCGCAAAATCCAGAAAAAAGGGATATAATTCATCATGGTACATCCCCGGACCACCGTGCAGCACTATAAAAGGTTCCCCTTTACCAACAATCTTATAAAAATGAGAGACCCCATTTGCTTGTTTGTAACCCTCTTGAAAATCCAATTGATCAGAGGTGCAACTTCCAATTGTGAAAACTGATATAATGAATAAAAATGCACCTAGATTTCTTATTCTCCAATGTCTTACTAAATGTGATTTCATCGTAATATTTTTTAACGTAATTGATTTAATTAAAAATCGCAAGCGCTGCTTCTAAGGTTTTATCCTGACCGGCCTCTATCTCCTCAATGGTGTTTTTGCTCAGGATATCCGGAATCAGGCCAATACCCTCAAACGAGACACCTTCGGAAACCTCAATAATCTGGGGCGACACGGAATAATACCATCCATTGGGCAGTTTTTTTCCAATTTTTGTTGAATGCGCGCCATTTGTCGTATCTCCCAGGTGAATTAAGTTGGGAAGTGTTTTCAGGGCCATAGTTGTTCTTTCCCCTGCACTAATGGTAAAGCGGTCGGTGATTAATACAATGGGCTTATCAAAGTAGGGTGTCCTTGGAATAATTTCCCAGTTGTACCACTCCGTGTAATCATCAGGTCCTGTGCCATTTTTTGTTTTTGAACGGTGGGTGAACCGGACTTCGTCTGTAAGCCGACCCAATTCTGAGAAAGAAAAGGTCATATCGCCTCCGCCATTATTTCTTAAATCGATGATCAATCCATCAGTATTCGCAAATGCATCCAGGATTTCGTCAGTAGCAAGCAGGTTTTCACCGATCCACTTCAGATGCCAGTATCCGGTATTACCTATTTTTCCATATATATTCCCCCCGTAACCGCTCTCCTTAAAGTCATCATTCAGATATTTTGATTTGATTAAATCAAGGTTGAACAGGCTGTCAGTTTTTTCCTGGTCGTAGTATATGTTTGAATTGAATACTTTTCTATTGGGTGTTACCAACGAGACATGGCCGTCATTCAGGGAGCGAAGCATGTGGGTGAAGATCGTGTAAAGCTCTTCATCCGTGGTGTTTGCGTGTACCTCTGGACGATAGATCTCATACTGTTCATACCAGTTCACATTTCTTTGCTCAAAGGGGCCATAATCAGTTTCGAAGGTGGTCCACAGATTTTCAAAGAGTGCCTCGGGATTGTTTTCAGGTTCTGCTTTGTAGAGTGTCTTTTCACAGCTCGTAACAAGCAGGGAGACGATCAGAATAAATATATAGTTTCTCATGATTTTAGAATTTTAGTCTGGTGGAAATAAAAAATGTATGTTCGGTGGAAGCCAGGGGAGTAGGTGCCTGGTTAAAGTTCATGGAAAGCCAGTAAGAGGCTCCAAATTCCCACCTTTCTGAAAAAGCATGGAAGTATGCTACATCCAGGTCAACACCCTGGGAGAGGCCCCAGGATTGAATCTCGCTTCTTTTTAGAAAATTCATGACTGATTTAAAGTCGTTGTGATCAAGATTATCGGCAAAATATTCATCATTTTGAGACATGTAAGGCGACCTGCTGACAAAGGAGAAAATGGGAAGTCCCACATGAGCCCTGAGATGGTTTTTATCATTCAGTTTATACTCCATTTTAAGCCAGGCATCCAAACCGTTGGAGAAATAATATCCAAAACTGCCATTATCGCCCCACATGTAATTGGAGGGCCATAAGCGGATCCTTACCTTGCCACCAAGGGCCATCTTGAAGTTGCCACGCTCCACGATATTTTTACCAAGTGCGTAATTCACATCAAGCAGGGTGAAGGTGTGTGGGTAGGTTGAGAACTCTTCCGTATTAAAGTATAAATTGAACTCATAGGGTTCACCCACCTGTGGTGCGTAATGACTGAATCTTACCAGGGCTTCCTGTTCCAGTTTTTTGGATCTCTCATAGACGAGCGCAAAATTGAGGGCAGACCAATTCTGATGCACCATTGGCGAAAATGAAAGGTCCTGCCTTTTCACATGCCCCATCCCCCAACTCAGGCCAAAGGAGTTTACTCCTGCCTGTTCCTGTTCCTGGGCCATCATGGCCATGGTCAGGAAAATGAGCAGGCTTATGTTGATGATTCTTCGTTTCATGTCATTTAATTTTAGTTGTACTTCTTGTGTCTGTATCTAAAACAGCCAGATTGAAAAGCGGGTGAAATGAATTTTGCTGATACTTTACTTTGATCGGATGGTATGTGTAAAACCCATCTGCAAGGCAAAATTGTAAGCTGACTGGGTTTTATAAGGGATCTGCCAGAAGATTTTTGGGCGCATCCAGAT
>CAYMFU010000192.1:0-39726 GCA_964389805.1 uncultured Roseivirgaceae bacterium | reverse complement strand
GAAGCATAACTCAGCTCGCTGTCAACGTATGCTTTGGCGGGCAACTTACTTTCATAATAAGCCCCATGTCCATGTTCGCTGGTCACGGCATCCTGCATCGATGGATTCGGGCCACCAGGCACGAAACCGGGGAGAGATCCATCTATCCCATCGGCAATGGAGACACTATGGTGTAGATTTACCACTTGACGGGATCCAAATCCGGTCACAAAACAATAACCCGTAGCATTTTTCCCCAGGATATAGTCAGCGACTTCTGCCGCCGCATTGAGGAATTTTTTGTCACCAGTAACTTTATAAGCATATACAAAACAAAGTCCAGTTGAAGCGATAAAGCCATTTGATCCCCATACCAGCCTGAATTCCGGAATTCTATAGGCAGACTGGTTCATGTCATTAATAAGTTGGACCGACCAGTCGGTCAAGGATTTTTTGATCCTTGTTTTTATTTCTTCAGGCAGCATATCCTGGTGAAGAGACAAACTGGTAATAGCGAGCCCATTTACATTTGCCCAACCTGATTCTTCCATTTTCCAGAATTCTTCTTTATGGTTAATCAGATATTGTTTATACTTATCTTTTCCAGTCGTTGTATATAATTCAGCTGCAGCCCATAAAAATTCATCGGACATATTTCGATTACTATAAGCACCTGACAATACACCTTCAGGATTTCTGAATATGACTTGATTATTGGTTTTTGCCCAATGCCAGGCATTTTCGGCTCTTTCAAGACAGTCTTCGGACCATGTGCGGTCAAAATCAGGGAACAGCCTTGCTGCCATAGCCATTACCGCAGCGAAATGCAGGGTTGATGCAGTTGATTTTCCGTATACATTCCGCTCCAAAGGATCTGTATGAGGGAACATCATATCCGGGTATTTCTCCGAGGTAATTTTAACAAAAACACCTCCATCAGCATCCTGCATATATTTGAACCAATCCAATTCATATTTTACCTCATCCAGCATATCACTCAGGCCATTGCCGGATTCCGGAATATTTACACTTTTGTCCGGGAAAACTGAAGGAATTAATTCTATCAAGCTCATCATATTACCCATGGTAACTCCGGCGCTTACAATATATTTGCCAAAGTCACCGGCATCATACCAACCTCCCGGTGCATTTAACTTTCCGGACTTCCCTGAGGAAGGATGTAAAGTACAGGCTGTATCCGGATGGCCCAAAGGGCGTTTATAGATTCCTGCATAATCCTGCTTCAGTTCATAGGAAGCCCTTTGGAGATAATAGGATTTCATCAAAGCAATGGATACTGCCCTCCAGATATCATCTCTGATTTCGAATGGCCAGGAAACACTCTGTCCGACTTTTAACTTATAGCCACCTGGCTTTTTTAAGGAAGAAAAATCAGCTCTTTTTGCATGATCACCTGATTTTTCCCAGAAAATTTGAGGACTTAGCTTTCCTGAAAAAACAATTTTTCCGGAATTGTCGATAATCTGAAAATCAGTTTGGTCTGAGGCCTCAAGTACAATTGCAATCTTAGGGCCATCCGGGTAATATCCTAATTGATTTATTCTGATTTCATCATGTTGCGCTTCCACCTTTAAAAATGTAAAACAGAAAATGATTATAAATAACTTATTCATGAGTCTTCATTCTTAATTTTATTTGAAGTTAAAAATTTTGGGCAACAATTATTGATCCTGGTTCTGTTTTAATGATTATTTCGATGGCATGATGATGACGGTCAATGGTTTTGACTTCTTTTTGTGCAATAAGTTTAGCATTTTTAATTAGATAAATGAAGGTCTTGCTATCCATGATCTTGCCTTGAACTGGACAAATAATACCTAATATTGTCAATCATTTTTAAGCCGGATGGCTGGGATAATATATTTCTCCAGAATTTTAAATGGTGGTCTTTTTGTCAGATAGTTACCACCAGTGAAAGTCACGACGGTATTTAATTCAGGAAAAACCATAATATGTTGTCCCCCAAAACCGGAAGCTGAATACATATGTATAGGCTTACCTTTTTTATAATAGGTTTTTGTCCACCAGGAATACGAATATCCCATACGTCCTGAAGCTTCACCTGGGATATTTATTCTATAATTTCCGGAAAAAGGTGTTGCACTTTTTTCAATCCATTTTCCGGGAACGATTTGTTTCCCATCCCAAACACCCCCATTCAGAAAAGTGGCGCCAAATTTAACCATGGTCCTCGGGGTAATCATTAAATTGTTTCCGTCCACACCATTTTCAAATTTTACTGCCCAAAAGGAAGAATCAACTTGAAGAGGCGCAAACAGATGTCTTGTGGAGAATTCATCAATACTCATATTTGTAGCGCTGTGGATGATCTCACCAAGCAAGATCATATTTCCGCTTGAATAGTTGAAGTCCATTCCCGGTTCAGAAACCAATGGCATTTCCAGAATAAAGGTGATTGGATCTTTTTCCTGAAACCAGATACCAATGGTGGGATTGTCGGCACTACTGTAGGGTGCCGACCATTCCTTCCATTCCAGGCCTGATGTCATGGTCAAAAGGTGTTCAATAGTAATTTTATCTTTACCGCCAGTACTGAGATGGGTATGATCAGGCAAATAATCAAAAATAGATCGATGAACACTATCAATATAGCCTTTGTCAATTGCGATACCGATGCAGGCTGATGTAATGCTCTTAGTTGCTGACATAATATTGTGTAACATGTTCCTATCCCATAAAACATTTTCCCCGTGGTGGTAAGGAGCATCCCATTGCCATTTGTGGCCTTCAAAATATTCTTCAAAAACAAGTTTCCCATCTTTGAAAATAAGCATGGAATGAACTTCTTTATATCTGCCTGCCATAATAAGATTTACAGCATCCTCAATATCCTTAACATCCATACTCACTTCCTTCAAAGAGCCAACATCCAGGCCATTTTTGATTTTCTCAGGAGGCAGATACGAATATTGACCTGAAGTATCAATTTGGCAACCAATATGCAGTAATGATAAAATCGAGATTATAAGAATATTCTTAGTCATCGCATTAATCGTTAAAAGTATTATGGATCTTTCCAGCTAATCTATAATTTCCTGATTTACCAGGTTGATATTCTGCTTTCCTTAATTTACTATCTTTTAATCCAAAGAGTGGCCTGATGAACCATATCCTTCTAATGAAAAATTCATAAAATATAAAGCATCCTGCAAAGGTGAATATTATAACCAGGATAAATTTAAGTATAACGGGAACTTCAAGAGGCATAATGAAGTAAGAGCCCAGGTACAAAAATACCATATGAATAATGTATACGGGGTATGCTGCCTGACTTAAATATTTCAACGATCTGCCAGGGTGATTCAGATGCTTGAAAGCGAATCCGAAAAGTGCCATAATCCACAAGGTGGATTCCATCGACAGCAAATAATTTGGGGCTTTCAGCTCGAATGCAAATAACCTGAGCAGGAATAGTGTCAAGGCTGCTGAAATTAATACCCATCGCCATTTCAGCACATTTTCCCAGAAATATTTACCTGAATATATACAAAGAAAACCAATCAGAAAAGCCAGCAATCCAAGCAAAAATCCATGTAAGGTCATAGCGTACGTTTCATAGATTTCCGGTCTGACCAGTATAACCTCAAGAATGAATATTATTATTATGAGCAGAAGTCCCAGAGGATTCCTGAACAATTTCTCCAGCCATTTATGAATTTTGCCATGCTCATTTCTCTTTAGGTAATAGAATACCGGAGACAATAAAATAACATAGATAAATATGTTCCCCAGGAACCATAAATGGATAGGGTGCGGGGAATAAACCAGGTCTTGTTTATAATACATCTGCCAAATGAAGATGTGAATTGGGACAACGAAGAAGATTCCAAAGATAAAAGGAAGAAGGATCCGTTTTGCCCGTTCCGAGATCAATTGCCACCAATTTCTCTTTCTTAATGCAAAACAGACCCCCATCCCCGATACAAAGAACAACAGAGGTATTCTCCATATGTTGATCATGGACATAGGTACCCAAAGAGCGTTTAAAGGATTGCTACTCTGAATAAATTGAATGAATACCCCCCAGGGTTGAAATCCAATGCAGATATGGTATATTAATAACAATCCTATGGCTATTACCCTCAGCCAATCTATATCGTATCTTCTAACGGACATTTCCATAATTGTATACTTATTTATTTCTATATTCTATCAGGCCTTTACTATTGCAACATGTCCGCAATGACCGGCCGTGTTTCTTCCAGATGATTATAATCCAATTTCAATCCTAGTGGGCCAAGATCCCTGCTGAACTGATCATAAATAGGTTTTACAACTTCAAAGGGAGCTGATACTGATTCACGGGCTGTATGTCCATAGTTGTTCTTGATGTTCTTGTCAATTCCCTTGTCCAATAAGGCTTTGACAATATCAGTTCTGCACAAAAATGCAGCGGAGTGAAGTGCTGTGCCTCCATCATTGTTTGTTACATTCAAATCTGCACCCGCTTCGATCAAGGCTTTGGCCACTTCGGTTTTATCAAAGGTAGCAGCAATAATTAGTGCTGTTGATCCATAACTGTCTTTCTGATCAAGATCTGTGCCGGCGGCAATATGCTGCTGTACAGTTTTCAGATCGCCAAATAATGCTGCGGTGAAAATATCCATCTCCGGAGGATCTACCTGGGATTCGGATTCGGCGGTAGACTTAACCTCTTCAGCGGAAGCTACTTGTTTACCGTTACAGGATTTCATAGTCAGCAGTGCTATAACCATTAAAGGTATAACAACCACTTTCAATAAATTTGTCTTGAGCGTTTTCATAATATTATTGTTTTAAAGTTTATTTTAAATGACTAGTGTAAAGTTCAGTCTTATTGAATGGCCCTAATAATCAAATAAGCGGACAATCATATCAAGTTTCAACAATGGGTTGTAATTATGACGCATGGGTATTAATTATGACGCAAATGATGAATTCAACTAAAAAATTTCTATTTTCGACCTAACAAAAGATAATATACCATATCCTATCTCTATGGAGCATGATTTTTTGGATCGGATCACTAAAGTTATTGAGGAAAACATATCTGATGAACAGTTTGGTGTTTCTGAATTAGCCAATGAGATAGCCATGAGTCGATCCAACCTGCTTCGAAAAGTGAAAAATATTTCCAATCTTTCAGTCAGCCAGTTTATTAATCAGGTCCGGCTGAAAAAAGCAATGGAAATGTTGAAAGAAACTTCCTTAACGGTTTCTGAAATATCTTATGAAGTCGGATTTAGCAGCCCTTCTTACTTTATAAAATGCTTCCGTGATAATTATGGATATCCACCAGGGGAGGCAGGCAAGCATGATCTAATTGAAAAAGATCCGGAAAAAGAAGAACCTAAGGTGCAGGCACACCAATTAGCAGCGATCATGTTTACGGATATAGAGGGTTATACTGCCCTGATGCAGAAAGATGAAGCCAGAGCCCTTATTTTTAGAAACCGGCATCGTGAAGCATTTAATAACATTACAAAAAAGTATAAGGGTAAGATCCTGCAATACTATGGAGATGGTACATTAAGCACCTTTAGTAGCGCCATTGATGCCGTAAAGTGTGGAATAGAACTGCAACTGGCTTTTCGTGAAGAACCACGGATTCCTGTCAGGATCGGGATACATAGTGCTGACATAATATTCAGGGAAGATGGTATAATAGGCGATGGTGTAAACGTTGCTGCAAGAATTGAATCGCTGGCAATACCACAGAGTGTATTAATATCTGGGAAAGTATACGATGAAGTCAAAAATCAATCAGACATTCAAGCCATATCACTTGGGGAATTTGAGTTTAAAAATGTAAACAAACCATTAGAGGTTTTCGCCATTGCGAATACCGGCCTGATTGTACCTGACAAAGATCAAATAAAAGGTAAATTAAATAACGAATCAAACAAGGGAGATTCAGAATCCCAATTAAAAAGGAAGTGGAAAAGTATCAGATGGATTTTAGTGGTATTGGCTGCCATTCTGGTTGGTTACTTCTTATTTACTACAACCTTTTTGGAAAGACCTGAACAGGTAGATACTTCCTTTGATAGGGCCCTCACTAAAAAATCTATTGCGGTACTACCTTTCAGGGACGATAGTAATGACTCTTCCAATGTGTATATCATTAATGGATTAATGGAAGCAATACTTAATAAATTACAGAATATTGAGGATTTAAGGGTAATTAGCAGGACTTCTGCTGAAAAATACAGGAACATTTCAAAAACAAGCCCTGAGATTGCAAAAGAATTAAATGTAGGTTTCCTGATTGAAGGTAGCGGGCAGAAAATTGGTGACCAGATTTTGCTGAACATACAATTGATCGAAGCACATACTGACAGGCATCTCTGGTCTGAACAATACAACCGGGAAGTAAGTGATATATTTAAATTGCAGATGGATGTAGCAAAAAGTATTGCCGATGAAATTGAGGTAATAATCACACCCGAGGAGGAAGAGCGGATCAGTAAACCACCCACAGATGACCTTGTAGCCTATGACTATTTTTTAAAAGGCCGGGATTTAGTTAATACACTAGATCGGGAAAAATCAAAAGAATCCATTTTCTATTTTAAGAAAGCAATAGAAAAGGATCCCGGATTTGCGCGCGCCCATGCCGCACTCACCATGACATATTACTATCTGGATCAACTTCAGGCTGAAAAGCAATATTCTGATGAGATTGAATACTATGCAGATAAAGCTTTATTGCTGGATGCCACCTTGCCACAAAGTTTAATTGCAAAAGCTCTATTCTTCATGTATAACAGAGAATATAAGCTGGCTATTCCTTATTTAGAAAAGGCCTTGGAATACAATCCAAATTATGATATGGTATTTGTATACCTGATAGAAATATATGTAGGACACCTTCCGGATACAGAAAAATACCTGGAATACGCTCTTCGGGGGCTTCAACTTGATATTTCTGCCTATGATTCAGCGATTACGAGTATTAATTATCTACATATCAGCAATGCATTCATTCAATCCGGGTTTATAAATGAAGCGGAGAAATACATTGAAAAATCATTGGATTATCAACCCGGAAATTTATATTCAGCCTATGTGAGAGCATATATTTTATATGCCAAAAACAGGGACCTGGAGGCCTCAAGAGATCTTATCCTTGATGCTTTGAACCAGGATCCGAACCGTTTGGATATCATGCAGGAAGCCGCGAAATTCTATTATTTTCAGAGAGATTATGAAAATGCTTACAGGTATTATAAAAAGTTTACTGAACTAAAGGAAGCATGGAAATGGGATATTTATAATTCCGAAGACTTAAAAATTGCAGTAGTATTGGATAAACTGGGATTAATAGAAGAGTCTGAGAAATATTTTATTAAATACAAGGAATATGTTGATAATGATCAATCGGTTTACAGGAATATGAATCTGGCTATGTATTATTCTTATAAAGGGGATACTAATAAAGCTATAGAACACCTTGAGCTGTTTTCAGAAGAAGAGAATTATTTCTATTGGACCCTGATTTTTACAGATATAGATCCATTAGTGGATAACATCAAAGACCGGTCAGAATTCAAAAGACTAATGAAAAAAATTGATGCTAAATTCTGGGATTATCATAAGCGGATAAGGTCTTCTCTTAAAGAAAAAGATCTAATCTGAAGTCAGGGCAAACAGGTAAGTATATAAAACACTTTTTGTCTGGAAATATCATAATACTTAACTTAAAATATTTCCTCAATCCCAAACAAATTGCCAGGAGTCATCTGATTGTCTTTTCCATACCGTATGGAAAATTCCGGAATCTAATGCCACGTTACCAAGAGAATCAGTAACTGAGTATTGGTACTTTCCATAAGTGTATCCAAGATCGCCGGAGGATGATACATCTACAAAATCAGGAACCCAGGTCAAACTTACACTTCCTGATCTTTCGTCCTGTTTTCCAAAGCTTGACTTGAGGGATTCCTTCCCTATGATCAGCGTATTATTTCTCATAATAACCGCATTGTCATCGGCATAGGTTATGAAAGCTTTTGGTATTCCTTCCTTCCTGGCCATTTCAGCAAATTCCTTTTCGGTATTCACTATCTCTTGCTTCCACCTTTCAATATCGCCTTCGGGCCTTGTTTTATTACAGGATATCAACAAGGCGAAAAGAGTTATTGATAATAATAATGCGTCTTTCATCAGGATCTGTTTAATTTATAGTGATTTATAATCTTAACTCAAGATAATATTTAATAAACTTTCTCATAATGATTTATCATCATTTTCTGTACAGTTCAGAAGCCTTCTTTCCATATTTTATGAAACGGATCAAAATAGCGGATCGCATATCTTCGTTCAAGACGCATGTATATCAGCGAAACTTAAATTTCTTTATTGAATTCCAGGGCCTTCGATCCAGAAGTCAAGGTCTTCATCTGAATCGAATCCTTCCGGATTTATAAACAGGAATCCCCGCATTACTTTTCCAGTGAAGTCCATCTGTCGGCTTCCTTTCCTGAAAAGGAGCTTTTTATAGGGAATTTTACCTACTCTTACCATCAAACGGTCATTCCCGGTTGTTTTATCAACATCAATTCCCACGCACATCTTTTTGTTGACCATAAAAACATAACCACCCATCATTTTCTTTTCTTCTGTTATATTTGATGAAGATAATCGTTGTCGTACGCGTTCAACCAAATAATCACTGTAAGCCATTGTATCTTGATTTATATTAAACAAATTCTTGTCAATCCTTTATTGAAATTCCTGATCCCTTATTTTCTATTCAGGATTATGGATAAATCATAATATATATTATCTAAAAATTGATAATATATATAAAATGTTGGGTATTCCTGGAAGATACCTGTGTTAAATAATTTCAAAATTACAATCCATTTGAAATAACAACCTTTCCCTTAACCTTCCCATCTCCGAGGAGTCTCATGGCTTCAGCGGTTTCTGATAGAGGATAGAATTTTTCAAGAACGGGTGTAAACGCACCTGAATTAAAAAGTGTTTTTAGAGATTCCAGGTCTTTATTGGTTTTGTGTGCAAGAATTCTAAATTTTCTAGTACCAAAGGCAGAAATCAAATGGCTGAAAAGCATTGCCTGTAATATTGTGGACATAGATCCACCTACCATAACAAAAACGCCATTTTTATTTAGTGCTCGCTTGTAATCAAATATAGATCGGTTTGCGACATTATCAAGAATCAGGTCATAATGCTTTCCGTTTTTTGTATAATCTTCCTTTTTATAGTCAATCACATGATCAGCGCCGAGCTTTTTTAACATCTCTAATTTGCTATGACTGTCTACCCCTGTAACCTCAGCTCCAATTGATTTTGCAATCTGTATCGCGAATGTACCCACACCTCCACCCGCACCGTTGATCAGGATCTTTTTATCAGTCTTAATATTCCCGTAGTCAAAAAGTCCCTGATAAGCCAATACGCCAGCCTGTGGAATGGAGGCGGCTTGTTCAAAAGTCATGTTGGCCGGTTTCAAGGCCAGAGCATTTTCAGGGGCACAGACATATTCTGCAAACCCACCCCATCCGCATACCGAAAGATCACCAAAGACATGATCACCTGGTTTAAGATTTTTCACTTTGTAGCCGACTTCTTCTACCACACCGGCTATATCAGAGCCTAATATATGATATCGTGGTTTTAATAGGCCCCACATTCGAATCAATATGGGTTCACCCCTTAAAAGATCCCAATCCCATGAATTCACAGATACAGCCTTCACCTTAACTAAAACCTCATTCTCTTTTGGAATTGGTTTCGGAATTTCCTCTAAGCCCATACCCTCGGGTGGTCCATATTCTCGATATATGACTGCTTTCATTTCATTTAAAAGATCAAATAATTTTATTGCGCATCATCCTTAATTCTGATTACGACATTTCCTGTTTTTTGCCCTTTTAGCACATAAGCAAATGCATCAGCAATTTTAGCCAGTGGATATGTTCTATCTATCACTGCTTTGAATTTACCTTGTTCCATAAGTTTCTTAACAAACAGAACACTTCGCTTTATGTTTGGGGGATATGGAAATTTGACTTTTTTACTTTTTTGTCCTGGCATGCTTCCAAACATTGCTGTTACAAGTGCGTAGAATAGATTCTGCGCCATCCAGCCTAATTCCGAGGAGATATATACACCGCCAGGTTTAAGTAAAGATTTGCATTTGCCAAATGAACTCTTTCCGACCGTATCGAAAACATAGTCATATCTTTGATTATCCTTTGTAAAATCTTCCATTAAATAGTCAATCACCCTGCTTGCTCCTAATGATTTTACCAGTTCGACGTTTTTCGTATTACACACTGCAGTTATTTCAGCGCCATAGTATTTTAAAAGCTGAACAGCAGCGGAGCCAATGCCTCCGGATGCGCCATTAACGAGTACTTTCCGTCCTGGTTTCATGTCCACCTTATTGATAAAATTATAAGCATAGTGTGTACCTTCAGAACTTGCAGCAGCTTGTTCATAGGTATAATCGACTGGCATGATAGTTAATCCTTTATCTTCTGAGATTGTCAGGTACTCGGCATAAGAACTTAAGACACTGTCATCAAATCCGAAAACTTTATCTCCTGCCTTGAAAGATGTTACGGACTTGCCAACAGCCTCAACTTCTCCTGCAAATTCAGTCCCGGGAATTGGATTTTTAGGTTTGAGCAGACCTAGCCCAAATCTCATTATAAATGGTTTTGCAGTTAGATTTGCACAATCCGTACGGTTAACGGTGCTGGCCATTACCTTTACCAGGACATCAGAATTCCCAGGAATAGGTGTTTCTACTTCCTTAAGATGTAAAACATCTGGCGATCCATAATTTGTATATATTATTGCTTTCATTATTGCCAATTGTAATCAAGTCTTTCTTTACGTTGTTGTTAATTAATCAATAAGACTTAGCCTCCCAATCCAACCTCCTCCGGAAGCCATATTAATATTCAATATATGAGAATTTGTGACAATTTCCTCTTCCAAAACATAGTCCTCTGCTCGTATATCCGCATTGAGGCCATCTTCAATGAACTCTAATTTATATTCTTTATTTTCCAGGAAGCTAAGGTCAATGTCCATCTTTTTATTCTTCCAATTCGTAATCGCTGCTACATACCAGGTTTTACCCTTCCGTCTGGCTAAAGCGGTATGTTCTCCAATTTTAGCATGAAGCACCTTTATTTGATCCCATTCTACCGGTATTTTAGAGATAAAATCAGTACTCTCTTTTTCTGAGTAATAATCTGAAGGACTATCAGGCAGCATAGTCATAGAACTACTTAAAATCACGAACAATGCTATTGCATGTGCTCTTGTTCCTTGTCCCATTGGATAGTCTCCTATTATTCGATGATTAGATTTGGTTGCATTTCGCATAGTTGCCGGAATGTAATCCATAGGGCCTGTAACTAATCGAATGTAGGGCAACAAATTATGATGTATTGGATTATCATTTTTATTCATCCCGTTATATTCAAATTCAATAAGGGCTTCTCTTGTGAGTACATTAGGATAGGCTCTTCGTAAACCTGCCGGTTTATAAGCCCCATGGAAGTTTACGACCATCTCTCTTTTCGCGCATTCAAATGCCACTTTCTCATAGAAGGTAACCATTTCCTGATCATCACGATTCATAAAATCGACCTTTATTCCTTTTATGCCCCATTTTTGAAAAAGATCTAAGGCGCTTTCCATATTTTTTTTCAAACCGTACCAATGTACCCAAAGCATTAGATCAACTCCCTTTTCATTGGCATACGAGGATATCTCCTCCATATTTAATTCTTTAACGGGATTTAATATATCGTGTAGAGGTGACCAGCCATCATCAAAAAGGAAATATTGGAAACTATATTTAGCGCAAAAATCAATAAAGTATTTAGCTGTTTCCGTATTCACACCAGCTTCAAAATCTACTCCGAAAATATTCCGTCGCCCCCACCAGTCGAATGCTACAACACCAGGTTTTATCCAGTCGGTTTCTGCTATTTTTTGTTCCGGAGCAAGGATATAAACCAAATCATTCGTCAGCAATTCCGCATCATTTTTGGCAAAAGCGAAAATGCGCCAGGGGAACGCTCTTTTGCCATTAGTTTGAGCAATGAAATACTTAGTTGTTTTAACCTGATGGTATCCATAGAGGTTCTTGCTTTCAATATATGTTTCCGGATGTTTGGGATGCGTAAAAATTATTTTCTTTTTTCCGGTGCCTTCTATCCATAATCCCGGATATGAAGTCAGGTCTGATTCTGCAATTAATATTCTCTGTCCATTTTCTTTCATAATTAGAAATGGTAAGTTACAAAGCTTGCCATTGCTAATATTACTTATTAGTTCTTTCTCATAAGGTGTTTCATAAGATGAATTAAAAGTTTTTGAACTTTGAAACCATACGGAATCATTTTCCGGGTTTTGTAATTCCAGATATTCATTTTCAATTGTTATTGCAGATTCTTTTTCTGTAAAAAAACGGTAGGCGATACCGTTGTCATAAACCCGGAAGAAAAGTCCAAAATCTCCTTGAAGCCATAGGGTCAGTTCATTGCAATGATTCTTTATCTCAGACTTTTTTTCTTTTATAACCGGTTTTATCAAATCATTAATTTCCGTCTCTTGAATTTTGATTACTCTTGTGTTATTCCCGAGAATTTCGCCATTTTTTATGTGCAGGAAAATATCATTTACCTCAAACAAAAGCTTATTTTGATAAAAGGCTCTGAAGCTAATATTTTTATCAATCTGCAAGTTGATTCTCAATTGATTATCCGGAGACAGAACGACAAATTCTTCGGCATATAAGCCAATTGAGAATATTAGATTTATGCTGAAGTAAACTAATTTCTTCGATATTCCTGTCATTAAGGTTCGGATCATTATTAATTCTATTATTTATCTTGCTTTATTTCCACATTTCTCCAACTTCTTTTAGAATCCGGACTACTGATTCAGGGAGTAATCCTCTATCATTTGGAGCACAATTTAGCAAGTAAGTTGAATGCCTGGCATTCATTGGGATAAGCATTTTATTAACTATGTAGCCAGCATCGATTATTGGATCAGAATCTTCTCCTAAAGGGACACTTGAAAACCAACCATTTTGAAGTTTATCGCAAACCTCTGAGGGTTTGGTATTCCCATCGGGAGGCAAAGTCTTGCTCCATGGATATTCATAGCCGGCGATATCTGTATAATCAAAATTTTTTGAGTTATTTGCAATTACAATGCAATCGGGCTGCAATGAATGAATATAACTTTTAACCAAAAGCCAGTCGCCTAATTTTAGACCACCATGAAGAGAAGCGTATTGATCAACCCATAGAATATCAATTTTACCATAGTTGGTCAATAATTCTTTGAATTGTCCCTTTATAAAATTTAGCGCATCGGCTGTGCCTTTTTCATAATTGTCAACTGGTAATGTACTGTACTGTGCCCATTTAGGATCATGTAAAGGGAAACAGTAATATAATCCGACTTTAAGCCCTCTACTTCGAAAGGCTTCTGTAAATTCTTTTACAATGTCACCTTCCCCTTCTTTGTAGTTTTTAAACATCGCCACATCATGATCAGTATAGGCACTATTCCATAGGCACCATCCCCCGGTATGCTTTACCGTTAGTATAGCATATTTCATTTTTGCAGATGCGGCTGCATCTGCCCATTGTTCACAATCCAAATTAGTGGGATTAAAAATAAGTGGATCTTCTTTGCCGTCAGCCCATTCGACTCCTGCATAAGTTCCCATATTATAATGGATGAACATGCCAAACTTCCAACTCAGAAACTCACCCTGAAGTGTCTCCAGATTCCGCCCGCTACTGTTAATAGGTTGAGCAACTGTAGTTGTACAAGCCAGAAGTGATATAAGGGTGAATAGTTTTGAAAATGTTTTCATCTTTTTCATTTTTAGAGATTGGATAAGAACTTAGCACTATCCTCAAACATGTCAGGCGATTGCTCAACGAAAACATTTTTTACCCCACTTGCCTGTGCAGCCTTAAAAAAATCTTTCCAGTCTATAATTCCCTGTCCGACCGGAACAGATTTCTCCTCTCGTTTTGACCAGTCAGTCATGTGAGCTGAAATAAAACGGCCAGGATATTTGCGGAAGTAATCTGAGGCATTGTATCCAATATTAACTACTGCTACCTGGAACTGCATTTTTACGAGATCCGGATCCAACTCATCAAGAAGGGCGTCGTATATTAATACATTACCTCTTTTTTCAAATTCACCATGGTGATTGTGGAATCCAGCCTGGATCCCAGCTGCCATAGTTTTCTCACCAATCTTATTAAGTTCATCGGCTGCTCTACGGAAGTCATCAATAGAGGCGTCCTTTGGTAGTCCAAAGCTTGAAAGTATAATCTGCTTAAAGCCCATCTGCAATGTCCATTCTATTCTATTATCAAGACTATCTCTTAATTCACCCATCGTGAAGTGTGAACTTGTACATTTAAGCCCTGTATCATCAATGATTTTACGCATTTCTGTGCCACTCATTTCATTGAGAGGTTTAAATCCCGCCATTGAATATCCCAAAGGAGAGCACATCTCAACTTCTTTATAACCCAAATCAGCCATCATTTTTAAGGTACCGGGGAAATCCTCAATCAATTTTTTTCTGATTGTCCAGACCTGAAATCCAAAAGACTCTACTTCATTTATATTTTTCAGATCATATCCGTAGCTTAAAGGGCTAATTAAGGATGCTGAACCTAAAGCCAGGCTACTTTTGATTAAAAAATCTCTTCTTGTTGTTTTCATGGGAAATCGAATTATCTATTAGGTTTAAAAAATTCCTATTACATTTTGTGTTTGTCTATCTAAAAATGATGTATTTATATCAAATTTAAGCAATCTTTAAATCAATTTTGCTTATCATTTATTAAAAACCATTATAGTGATTCCAGCAGGAGGGGATATTAATTTGATGCCACCTGAAAGGATTTTGCAATGATCTTTATTCTTTGACTGTCCATATAAAAGAATCCGCCAGAAGTTCTCTATAACTCTCCTCTAATTTCTTTTTCAGCTTATTGATTGTTGAACTATTGTCACTCGCCAAATTGCTGTCTTCATGGATATCATCCGATATCTTGTATACTTCGAAATCTATAAATTTTGAAGAACTGATCTTTATAATATTTTTATTGTTTAGGTTCTGATACTTTACATCAAGATCTAATTTCGCCAATACTTTCCAATTCCCGTCTCGCATAGCAACCTGGTGCTCATTCAAAGCATTATAATAGGCCCAGATGAGTGGTTTGTCCCTTTTGATCTTTTTCCCCTTTAAAACCGGCAGAAAACTTGTCCCGTCAAAGGCCACATTTACCGGCAGCTCCTGCCCCGCCAATTCACAAAATGTGGGTAAGAAATCCAGGGCGGAGACCGGTTGGTTTGTAATTTGCCCGGGATTAATATTTCCCGGCCATCGCATGATGCCAGCTACCCTGAAGCCTGCGTCTGTCGTCCACAATTTCATACCCCTTAATGGGTCCGGGGATCCATAAGAATAACTGGCATTTGGGTATCGGTTGAGCGTTTCGGGTCCGTTATCAGCCGTGAAGACCACAAGCGTATTTTCATCCAGTGCTAAACGCTTCAATGCTTCGAGGATTTTGCCCACTGCATGATCAATGTTTTGTACATTTGCAAAGTATGTAGCTTCCTTTTTATTCCTGGCTACATCCATATACCCCTCAGTTAAATTTTCAGGGGAGGCAACCGGTTCATGGGGTTCATGAAAAGCCAGATACATGAAGAAGGGTTGTTGCGGTTTCTGTTGCTTGTGATTTTCAATCCATTGTATGCCTTCATTTGCCACGATCTGGCAACTATACCCTTTAATTTCCCCGAGTTCATCACCGTTTCTCACAAAATTTTTAGGATTCTCATGTGAAGGGGATGCATTATTCTGTGTCGCCATCCAGTGGTCAAAACCGGCATCGCCAGGTTGTGGTTGTTCTGCAGAATTGAACATTGAATTACAATGCCATTTACCAGCCATGGCGGTTGCGTAACCTGCTTTTTTCAGGAGCATTGGAATTGTAGTTTCCTTTTGCTGCATATGTACCTGTTCGCGGGCATCAGGTTTTGGATCTCGGGCAGGTGGTATCCAATCATATACACCTGCCCGGTTAGGGCTTCGGCCTGTTAATAAACCCACCCTTGAAGGAGAGCATACCGGGGCGCTGGAATAGAAATCCGTAAAACGAATGCCTTGTGCGGCCATGTTATCGAGGTTTGGTGTATTAATATTTGGGTGGCCATAACAGGAGAGGTCTCCATATCCCAAATCATCGCAGAGGATTACTACAATATTAGGCTGGTTTTCCTGGGATAAATCCCGGCTATTGCATGAGAATATCAATAGTAGGAGTATAAATACAATGGTCGTTCCTTTCATTTGTTAGTTATTTAATAGTTAAAAATTTATGAACCTAAACCCTATAAAAAAACATTCGGTCTCCGTAAGTTCAGTTTGCTAAAAAATTATGTTTCGGATCTTGAAAATAATTGTATAGATCACTTGATGAATAAATATAGACAATGGGGGGGAGGATTCAAATTAGGAGAATACGGAATTTACGTGGTTATTGTAATTACAACATTTCCTTTTTTGTGTTTTTTTTCTACATACATGTGTGCTTCCGGTATTTCTTCAAATGAGTATTTTCTATCGATGACTGGTTTTATACTTCCGGATTCAATCATTTCTTTCAGAGTAATCAGGTCTTCAACCTGGTCCTGATGACCCATTTCCACCGTCAAAATGGTTCCGCCTGGGGCAATGGCTTTTTTAAATGCAGATTTTGAAATTCCGGCCATCATTTTACCAACAGCATCAAAGATGATGTCATATTTCTCCCCGGAACCTATATAGTTATCAGTAGTATAATCCAGAACTCTATCAGCTCCTATGGATTTTACCATGTCCAGGTTTGAGGTGCTGCAAACGGCTGTAACTTCAGCCCCATAATATTTAGCAATCTGCACTGCATACGTACCGACACTGCCGGAAGCTCCATATATTAAGATCTTTTTAGGATTTTGCTGGTTAATAGAAAATGACTCAATTCCTCCCTTCCTTAAAATATTTAAGGCTGTAAGCCCACCTACTGGAATAGCCGCTGCTTCCACAAATGATAAATTGACTGGTTTCGGTGCAACTACTCCTGATTTCTCATCATTCACTTTAGTGGGAAGACACTTATATTCTGCATACGCCCCAAACTTTATTCCACATGAGGCAAATACTTCATCACCTTTCTGAAATCGATTTACCTCTTCTCCGATCTCTTCGACGATCCCTGCGAGTTCAATTCCCAAAATTGTTATTCTTCTGGGCCTAAACAGTCCGTTAAATAGTCTTGCAAATATTGGATCCGCCTTTCTCATGCGCCAGTCACCCGCAGAAACCGTTGTCGCATATACTTTTATCAGAATTTCATCTTTTTTGGGGATTGGTTTTTCTACTTCCTTTAATCGGAGAACATCTGGCGGACCATATTTTGAGAAAACAAAGGCTTTCATATCAAGTTAAAATTGGATTCATAAATACAATTCTACGGCTATTTGCATATTATCAATTAATCCAGGATTTTGCTTTTAAACCTGGCCTATGGTGTTTTATCAACTGGTTATCGAAGACACCTGATAGGCTACCATTTCCTGACCATTTCGAACCAGCAATATCCCTCCAACCAGGACCGGGTGGTTCCAGGTCTTTCCCTCAATTGCCTCAAGTCTTGCTAGTTCCTTGAACTTTTCCGGATTCGCTTCAACCAGAGCAAGTTCACCTTGTTCGGATAATATTATTATCAGATCCTGATCTGCAAGCAGGATGAGTTGGCCCCCATAGCGCCTGCCTCTCCACTTTCGTTGACCTTCGTTAATTTCAATACAAGCCAGAATAGGTCCGTTAAAACCATAAGCATGATCTTCATGTATAACAAAATCATTGAAATTTGGCTTCAACTGATTTGAGGTCCATCGGTTTTCTATTGACCAATCCCCGGAATTGTGCTTTACAACTATTCGACGCAATCCTTTTCCTTCTCCATAACTGATTAGTATTTCACCATCAGAAGTCATCGCAGGTTGAACAATTCGTGAACCAATCTGCCATTTATATTCCCATAGTACTTCGCCTACGCTTGGTAAGATACTTGTAACTCCCTTGCCACTCATAAGCACTACTTGCTGAATCCCATCAATCGTTAATAGATGAGGTGAGCTATAACTGTCTCCTCCATCAGGTCCCATCCAGCGAAGCTTACCGGTCTCAATGTCATATGCTACCAATTTCCCTACTGCAGCAACTATTACAATATCGTCCACAACTAGTGGAGAACTTGTATACCCCCAGCCAGAATGTACGACATCAGAATCTGAAACAGCATTTCTGGACCACAGTAAGGTACCATCCCTTGCATCCAGCGCATTCAGGATCCCAGTTGCACCCAGTGTATAAATGCGGCCTTTGTTTAAGGTAGGAGTGGAGCGAGGCCCTGCTCCGGCATGTGAATCCCAGAAACGGGCTTTATCCTCATGTTTCCAGATAGGTTCTCCGGTTTTAAGATAGTAGCATACCACTAATTCTACCTCTCCGCGTTGCTCCTGAGTATAAATTAAATCCCCATTCACTGCAAATGAAGAGCATCCTGGGCCAATCGGTCTTCGCCATAATTCCTTGGGCGGGTTAGATTTCCAATCAGAGTTAATTTTTATACCTTTTATGATGCCATCCCTTTTAGGTCCCCGGAATCCAGGCCATTCTGCTTCTGATTTTCTTGAAACCTCTATATCGGCAAGGTTAACGAGTGTGTCAATTTCACTGGTAAGAAGTTGTTCTTCAGAAGTTTCTGACCATCGCAATCTTAAATCGGGAACGAAATCACCTGTGATCCCATCAGTTCTTACAAGGATCCACCATCCGCTTGCTAGTATGATTGTTAAGATCATTGTAATTCTCCTGACTTTGTTGGAAAAGGATTTAGTGATAATCGCCCAGGCCACAAAAACCAGGCATAGGAGTGGAATTCCAAATATGAAATACATGGTTCCCTGTCCCCCTGTTGCTATAGAAACATGATTAAAAAAAGAGGTTATGATGAGCGATGCGATAATCAGAATAATGGCCAGCCATCGTTCTATTCTTGGAGCACGGCTGAAAAATGACCACCAGATAATAATGCCCAATCCTATTATTAATCCACCAAAAATACTCACTATAAGAGCACCTGGTATAATTATGGGGATTATATAACTGAGTATAAGCAGTATTATGGCAAGAGTAATACCTGGCCAGAGCCTTAAAGATTTGTATTGCGACTTTTCTGCTGAATTTTTTTTTGAGTTCATGTTTTTACAATTATTTTTCCGCTGGCATGTCCTCCGTCATAGTATTTTAGTGCTCTAACCAAGTTTTCAAGGGAGAATATTTGATCAATCACTGGCTTAACGGCGCCACTTTCTAATAATCTTGTTAAAAATTCTAGATCTTTATTTGGCTTGAGAGTCATATTACCTAATCTTTTTCCACCAGGACTGGATAACCAGGGGCCAAGCAGCATGGCTTGAAATATCTGAGACATGGTCCCACCTGTTGCAATGTAAATACCCTTTGGTTTCAATACTTTTTTGTAATCCCGTATCGGGCGATATCCAACGGTAGCGATAATGAGGTCAAAACCTGGCCTTTTTTCTGTAAAATCTTCCTTTGTATAATCAATGATGTGATCAGCGCCTAAGGATTGGACCAGGCTGTAGTTTCTGCGGCTGCATACAGCAGTGACTTCCGCGCCAAAATGTTTAGCAATCTGAACAGCAAATGTGCCAATCCCTCCAGAGGCACCATTAATCAAAACCTTCTGATTTGCCTGGATATCACCATGGTCTTTCAATGCTTGCAGGGCAACCAATCCGGCTTCAGGAACAGCGGCGGCTTCTTCGAATGAAATGTAGGCCGGTTTTAACATCAAAGCCCTTTCAGGGGCGGTAACATATTCTGCAAATGTACCAAAGCCAAATTCTGCAAGATCACCAAATACTTCGTCACCGGGTCTGAATTGCTTAATATCTTTGCCTGTCGATTCGATAATACCTGCTACATCATTTCCCGGTATATTTTGACCTGGTTTGAAAAGTCCTGTAAAAAACCGGCCTACAAATGGCTTTCCTTTTGTAAAAATCAAGCTATTGTAATTGATGGATGTGGCCTTTACCTTTATGAGAACTTCTTTGTCTTTAGGGATCGGTTTTTCAGCTTCGTCTAAGGTAAGATCATCAAGTGGGCCATATTTGCGTACGCTTAATGCTTTCATAATCTAATATTTCGATGCATATCCAGCATCATTCCAATATTTGATGAGCCCTGCACATAAAAAAATCTTTATCTACATAAAGATAATGAAGAAGAAGATGGGGTGCAATCCAAAATATAAGATAGTTCTTATATCTATCTCAAGGGGAAATTCTGGGAAACTATTCTAAATCTGACCTTATTTTTTCCCGGAAGCCATTTTCCCACCAAGCCAACCCATAGGGATATAAGCACCTGCCAGATCTATAATTGTAAACCATAGGGGAGAAGGAAGCATAAATACGTTAATGATACCCCCAATCAAAAAAAACAGGGCTATACTCATTGCGAATTTCATTTTATGGGTAGCTGCAATAAGCCCGGTAATAATTGCTCCTACAAGCGTTCCAAAAGCATGGGCTAAAAACGGGAATATAAAATGTCGGGGTTCAAAAAGATGCATCGATGCTTTGAGGCCATCCATTGTGGTTACATCGGCACCTTCAGGAGGGGGGATGATCGAACCGCTTATCGCGATTATTCCCATATTTACAGCACTGCCCACTATTAAGCCTGCAATTACAGCCAGTATATTTCTAATAATTGAATTCATTTTAATGAATGTAGAGGTATTGATGAGTTTCAAGCCATTACATCAGCTTGAATCTTCTAATGTAAGAGATAAAATTGCAATTATCAAATTATTCTTAATTTGCATTATTGATATTTACTGGCTTGTTTATTTCGGACAGGAATCAGATAGGGGATGAAGGCTTATCTGCTGAAGACCATATCGGTATTCATGTTTATATGAACCTTTCATATTACAGTTTACTCATATTTCAGGGCGTCAACAGGATTTACAGCTAATATTTTAAGAAGGTGATATATGATGGCAATAAATCCTGTAAAAAAAATCAGTCCGGCTGAGAGGATGAAAATGAACGGATCAATTTGAATCCGATAACTGAATTCCTGCAGCCATTTTTGAGTAAATATTAATGCAACAGGGATCGAGATCAGAACAGATATAAACGCAACTTTCAGATAATTGCTGGTTATTACGCTTAGTAAATTGAGAGAATTTGCCCCCAAGACTTTCCTCACACTCATTTCTTTCGTTTTATGGATTACCTGCAAGGAGAAGATCGCAAATAGCCCCATACAGGATAATATCAGGGAGATGCCAGTGAATAAGGACAACAATTGAGCTAGCCGGTCTTCTTTTGCATACATAGATTCTATAAACTGATCAAAATATCCTATAGTAAGTGGTTCATCAGGGAAAAAATCAGTCCATGTAGATCGGATGATTTTGGAATTTTCCGGATTTGATTTAACCAGAAGGTTTGTTGCGTAATTTCTATCGTATACGAAAACAATTGGTTCAATAATGTTATGCAGTGATTTATTATGAAAATTCTTCACTACCCCAATTACTTCTCTTTGATTGTTACCATAGCCTATGATCTTGCCCAATGGATTTGACCAATTTAATGATTTAGCCAACGATTCATTTATAATAACCGAATTGTTCAGATCACTCAGACCATCCTCCTGAAAATTTCTTCCTGTTTCAAAATGGATATCCAGCAAATCAAAGTAATTCTCATCTATTCTGTAGAGGTTGTACACCTTTTCAATTTTCTCTCCATCCAGGGTGATTTGAAATATGTCTTTTCCATTATCTTCTCCAGGTAATGCGCCACCTCCGATGAGCGTAGCATTTGTAACCGCGGCATATTGTTTTATCTTATCCCTGAATTCATCACAATTATCCTTTAATTCTTCATTGTCCGGAAGACCAACGATCATTATCTCGTCTTTTGAAAATCCCAGTTCTTTTTTCTTTATAAAATCAATTTGTTTGTATACAACCATGTTTACTATTAAAATAACTGATGCAATTGCAAACTGTAAACCGAGCAATATTTTATGAAACCTGTTAAAAGCTTTCCCCCTTTGTATGATCATCAGGCTGGAAAAGGTGATTTGAATCCCTGGATATCCGCTCCCAATAAGACCCAGTAAAAATGTGATTATAAAGATCACAAAAAACGTAGGCCACAGGCCAGTAATACTGAAGGCCTTATAGCCAGAAAATCCGCAATAGAAATCATCAAAAATGTAAATAAGAATGCAGGATATAATAAGAACCATTATGGTCATTATACCTGATTCCTTCGCACTTTGACAGAAAAGCCCAAATCGCGAAATACCAAATAGCCTTTTCATCAGGATTTCTTTGATTCGATAAGATGATCTCGTAACTGTGAGGTTAATATAATTAAGTCCGGCAATCAATAAAACCAGTATCCCGGCAAACATTAAGCCATTAACATATACCAAACTTCCTTTTGGAACATCATCAATCAGGCTTTGTGAAAAATAGATTTTTCTAAGCGGTTCAGCCCGGAATTGAATATCAATTCCCGAACCCTCAATCATTGGTGCCAGATGATCTGTAGAAAGCTGCTTAAGTTTATCATTTAACTCATCCCGAGGGACACCCTTATCCAATAGCACATAATTATAATGTTCAAGATTAAACCAATCCTGCACCTCTGTGCTCTCAGACACATCAGAAAGTAATAAAGCATGTACATTTAAATGGGAATTTTTTGGCCAATTTTCAAAAATCCCGGTAATAAAGTATTGATCTTCGCCCACTGTAATTTGTTTGCCTATTATTTCAGTATTTTTAAAGTATTTTTCGGCCAGAGTTCTGGATAGCAAAATTGAGTTTGGATTTGAAAAACATGTATTTCTATCCCCCTCCAATAATTCAAAAGAAAAAACATCCAGTGCCTCTGGATTTGCACTATAGAAATTTTGCTCCTTGTAAACTTCCTTGTTAACATGAACAACTGAATTATGAAATTTAAGATTGGCATAGGCGCTAATCCCGGAGAGATTCTCATATAAGTATTGCCCGGGAGGCAGACCGGTTGTTGCATAATGATCTGTATTGCCCCCGGCTGTTACTTCCATTGATAATCTGTAAATTCTATCATGGTTTTTGTGAAAGGCATCATATTGATGAGTGCTTGCAATAAAATCGGTTATAAACCAGAATGAAGAGATGCCTACTCCCAACCCAATAAGGCTGATCCATGTAAAGAGTCTGTGTTTATTTAATATTCTAAGGCTGAAACGCATTTGTTAATTGGATTAAGTGAGATTATTTTAAATCCAGGATGATATAATGGGATCTATAAATTATAGGTATTCATAGATTTATCTGACAATAATACAACCAACATTCTTAAAGAATTGTTATTGTTTTCTATTTAACAAATATTAACAAATTCTTATTAGCTGATTTTCTGGTGCTATTAATTACTGAATTATAAATTATCAGGTGGAAACAATTTTTATCACTTACTTGGGCTATTGCTGAATCCAGGATCCTTCTTTAGCGTTTCCTCTGCAATTGAACTATACTTAATTGCAGATTCGGACTTACATCCAACAATTGCAGGTGCTTCCTGGATCAGATCATCGTTCGCCAGGGCCTCAACCATAAATAATGCAAAGTCTATCCGGCGCGTGATATTGCTTTCCAGGATGGAATCACCAACATGTTTACTCCATACTGGCAAGCCCTGACTTTCACCTTCTTTCAGGTCGCTTCCCCGTACCACAGTCCATTTTTTGTCACTGGCAAATATTCTATTGCAAGCCTCCACCTGGTCATTAATATCAAAGACTCTTATGAATCGTCCCAGCCAGCTGGCAGCATTTACCATTAAATTAAATTTTTTCGAGTAAATATCTTGCCCATCCCGGCTTATATGCCAGCCGCATGAAAATATGAGACGGGAATCCGGGGGAGCATAATCAAGTACTGCCTGTGCTGTCCCTGTAGAATACCCATGTAAACCCCATGGGACCAGTACGGTAAGTACACTATGGCACCCACGAACAGCTTCTTCAATTACCTTGCGGTCGTTGGTGTCACCTGGCAGGATATGGATACGATCAGAATATGTTTTTAACTTGTCTACACTCTTCTCACGACAGACAGCTACTACATCATAATTCCTATCCAGTGCATGTTGTATCATATACCGGCCAAGTTTCCCTGAAGCGCCAATAATGCATACCTTCACAATCATTGTAATTGAAACTTAACGTCCAATATCTCAATATCAGGTGCTGCAAGTAGTTTATACGCCTCGGGTATACTTGCAGCAAGATCTAATTCACGATAGGATTTTAATAATTCCATCGAATCCCATATATAAACACCGGCAAAATGATGTGGTGGAGCAGCACGCACATAATATTTCTGAACCAGTCCAGTTATTGCTTTGAACTGTGGTGCACACTCTTTTGCTATTTTTATAACTTCTTCTTCCTTTAAAGACGTTTTGAGTTTAATGATTTGGATAATTTTTCCTTCAGTCTCAGCTTGCATTCGTAATTGAATTTGATTCCTTAAACATAATTTTCATATTAATGTCTTCGAATAGTATCATTTTAAATGATGAAATAATTTTCAAGATCAAATATGCCATTTCGTAGGGATATTATTAAAAATATTTCGATTATTCCTTAATCACATTATGTTTTATATAAACCATATAGTAAAGTATTTTATAAGAAATAATGACTTGAATCAATTATAATTATATGTAAAACCTCCTTTAATATCCATTGTTTCATTTAGCCTCCTTTCGTTTTCTGATCCATTTACGAAACCATGAGAGTACCAGGCTGGCAATAATTGCGAAAATTGCAGCAAGAATATTGAATGATATGTCCTGTGGATCAAATACACGACCTGGCAGGAAGGCCTGGATAGCTTCATCTATTATCCCTATTATCGATGTGGCAATTATCGCGATCAGGGCGGGATTGGGGACGTAGGGTCCATGGCTTTTGCGTTCTTTGAGGGCTTCGTAAATGAATACGGCCACTATGCTATACTCAATAAGATGACTCCGTTCTTCCAGTAAGGTTATCCGTGTGGCAGCCATAAAAAAAGTAGCAATGAGGCCTAGTGTAATAACTATTTCTGTCCCTCCAGGTCGCACTGTTAAGCCTTGTGTGACAATGGTCGCCCCAACTAAAAGCATACCTGTAACAAAAAAGACAGCAAGCAAATCATAGTTGTGTAAAGTCGCAGCAATTTTCCACATGAGTCCAACTGTCGAATATATGGTAACAACTACAACAAATACCAAAATCCAAAGTCTTTTTTCCCTGTTTGAAGTGAATAAGCTCATTCCTTTATTAATAACTCATTATAAGATAATACATTTTTATGTATTCCCTTCCGCTAGAGTTTTTCTGAGTTTGAATTCTGCGTATAAATCAAATTTCAGTAATTCTTCAGTGGCTTCAGTCATTATTCCTCTACCCCAGTATGGTTCACCTACCCAGAATCCCAATTCAGCCTTATTGTGATCTTGTTCTTTGCTTAAGCCCATCACTCCGATGAGCTCACCTAATTCTTTTAATGTAATAGCAAAGGCATAGCGCGTGTTGTTCCTAAATCCTTCGTGTGCCTTTTCTATCCAGTAAAGAACTTATCCTTCAACTTAAGTTTGCCATTACATGTTCTGTCATCCAGTCCACAATTTTCTCAAAATCATAGTTAAGTGGTCCATTTTCCCACTGCTCCAGGGAGTAGATACCTCTGAAACCTCCAGCTTCCATGATTTGTACGCACTTATCAAAGTCAAATGATATATGGTTATAATCTTCGTCATAAGCATGGGTTTTAGCTGATACCAGAAGGGTATATGGGGCGATCATTTTTAAAGCCTCGTACCGATCGATATCATCCGGATAATTCCCAAAATCTGCCAGGAGGCCAAAACCTTCATCTTTCATTTTTTTAGCAAGTTCCAGGTGGTTTTCCGGGACAGATAGCAGATCGAAATGGTTTTCAGCAAGTAGTATCACTCCCTGGCTATTTGCATAATCAATTAATAATCTCATTGATTTCATACCTTCTTCAAAGGACTTGTGCATAAAACTGGCCCTGACCATTTTCGAACCGAGAAATTTCCCCACATCTATCCATTCTTTGAGCTCCTGAACGGCTAATGCACTGTTACCATTTTCCGGATTCGATATATCTTTCCCTGGTGTATCGGCCTGGATATTGATCAGCCTGCTGCCATATTTCTGAATTGATTTTTTTAATTCCTTCAGGTAGGCTTGTTCTCTGGACTCAAAATGTTCTGACCAGAACTCAAGGTTCCGGATTCCAAATCTTTCCGAAAAATACTGAGGTATATCCTTTAATGTAAGTTCATCAGAAGTTAAATCCGGATTGGTACTTGAGAACTTGTTTCTGAATACAACCGTTGTTAAACCAATTCTGGACATTGGATCAGCTTTAACGACATTACTAAATAGGGCTGGACCTGCCAGGAGTGCACCGGCTGTCATTCCGGTACGACTCAAAAAGTCTCTTCTTTTCATATTATTTGAATTGTAAATAAATGTTATATTCCTTTAAATCATTTTGTGTATGAATCATAAGATCCATCCATTACGGTTTTTACTGCTTCAAGGTGTTGAAATCCAAATTTAACATCAGGTAGAAGGTATCCACCTTCAATCCACTCATTCCAGGAAAAGATCGTTATGAGTTTAGTTTGATCCGGATGACTATCACAGTACTTTCTGGCTAGTTCAAGTGAAGCAGCAAATCCCTCTGGAGATTTATTAAAACTGACAATATCGGTTTTTCCCTTATGTGGAAACCTGGGTGTGTCGTCCCATCCGATAGATGCATTTGGGAAGTATGGGATCGACAAACTCGTATCCCACTGATCTCTTTGTTCTGCTGCTGAAATAGCCCATTTGATATAGTCCTGTTCTTTAGACCATCCCCAGTTATATTTTGTGACGCTATTAAACTGCAATGCATTAATATTTTTTATCATATCCTGATTTGGGTTGCCAAAAACTACTAACTGGAGATGAAGGCCGGGAAATCCTGCTTTCCGGATTTCCTCCCTGAAATAATCCAGGGCTTCTTTGGTTTGTTCAATACCCCCCAGCCCTTCCAGAAGATTCCATATGGCAAATATTGAGAAAACCGGCATCCCATCAATTTTGAAATAATTGGGTTGATTAAAATACTTGTTTATAACCCGGTCGACAATTGTCTTAAAATTATCCAAATCAACGGCGCCGTCCCATAGCAAAGTTTCGTCATCTTTGAACTTATGAACGTTCCAATAGTTTCTTTTAACATCATGATTAGCCCACATGAGATAAAATTTCATTTCATTCCTGTTTGCAGTTTTAAGAAATCCATTATTTAGAGAACTTTCCAGAAATGGGCCCTCATCAAACCAGTACCAATCAAAGATAAATGTGTTGATCCCATGATCTGTTGCCGCGTCGATCCATTTTTCCATAACCTTTGGATCATCATCCAATTCATATCCCCATAAAGGAACCTTGGGTTGATAATGCCCCTCAAAACGAGGAGTCCCTTTCTTAATTATTTCCCATTCACCTGTACCTTCAGGCCAAAGCATATTCCCAAAACGTTCATCATGATGGCATGATGGCCAGATATAGGCTGCAACATTATATTCATTGAGTTCTTTTTCAATGCCTTCATTTTTGGTGCAGGCAATTAATAAAACAAGTATCAATAATTTAAAGTATGAGATTTTCATAGAATGATTTTTCGGTTATTATAATCAGTTCATTATATTATCAATCCTTATTCGGCAAACTGGCATTGTATTGCCATTTGCATCTGGATCGAATTAATATGTCTGCTTTTTTCTGACTTGATATTTAATAGATGATTTATAATCCGTGTAATGTATGTATTTCTGATTTTCCATCCATAAGACAATCTCCTGATCATCAGCTTTTAATCCTCGGGGAATAAATGGGCGGACATTATCAAATTTTGATTTATGTGTAACCGCTTCTTTTTTCCATGTTTTACCATAATCTTTCGTTTCCCATCGTTCAATTTCAAATACGTCATTAACCTGGCGGGAAAGATATATTACGTTAGCATTATCAGGATGTATCGTTATACCTCCAAAATAGTGAGGTTCACGCTCCTTTTTTCCTTCAGGAGTTTGAGGGAACCATTTGCCTGATTTACAAATTTCATAATTCAACCATTCTTTGCCATCGAAACGGGCATACCAATACCGGTGATCAGTTTCCTCCGGACTTTTAGTATACAAAACCACAGGATTCCCGTTTCTATCCTTCCCTATATCTGCTATCCAGGCACGTCCTTCGTCTTCATTTGACTTAAAAATAACCGAGGCACTTCCCGGTTCAAAAGGAATGCCTTCCATGTTAGTAATTTTGCTGCCATTCGCTTTGTGAAAATTCCCTTTTTCATAATATGCATAGTACACCGAATTTGTAGGTTCTACACGAGGATGGCCGTCTGTAAATACAAAATGAATTCTTGACTTGCCATCTGAAAAGTATTTTACATATGGCCTGTTACCTGGGTCAAAAGGATAATTCGTGATGAAAACTTTGCTTTTTGTCCATGTCGCCCCGCTGTCATCCGACCACATCATATTAGGTTTGAAACCGGTCCACCGACCAAAGCAATAGATCCGGTTGCCCTCTTCTTCCAATCGGAAAGGATTAGCATAGGTTATCGTTTCCCTGGGAAACTTCTGAAGCTCTTCCTTGCTTATAAGATGTACTAATTGAGGTTCTTTAATATGAAAATTGGCATTGTTAGGATCAATCACATTTATAAACATATCCTTCAATGAATGCCGTGTGTACATAGCCAATACGGTACCATCAGCGGCTTTAACAAATGCAGGATTATTATGGTCGTCTTTTTCAAGGCGATAATACAAATCGCCTTTTTGGACAGATCGTCCCGAAACATTAAATAATGCGGCTTCAACCGTCCCAATTGATTTTACCCAACCGGTGATAACCTGACCGTTTATATAGAGGGCCCGTGGATCAGAAAACCAGCACCATCCTCCATCATCGGTTAGATATCCAGAATCGGCCACATTTTGAGAAAATAATTCAAAACTAATAAACAGAAATGCTACTAAATAATTAATTTTTTTCATCTCTTCTCTAATATTCTATGTAGCTAATTATCAATATAATATTTATCCAATTTATCTAAAAACCGTTCATCCGTCATGCCAGATCTGTTGAACATGATAACACTTCCTATGTCAAGATCCCTGTAGATCCTTATTTCACAATAGTAACCGCCACCTCCTCCGGCATGTGTATAATATTCCTGCCCTTTTAACGCTCCTTTGAACCACGATAAGCACATGCCAGTTGGTTTATTGGAATTTGTATAATTTTCAATGAATAACTTTTCTTTGTATTCATCAGATAATAAAACACTATTGGGTTTTAATAATTCCTGGATGTATTTTCTAAAACCATCAGGACTACCTGATAATCCACCATATGATGCTCCATTAATAAAAAGGTTTTTAAAGGGTTTCCATCTGCCTTCTGATTTGTCCATGTACTTTGATTTGTCTAGAAAGAAACCAAGAACTCCATTAACAATGCTAAACCGTTTCTGATACCCTTTTGCATGCAGGTTTTTCTTCTGAACATCAAATCCCAATTCCTCAGGTTTTATCCCCAAAGGTTGAATTATTTTATCCCGGATATAATCTTCATAGGTTCCGCCTGAGACTTGCTCAACAATCTGCCCAAGTACGATATAGCCCAGATTTGAGTATAAAAACTTTTCATTAGGATTTGATTTGGATTTGTTGAACTTCTTAAAAATCGGATTAAAGAAAGCATTTCCATCAAAAGTCTTATGTTCCTCTTCAAGGTGAACCCAGCTGAGAGGAATGGGATTGGGTATGCCCGCCGTATGTGCCAGAAGTTGCTTGATTGTAACTTTGCTGGAATAGCGGAAGTCTGGTACATACTGTATTACGGGAATATCAATGTTCAGCCGATTCGTTTCAAATAGTTGCATAACAGCAAGTGCTGTGAATGTTTTTGTTAAAGAAAACGCATTAAAAGTTGTATTCTGATCAACCATTAAATGGTTTTTTACATCTGTATATCCTTTATGAAATCTATGAATAATTGAATCTTTATCAAAAATAAGGTAATGAACACCTGGTGTTTTGCCCCCTGTGATCTGCTTTGTTAATATAATATCAGCTTCATTCATGATGATTCGATAATCCGGGTGTCAGCTCAGCCTCCGAAATCAGACTTAATATTTAACCAATATAATATCGTTGTTTTGAACAAGCCAGAAAAATAACAGAAAGGTTGTTGCCTGCTTTTGCCAGCTTACCCGTGATATGTCAAAGCACATGCATGATTCAAACTTTTATATTAATGAAATAGTAATTGTTTCACTGTTTGCTAGGATGAATGTGTTAGATACGCATATTTGAGGATTTGCCACTAAGCTGGTTTATTATTTAATAGTTTTTAAATCCTTTTTCCTTATAATATTTCGTGCTTACCAGACCTTACTCTATATAGATTTTAAAAAAATTCCAAATTTCATTACTGATCGATACATCCATATTTCCCCATGCACCGGGCCATTCATGCCCTCCATGGATGATCTTATAGAACAAAACTTCTTTTTCAGTTTGACTGTTTAAATAACTTTCACTCACTATAAAACTGCTGTCATTCATATTAATATTGTGGAGGGTGTCGATTTCAACAACATCATAATCAATTCTTTTCGCCCAATATTCAATAGTGGATGGAATACTAATGTATGAACCCCAGCCATCCTCATCAAGCAAGTCCCCACTGAAATTGGTTACTTCATCATCTGTTCCAAATACCGCAAACACTGGAATCGGATTCATAGAATCGCAATTATCAAAAAAACTTTGAAGCATCATTCCGGCAACCGGGGCAATAGCACTAAAAACTTCGGGATGATTGCATGCTAATAGATAGCACATTTCTCCACCATTTGACATACCGGTTAAAAAAGTATTTGTGACAGAGAGGGAATATCTATTTTGCAAATACTTAACTAATGCTACGATAAAATTAACATCGTCTATAGTAACATCCGGATGAAAAGTATATCCTACATTCCAGAAGGTATTTGAATTTTTGTCTAATGATCCTTGAGGATAAACAACAGCGAAATTATTTTCTTCTGCTAATGTATTAATCTTCGAATAGTTCATGATTTTTTCAGCACTGCTTGTGAAACCATGCAATACAACCACTAAAGGGGCATCCTTTTTTAGGTTTTCGGGAGCGTAATATATGTATTCTCTTTTTAGACCATTATGATTGAATTCCTCCAACGAGAATTCGAAAGTATCCTTATTAACTCTTCCACAAGAAAAAATTGAAACTAGAAATATGCCAAGAATGATTTTTTGATGATTGTTCATAACGTAAATTATATTTTCAATGGCCTGATGTGTGAATAGTCCTATCAATGCTGCAATCTTAATTGCAAACCACTTGAATTAGTTTCTTAAAATAAAAAAGAGTAAGTGGATATGTACTGTAGGAAGATTCTCTTTTCCTACTTTGTTGTTCCAATTTTACTCGGAGAATGAAGATTTTGCTTTTTTTTCATATTCACTAATTAATTCTCTTGTTTTTTTGATATAGAACAATGGATCGGTATCTTCTCCATAATCTTCATAGGTGTATGAGGGTAATCTTTTTGGTATTGCCGGCTCAATCTGAGTACCTTCATGCCATTCATTAAATGAGGTAATACCGATAAAATCAGGATTAGCATGGATAGCATTCATAAACATCTTTTCATAATACTGACCATTATCCCTGTTTCTTGTGTTTCTTTCATTCCAGGGCCTAATCCTGGTATCGATATATCCCGGCCCAACACAGGGAATAAAAATGAGATCATTTTCCTTTGCATATTCTGACATATGATGCCAGTTCGATATTGTAGATCCAAAATGAAAACCATCCGTAGCATAATAGGTATAAAATCCATCAAATCCGGATACCAGAGCAAACTCTCCATCTTTCCTGAGAGTCCACAGACTTATAAAAATACCATCAAGAGGGGTGTTTCTAATACTTGATAAACTATCGGGACTGAGTATGCTTTGCCACTTCTGGTAATTTAATTTATAGGAGTTATATAAATAATAAAATGGCTTACCGTTGAGTTTATAGAAGGCGGGGTGTTCTGAGTAATTAACTGATATATATTCAAGGAGTGCCTTGAATTCCTCTGCTGTTTTGTATACGGGTTCAATGTGGAAGGCCAGTTTTAATCCGAAATTGTGTGCTATATCTAAATAGACTCTTACTGATTGGTCTGAAAAAGAATCTTTACCCCACCAGCTAATAGCCACTACGCCAATACCAGCATCTCTTATCTGTTTCATATGAAGGGTAATAACTTCCGGGTCATTTGAGCTATAGCAGCCTAACTGGGGATAATAGTTTGCGCCAATATCATCTCCGCCAGGATAACTACCCGCATTGTTCCAGGTGGAGTCTACCCAGTGTGGTATAATAGGGTGATTCCAGTTATTATATTCTCCGTCAATTTGCGGGACTCCATACCAGCTATAATAGAAAGTGTGTATATTATAATTTACTGGAATCATAACCTTATCCTTATCATTGCATGAGGAAAGTGAAATGATTGAATACAGCATTGAGAGGCATAAAAGTATTTTTGTCATGGCTTTTTAGGGAAAATCAATATTATCTAATTTCTGCTAACGGTCCTGCACTAAGCGTTGGACCGTTTTACGCCAATATAGTACGGTCGGAGTAATAATGCCAATAAAAATGCAGGAAGGTTATTTCGCCTGATCAGCCGCCTTGCGTGCAGGGCAGTGTTATTTTCAGGATTGTTAATCCTAATACATCGAATTATTGTTGGCTGAGCTATTGGGAATTTTTTGCATAGAGTCCCAGTGTTCTATGATTTTTCCAAAATCATCAAATCTAAAAGAATCCATTGTTACATACTCCTCGTTTCCAGGCCAAACCTGATGCGTATGCAGAGCTACTAAATTACCTTCGGAGACTGCACGTACGAATTCAATGGATTTCTCAGGATATTCCGTTGCCATTCTCTCAAAATATTCAATAAATGGTTCTGTCCCATCACTTACTAATGGATTATGCTGAATGTATTCAGAGCCAACAAATAATTTCACAGCTTCCCTTGGATTCCCTTCATAGGCCATTTTATAGAAGTCAATAGCGTTTTTTTTATTCTGATTCAGATTATCGTTCATAGTTCTATATATTAAACTTGCTGCTAAGGTATTTGGCATGGGTTGTAGCTTGGCTTGCAGATTGCCTTTGTGCTGTTATAACCTGCGCCCATGGTAAGAAACAGTTTTGTACAACGAGTTGTTTTAGAATTACAGTTTATCAATAAATTCAAATACTTTTATTCTGGCGAGCTTTTTGGCATTATTATCTCCGTTCATTGTGCCACCATAAGCAAATTGGTAGACTTTGCCATCGATTGTAATTTTACCCATTCTCTCAGAGGTATCTGAATCTGAATCTGGATTCAGGGAAATTAGATGTCCGGCATATTCATATTGGATATTATTGAAAGCATATTTGAAATCATTGTCATTAATTCTTTTTTCTATCATATCTGCCATTAAAGATGAAGGCCAAACACCATCATTTTTTCCTGAAAAGAGTAGAATAGGCCCTTTTATCCTCTCAACTTTGATTGAAGCCGCACTAACATGATCGTGTTTTTTTAAACCATTTTCCCAATATTCTAAAGTGTTAATTTCAGACGAATTATTACCTGTAATCTTATCCATTGGTACATAGGGTATGTCTTCTCCTTTGTACGTCCAGCTAGCTTTTATTGTATCAGAGTTAAATGGTAAAACCGTATTTGACCAGGAAACGGAACTTGGTGCATATGCAATAACTCCACTGATCAGTTCAGGAAAAACCGAAGCAATGATCAGGGCTAATTCCGAATTTCTTGATGCTCCCATTACAAGGACCTTATCGGGGTTAACTTCGGGTTGTTCATTTAACCATTTTATGGCATTCTCGAAGTATTCTAACGGTATCTCTTCCGGTAATTTGGGTAGGCCTTTATTCCTGGTATAAGGTAATGATAGCCCCACAAATCCTTTGTTCGCAAATTGTTCACCCCAGTAATTCCCCCATTGTCCTCCACCTATTAGAATTATAGCTGTTTTGTTTATGGTGGTGTTCTTTGCAAAATAATTTGCTTGAAAGCCATTTTGATTTATGCTCTTTGGTTTAAAACCATCGAATAGAAGGCTATCTATAATAAGATAAACTGCAACAAGGAGTATTAGTGCTCCGATACCGACAATATATTTTTTCATTTTATTTGTGTCTCTGGTTGCTAATCATTTTTGGATAATATTTACATTCAATCCGCTAATTACATGGCTTTTTCGGTAAATTATTCAAATCGGGCTTGTAGTATCGGCACACAAAATAATATGGTTCACCTGCATTGACAGGCATCCAATAAGTTCCATCCTTAGGGTCTTCGACACTGAATGTAATTGTAATATTGCCATCCTGATCTGGTTTTGTGTTGTATGCATTAAACAGGTCTTTTTTTTCAGCTATTGTATTACGGGTTATCGCGCTATAGCGGGTTACCGACCAAAATAACTCCACCCCCTCTGGTTTATATGGGAATGTGAAAACTTCTGTTATGTCTCCATTAAATACTTCATCGTTACAGTTGGTAAAATAGGGCTGGTAATAGGCATGATGAACCGGAAATCCAAGGTGTCCAATTATTCCTCCTACTCGATTTTCCATGTCATCAGCTCCTTTTTCATTACTGTCAATGGATCCGAATTTCCCAAAGTTACCAGATGCACCAATGCGTGGTGCATTTGCGCCAATATAATTGCTTACTCTGAGGTAATCATCATGACTAAAGTTTATTGATGATTCCAACATTTTTTTATTCTGTGGATAAACATCACGATTTTCCAAAGTGAATTGAATTGGATTTTCAAATACTAATTCTTTGCTAACTCCATTTAATTTTATATGGTCCTGAACGGGATAAACATTTTGAAGGTCATTGTTATTAAATACCTGAACACGAATAAAAAGATGAGGATAATCACCCCTGCAATTAATTGCCTTAGCGCCTTCAGGAATCTCCATGTTTTTGCCCTCACGAACGAAAACATAAACACCTTTAGGAAAAACTTCATCATAAATCGTGTAATGTTCTTCGTCTGTGATATGAATGGAATAGTACCGTCCTTTTTCGACTTCTGGAAATTCAACCGTAACAGAACCTTCTGATAAGTCTATTACTGCTTTGGTATAAATGTGATCTAAGGCGGGTGTAACGACAGGATCTGTTCCTTCAGTCGGCAACTTTCTTGTATGAAGCAACTTATTGGTTCCGCCTGCTTGTTCCGCAGTTGTTTTCATATAATTCATATGGTGATATACCATGAAAGCAAGGAAGTCTGCATCAGAAGGTTTCTCAAATTCAGTTGATATTGTTTCCTGTTCACTTTTTGTATCACTTTTTTGTTTGTGAATCACATGCAATCATATTAACAATGATTGCAATAATGAATATTGATTGAATTACTTTTATCATTTCATCTCAGTTTAATAATGTATGAATATCTAATAATTGCTTTTTCTAAAAAGAGCACTATCCTTGCGCTAAGCGAAGTTACGTGGTGGATTTGGTAATCACAAGCATGCTAGCGGCATTGAAAACCAAAAGCCGAATTAAATCCAAGATTCTCGACTATGCTCAGTGTAGGTTCTCGAAGTTCATCACTATCTGCCTCGTGATAAGTTCATTAATTGCTATTTCTAATAATTCTCACAAAACCCGATATTATGTACTGCTATTGTTGTATGTGGTTTCTGTTTTACTGTCTAATTTCCGCTGAAAGGAATCCCGAAAATTCCAACTCCAAGTTCTGCCCAGATGAGGAGGAATGCTATTACAAGGGCTGCACAGAGGGCGATTCGGTGCCTGGGTTTTTTTATCTTCCTCATTACAAGCTCACACAGGAGACCTGTACTTAGTAGTAGAATTCCCATGACTATAAAGTCGAGAAGATTCCAGTCTACTTCATCGGTAAATTGCATCGCTATGAAGGGAATGAGTAATAGAAGCACTACTGAGAGAATAATGACAATTAGTCTTTTATTTCGCGTAATCATAATGGTTGTTTTATTTTATTTTAATTTGTTGGTATCACTATAATTGAGCATTTATATATCCTATAATCCTGAAATTTCTCCCAAATCACTTACTCCTAATGTACCCCGGATAACCACTAAGGCTAAAACCATTTTTTGGCAAAAGGAATTGAAAATGTAGATACCCCCTAATTCCAACAGCGTTAAATTAGCAAATTTTAAGTGCTTCTTATTCTTTTAAATTCCATAGGTGAATAATCATTTAAACCGGAATAGGGGTGTTAATAATTGTGATCCTCCATCCAATCCTGAATCACAGTTCTAAATTGTTCAAATAACTCAACCACCCTTGGGGAAGACAATCCGAAACCGGGTTCGCATAACAAAGCCTGTCGATTATAATCATCAATAACATTGAGAATGCGAACCGTTCTGCCATTTTCTGAACTGACAATGCTATAAAGCTAGAACATCAAGATCAAAATACTAACCTAAAAATTGATATACATACAGATCAAAATGAATCTTTTCTCGCTTTCTTGACTGATAATTAATTGTTAGTAGCCTTCCTTACGGTATAATTCATTTGATCCCTTTAAATCGTTCAGGTTATCTATACCCCATCTTTTTTGCTGTTTATGTACATTTAATCCAGATAACTAAGAATTCAAGGCATTATTTTTTCAACTTTACTCCCACTCAGGGAATTGAGTAATATTTAAATCCAGTTTGGCTATAGTCTGTATATCCGTTTTGGCAAGCTCAAAGTTAAAAATGTCTAAATTCTCAATCATATGAGCTTTTTGGGAACTTCTTGGGATAGCGACAATACCTCTCTGGTAGTGCCACCTTAAGCATACCTGAGCAATGCTCTTATTATACTTTTTGCCTATATCAGCCAGGGTTTGATTCGTAAAAATCCCATTTCGACCTGCTGCAAAAGGAGACCAGGCTTCCATTTGTATTTCCCTTTTCTTCAAATCTTTATATGCATTGTGCTGCTGAAAGAAAACATGAGTTTCGATTTGATTGATCGCCGGTTTGATCTTGGCATCTAACATCAAATCATCAAGGTGTTCAGATTCAAAATTACTCACGCCGATGGCACGGATTTTACCTTCCTTATTGAGTTCTTCCATGGCCTTCCAGGAACCTTTTACATCTCCCCTAGGACGGTGGATGAGATATAGATCTAAATATTTTAAGCCCAATTTACTTAAGGTTGTTTCAAAGGCTTTCTTTGAACTGTCATATCCCGAATCATCAACCCAAAGTTTTGAGGTTATAAATAGCTCTTCCCTTTTTATGCCACTTTGCTTTATCCCTGCTCCTACAGATTCTTCATTTCCGTAAACTTTAGCAGTATCAATCAGACGGTAACCTACTGAAATTGCATCAGACACACATCGCACACAGGTAAGATCATTTAGGGTATTGGTACCAAACCCGAGCATCGGCATGGGTATGCCGTTATTGAGCGTAACGGTAGGAATTGAATTTTTCGTTAGGCTAGGATTAAGAGCTCCGAATACTTTATGACCGCTTACAGGTAAAAATATAGCAGAAGCTGCAAACGTCGATCCAAGTTGTAAGAACTTCCGACGTTTAATTCTATTAGATTCATTTTTTTTCTCCATTTTGTTCTTTTTAATTTTTTTTAATTGATCTTCACACATAATTATTTATTTTTTACTAATCCTAAGAGATTGTTGATTTCTATGGAACGGTTGTATTTCATAATTTATTACCATTAACCATTGTGTATATGGGCAATGGCGGATGAATCTGTCCAAAATCTCTATACCGTATCCTTATATTTTTCTTGTAATTCAATCAATTTGGCTTTTAACTCCTTTATTTTTTGGTCATATCCAGGATCAGTGTATAAATTATTCATTTCATTTGGGTCTGTTTCCAGATCATAAAATTCCCATGAATCAACTACATCATAAAAATGAATTAATTTATAGCGATCGGTTCTAATACCGTAATGAGGAGTTGCTCCAAATCCTTTCTCATAGTAATGATAATAAATTGCATCTCTCCATTCCAAAACATCGTTTAGCCATATTTTTCGTAAACTTTCTCCTTGCATATCACCAGGAACAGTGATTCCTGCTACATCAAGTAATGTGGGAGCAATATCTAAATTCTGAGTAAGCCTTGTAGTCTGTGTATTTTCCTTTATCTCCTTTGGATATCTAATCAATAAAGGAGTCCGCATCGCTTCTTCGTACATAAAACGCTTGTCGAACAAGCCATGTTCTCCAAGGAAAAATCCTTGATCGGAGGTATAAACTACAATAGTATTATCAACCAGATTGTTTTCTTTTAAAAAATCTAACACCTTGCCCACACTTTCGTCAACAGAAACAATGCATCTAAGATAATCTTCCATATATCGTCTGAATTTCCAATGATCGTATTTTGATTCATCATTTTTCACATGGTAAAACTCAATTTCTTCCTTATAATAGGAGTCATCCCAATTTCGTCGTTCGTCAGGAGACAAACGGTCAAGTCTACGCCAATACTCACCTGGCGCCCAGGAATTAACTGAAACTGTATCGCAAGAATCACACGGAATCTTAAAATCCATTCGAACATCCATGTGGTCTTTCACGGTTAGCATTTGTATTTTAAGGGCTTCTTTGCCTGTATAATCGTCGTAGAAATTTCCAGGTAGCGTAAAATCCTCATCATTAAACAATTCCAGGTTCTTTATTGCCGGCATCCAACTTCGATGAGGTGCCTTGTGATGCATCATTAAACAAAAAGGTTTCTTTTTAGTCCTTTTTTCCAACCAATCAATAGACAAATGAGTAATAATATCAGTTACGTAACCATTATATACCGTATCATTTCCCCCATTAATAAAATCAGGATTGTAATAATCCCCCTGACCTGGTAATACATTCCAGTAATCAAATCCGGTAGGATGACTTTTCAAATGCCATTTACCTATCAATGCGGTCTGATATCCATTTCTTTGAAGAATCTTCGGAAATGTTTCCTGACTTCCGTCAAACGCAGCAGAATTTCCTGTAATACCGTTTAAATGCGAGAATTTTCCGGTGAGTAAAACAGCTCTACTGGGTGCACAAATAGAATTGGTTACAAAGGAATGCGTAAACTTAATACCCTGATCAGCGATTCTATCAATATTTGGTGTTTGAATTAATTCGGAATTGTATGCACTTATAGCCTGATAAGCATGGTCATCAGACATTATGAAGATAATATTGGGTCTGCCTGCAAGATTTTCCGATGGATCAGATGTGCAGGAAATTAACAGGGCACTTAAA
>CAYMFU010000191.1:0-5566 GCA_964389805.1 uncultured Roseivirgaceae bacterium | reverse complement strand
TCGTTTTATTAACAGAAAAGTGGGTGTAAGACCTGCTTTTTTTGAGGACAATCTGCATAGGCCGCAAATGACCGTTTTTTAAATTGAATTTGTAACAAAATTACGTAATTACTTAGTTATGAGCTGATTGCATGCCACCATTGGGATTAGGAGTAACATGTAAACGAACGAATTCTAATAGAAAAGACAACAGTCTATCACAATTGATTAAGGTGGCAATCATTATCGCCTCAATAGTCATATTTGGTAGCCCGGGATAAAACCATCTGCAAGCACTCAGGACTTTTAGTAAGAGGGTGAAGTACTTGATTATGAGCCATAAATCAATTAGAAATACAATGGAATCCATGGTATTTCATCGAATGCTGTCCTGACCTAGCAATAAAAAATTGCACTACCCGTTCGAAATTAAATAACATACACAATTTCTAAACCCTTTGTTCATGAATTCCAGATCGCTAAAACTCCTATACCTCTCCCTGCTACTTTTTGGCCTATTAAGTTGTACGGAGGACACTTTATCAATGGAGCAGAACAGTACTGAAGAGAACAGTTCTTCTGAAGACGATTCGCCCGAAGAGGGAAATAGTGGTGGTGCTGATTCCGGTAATAGTGGAGAAGGGGAGACAGGAGGAAGTTCAGGTGAGGGAACAGATTCTGCCTGTGATCCGCAAGACTATGTTTTTCTCGAATCAGAGGGATATATACTGGCAGAAATTGAAAAAAATAATTACTCAAGTCCCTGGGAAATTGACACCATGGAAGCCGGATACAGCGGAGAGGGTTATATCGTTTGGGGTGGCCAACAGTATCTCGGTAATCCGGGTAACGGCCTTGCCACCTTTAAAATTGTGATAACCAATCCCGGAACTTATGAATTTGTCTGGAATTCTTCAGTTACTATAGGTAGTAATGGAACGGATCATAACGATAGTTGGTTGCGATTTCCAGATGCCGATGATTTCTTTGCCCAAAATGGAACGAGCATCGTATATCCTACAGGCAGCGGTAAAACACCTAATCCTGAAGGTGCCGGTGCAGATGGGTGGTTTAAAGTATACCGAGGCGGGAGTGATTTAAGCTTTAAATGGCAGGCGCTAACCTTTGACAACAATGGACATAATATCTATGTGACATTTGACAGTCCCGGTGAATATTCTATGGAAATTTCGGCCCGCTCCTCGGGTCATGCTATTGATAAATTCGTATTGTTTCAGGATTCCTATAGTCTTGACGAGGTCACTTCCGGGGCAATGGCCGATAGTGCAATTGAATGTGGGAACTAGAGCTTGACGATAAGTTTATTTTTAGGGACTATTAGATTCACTGACAGCTTAGCTGATTTTTACAGTGAGGTTTAGAGTTAATAATGGATAAATAAAAAAAACAAAACCCGCTCCTTTCAACATAATCCCGGTTTCTTCAACTATGATAAAAATCATGAATTAGGACTTTATATGATCCTAAATTTATAGCGGACTAAATTTATCTCAAGTTTAGCCTGTTAAATGTACCCGTGCGCCTATTACCAGACCTGGCGATTGTGATTGTCAAAACCGTTTTGATACTAATGGTGGCACTAGTACAACAGATTTATTAGTAAAAAAGAATTTACCGGATCAAGTTGCACACTTAAATTAGATGTAGATTTTTAAATAGAGATACCACATGATTAGACACCTGCTTCTACACCATTTGCGATTTTCCTTTTGGTATCGTAATATTTAACCATGCAACCATAACAAACAGTACTAAAACATTATTGACATTAATATTCAAAGAAAAACATTTAGATGAAATCAGCCAATGAGAGAAATTAAACTTTCAGTTTCCAAATATAATCTTGCATACCGTTTTTTTTTACAGTTTAAATTTCCCATTATGAAAAAAATACCAAGATTAATAAGCCGGGGCGCTACAACAATTCTGATACTTTTTTTATCCGGTTGTTATTATGACGAAGGTTTACCGGAAACAGCTGATGATAATAATGTGGTTTCCTTTGAATTTGACATTCAGCCTATTTTCACCAACAATTGTACTTCATGTCATCCCATCCTTGTATCACCTCCGGATCTTACAGAAGATAATTCATATAATAGTATTACCAATGGTATTTATATAATTGCGAATGATAAAGATGCCAGCCAATTATATCAAAGACTTCTTGGAAATCCCAGTATAATGCCCCCAAGTGGCAGTTTGCCAGTTTCGGATATAATTTTAGTCAAAAACTGGATTGAGCAAGGGGCTTTAAATAATTAATCTTCAATACGAGAGACATGAAATGTATTAAAATAATTTTTTTTGCTATCTCCATGTTACCATTATTGATTGTTTCACAAGAAGTAAAAAAAGATACAATTCCCGAAAAACCTCAACGTCCTGCCTTCAAAAGTTCCTTCATCATTGATAATCCAACCAATGTGTTATTTACAAAAAATAGTATGGAGCTGGGGATAAAGCATAGATTTGGCCTATTAAATTCAGGAGAAAAAGATTATGCCGGGATTTTTGGAGCTTCAAACATCCGACTTGGGTTAACATATGCCGTTCATGACAGGTGGACAATTGGTTTTGGAATCACTAAATTTAATCTTCTGCAAGATTTTAATTTGAAAGTCGGTATATTACGCCAAACGCGTTCGGACAAGGTTCCCGTAAATGTGTCCTACTATGGAAATTTTGCAATTGACACCCAAGAAAAAGAAAATTTTGAATTTGACCAAGATAGATTTTCCTTTTTCCATCAAATAATCATTGCAAGGAGATTTAGTCCTGATTTTTCATTGCAAATTGCACCTAGTTTATCTCATTATAATTATGTGGAATACAGAATGAACAATGACGTGTTTGGCATATCAGTGGGTGGACGATATAAAATAAGCAAGCAAGGATCTATCCTGGTAGATTTCAGTCTCCCGTTTACTCATCATCTGAATGATGAGGTACTTGATGCTGATCCTGAACCAGGATTTAGTATCGGAGTAGAATTTGCAACTTTGGGCCACGCCTTTCAGCTCTTCATATCCAATTATAATGGTATTGTTTCACAACAAAATTATGTGTTCAACCAAAATAAATTTTTCGAAGGTGATATTTTAATCGGATTTAATATAACAAGAGTCTACAAATTTAAATAGGTCCATATTCAAGGAGAAGAGCAATAAATCATCGCAACTTTTGAAAAATAAATCAGAAAAAGTATAATCAACTATTTACTACAAGTTTTTTATATAATTAATAACCATCCACAGATCTTCCTCTTCCGGTATGATTAATTGAAAACTTACCATATCATTTCTGCCAGTGATTACTTTATAATACAGACTTCCGTCTGATTGATTTTTGAAAGAAGACAGCGTAAAATTTGTGACCGGTGTATTTGTTAATTCTGCATTTACTCCGTCTCCCTTCCCATTAATACCATGGCAGGCTTGACAATACATCCCATATAGTTCCTCCCCAATTTGTTCATCATCTGCGACGCTGGCATAAGGATTTTTCATATTTTTATAGTCAGCAGGAACTTCCCAGGGGTCTTGTTCATTCGATTTAATAATTGTCATTGATAACAGGGCAAAACTTACTACTAGTACTGTGCCGAAACCTAAAAACTTTATTTTCATCATAAAGAAATTTTTTAGTATAAACTTAAGGTCATATTTTACAGATTTCATATAGGATATATTTGGTTTGACAAACCATAACCAATTACTCCAATGATTCAATATATGCGTCAATAAGGGCTACCCCTTCTGCATGAATTACCGTAGTACCTAATAAGGGCATAAAGTAACTTGGTATTTGAGTATTCATCCGGTCCTGAATGGCCACTCTAGCTTCATAAATGTTACTGTCCTCAAATGAAGTTTCAAAACGGAATTCGAACGAATCTCCATAGTTAATATTATAGGATCCACCGGGTTGATGACAATGTGCACAGTTTACATCAAGGTAGGCTCTTGCACGATCCTCTAATAATAGGCTAGTATCTGTCCAATCTGGAAGCACTGCAATTTGTGAAACGTCCGGTGTACCTGTGAGTAGTCCGTTATCTACAAAATATTGTATTTGATTATTTCCTTTATAGATAAAATTCAATGCCCGGGGTTTAGGGCCAATGGGCGTGGTACTACCATTTTTACTATGACATTGAAGGCATAAGGTTTTAGGAAGCACCCTATAATTAATCATTCTATCGTTTCCCTGATCATCAATCCAGTCTATTTGAACCATATTCGCATCTTCATCCAAAAATGCTTCAGTTTGCTCATCATTCCAAAGATAGTTCCCGGAGTTCCATTGCCCGTTCTTTTTAATCAGCATCCTGGTTTCAATGATCTTCTTACCCAGATCAGGATCTCGTTCATCATTGAAGTAATAAATGGTCTCGGCAAGTATGGTATTGTCAGGAAATAAGAGCAACCCCTCACCATTATACTCCATTTGCTCCCCATTTGGAATGGCAACAGAACGTAATTTATAGGAATAGTCAATAAAAAGTGGTGTACTCACGCTGTATTCTTGTACGGTCGTATTTAACTTAAGATCCGAAAGATTGCCCTCGAAAAGCTGAAGTTCTGACAATGTTGGTAAAAATTCCGGAATCGCATAAATGGGATTATAAAGGGATTCATTAAAATAAGGGTTGGTAGCATTTGACAGCTCATCCGAATTATTTATTCCATCGTTGTCGCAATCCGCAACGGACCATAATATATTTAAGGAGTCATATGACGTATAGCCTGAATTTTGAACAGGATCACATGGATTGTCCTTATCCGTCCCGATTGAAATTTCCTGCTTATCCATTATCCCGTCACCATCGGTATCTATATCAAAGTCATCTGAATTTACAGAACGGTCATGTGTACAGGAATAAATTCCGATTAACAGAAAAGAAAGTATAATACCCAACATATTTGTTAAACGAAATAGTATAAAAAACTGATATTGTAACAGAAAGCGTACTCTTTTCATAATACTCGTATAAATTATTCCTTAATTCCTTACAACTAATTTTAATACGATTCGATCTCCCTTGTTTATTTCAAATCCAATGAAGTAGATACTATTATTGCTCAATGTTGATATGGGGATCTCATACAAACCGTGCACAAATATTTCATGCGGATCATATAACCCTATCAGACGCCCGCTTGAATCATGTAAATGGATTTTAACAACTCTTCTATTCCCCGGCCCGTTATCAATCAATTGAATCTGTGCAACTTCCTTGGCTGGATTTACTACAAGTATTCCCTCAATATCTTTATTATCCGTCCCTTCTACAACTACTATGGTAATCGTTTTGGTATCGGTTAAACCCTCTGCATCTCCGACCGTTAATGAAACTTCATAAACCCCTGCTTCAATAAATCGGTGACTGGGCGTCATTTCGGTTGAAGTAGGAGAGCCATCATTGAAGTCCCATTGATAACTTTCCACAGCCATATCATCGGTGGAGTTGTAGCCCGTAAAGGTTACCTCTAATGGAGCATCGCCGTTTATCGGCACCGCATTGACAACTGCAACCGGGGCTTCATTACCACCAGGAGCGTTT
>CAYMFU010000190.1:0-6814 GCA_964389805.1 uncultured Roseivirgaceae bacterium | reverse complement strand
CCTATTAATTTCAACTTTTACCTTCTACTGGCTTCAGAAACAAAATACATATATAAAACCTTATGCTGAAACTGAGATAAATAGGAAAAAGTATATCTGATTTCTGATAGAAGATATTTACATTGACTGCCCTCCGGCATTGTCTTCCGTTATGAATTTGAGTGTCATATTAAGCCAGTCGTTTAAGCCGTCTGTACTTCTTGTGACTTTCATACGGGAGAGCAATCCGAAAAAGGTACCATGCATATATTCAGCAATTTCCAGCGCTCCGAGATCATTTCTGATCTCATTGATGGCTTGCCCTTTGGCTACTATCCTGGCAATTACATCTATCCATTTCCTGAAATTCTGGTCAGCTACTTCAGCGAGTCTGTCGTTCAAGCCACCCATCTCATTTGAAATATTATTGACCAGGCATCCGGACTTGATCTCCTCCCTTTCAACGATCTCAATAAAGCTGCTGTACAATTCTTTTAGTTTTTCAACCGGACTTCCATCACCAGACCTCAATTTACCAATCATATATTCAAGGAGGGTGTCACCATAATAATTAATAACTTTGATCCCGTATCCTTCCTTAGACCTGAAATAATTATAAAAGGAACCTTTGGAGATATCGCATGTTTCCAGGATATCGCTGATTCCGGTATTGTGATATCCCTGTTCACGAAACAAATCAACTCCTCTTCTGATAATTTCTTTTTTACTACTCATAATTTATATTAAACAGACCAGTCGGTACAAATTATGAAGAATTGTTTGAAGATCATATACATTTCATCTGAAAATCATAGTTTTCCAACAATTTTTCGTCCGTGGAACTCATCTACCTTCAGTATCCCGGAAATTTCCTCAAGATTTTTATAAGTGATCCGACCAGCAGCAAGGATCTTCAGGTGACCAGCTGTAATCTTACTCATCTTTTTAATATTTTCGGCCCCTTCAAGAGCCGTAGGTTTACCACCTGAAGTAAGGATTCGGGTGATTCCTTTGATCTTTGCCAGGATTTCAGCTGAATGTACCGGATCCGGTGTATCGTCGATGGCTTTGTGGAATGTAATTTCAAGGGGATCCGCATATTCGGCGAGCATCTTTGTTTTTTCTTCATCTATGAGATCCCGTTTATCAAGTATCCCAAATACCACGCCCATAACACCCAGCGACTTACATACATCAATGCTTTGTTTCATCAGTTTTAACTCGGAGGAATCATATACAAAATTCCCGTCTCTTGGCCTTATCATGACCATAATGGGGATCTTCAACTGTTTCTTTACAGAATCCAGCAGGGCATAGGAAGGTGTGATCCCTCCAACACTCAGATCATCACAAAGTTCAATACGGCTGGCTCCCATTGACTCCGCTTTCAGGGCTTCTTCAAATGTTTCAACACAAGCTTCCAGGATCATAGATATATTCTTTTACACAATAAATAAAAATCCTCGGGATTGATCATCTATTCAAAATGTTCAGTATTTTAAATGGATATTCCTCAGGATCTTTTCCATTTCCATTTTTACAAGAGATGTTGGCACTTCAAAATTATTATTCATGAAACTGAAAATAAGCCATTCCCCTTTTTTAGTGATCAAATAACCACTCAAATTATACACATTAGACATTGAGCCTGTTTTCGCAATGACATAGGCAGTTTCCTCTTTGAAATTATTTTTAAGAGTTCCTGAAACGCCCCCGTTTGGGAATAGATCAATAATCAGTTCCTGGGGATATTCATTATAGATTTTCTGTAACAGCATACTGATCGCCCTGGGGGTAAATTTATTATACCGGGATAAGCCTGAACCATCAACCCAGTCGATCTGCTTTTTCAGTTCGGGGAACAGCTGATCGATAGCATATTTGATACAAAGATCAGCATTCAGCGTGTCGAACAAATGACCAGAACCCATTATAAGCATCTGTTCAGCAATGAAATTATCCGATATGATCATCATTTTTTTCATGACGCTATCAACAGGCTGACTATAGAGTATATTTCTCATCTCCGGTATGTTATTCGAAGGTTGGTATATACGTTTTTCCAGGGTATCACGAAGCAATCTTAAAAACAGAGGAGTGGAATATATAAATGGGATCCTTTGGTCAATTGTATCTGGCATTTGTTCATGCCTGACGGTGAACATGTTTTCATTTTCTGTTCGGGAAATGCTGAATACAGTATCTTTCAGGTGTGTAACCGAACGATTGAATCTGCCTGGAAGTATTCTTAGATTCCCTTCTCCCGGGTATCGGCTAAAATGAACTACGTTTGAATATATGGGCATAGAGGATTTTTCAGGAGAAAAGTAGTACATATAGTCGTCCCAGGCCCATCCTGGGCCAAAACGATCATTATAAAAGTCTCTTTCTGTATAGACCAAGGTTGACCTGGAATTTTTCATAAAGTCACCAACTGGTTGTACAGAGAAATCTTCATCAAAAAAGGTTGGATCTCCCGTGCCGGTAAAAAAAATGGTATCATTTCGTTCCTCGTATAAAATGCCTGGAATAGAATCTTTAAATATCTTTTTCCCTGTATAGAAAGTAAAGATTTTCGTATTTGAGGCCGGGGTAAAAAATTTATCGGCATTGTATTCATAGATGTATTCACCCTTATCCGGATCATATAAGCTTAAACCGGTAAAGCTATTATTAAATGCCGCTGAATTCTCCAGAAAGTGATTTAAAGATTGATTTTCGACTTTTAATTTAGAACTTATACAACCGTTAAATAGGGCAGAAATAAAAAAAACCAGGAGATACTTAAAAAATGATTTACCAGCCATAGATAATAATCGCTTTTGTTGTAAATATAAGGAATTGATCTTCTGAGTCACCTCCCCTGCTCAAAAATGTCTTTCATTTGTTCATGTAAACATTTAAAAACCTTTAATTATATAAAAATGAAAGCATTATTAATAAGTTTATTCATTGCAGTTTGTGCATTTTCAACCTCGGTACAGTAGAAAATGCTTCCCACTACAGCAGATCCTATAAATCTAAATATGGGGCTTCACCAGCCAATTACAGGATCAGTATTTTGCGTTAAAATCCTGTATACTCTCTTCCAACAAACGATTGAACTCCTCTGTGTTATCCCACATTATTAAATGGCCTACATCTTTGACAATTTTTGCATTGAAACCAGGTGCATAGCGTCTAAGTGCATCTACGTTAGTGAATCGCAAATCAGAGTTTATTGCTATAATTGGAGCCTCAACAGCTTTAATTGACTTCGTGCAATTTTCATTTTGCCATTTTATAGTGCCCGCTAAAGATTCTCTCCAGCCAATATGTGAGGCACCCTCCAGGAACGATAAAACTCTGTGAAAAGCTGAATCGACATTCTTTACAAAATAACCACCACCAACTAATTTCTCCTTGGTAGGATTAGTAATTAGGTCCATCATGACGCTGTCAATATACTGCGCCATCGGAGGAGGAATCTTCTCTTCTACCTCATGCAAAGCATCGACCAATACCAGGCCGATAACATGGCCTGGTACTTTATTTGAAGTTTCTATTATAACAGGGGCCCCCAGCGAAAAACCCACGAGCACTACTTTTTTAAGATCAAGCTGTTGGATTATCGTGGATATGTCTTCTCCATAAGCTGGTATTGTCCAATCGCTGCGATTATTTCCAGATTCGCCAAAACCTGGAAGGTCGACAGCAATTACCTGGTACTTATCAGAAAAGTGTGATACCTGGTCATCCCAGATACTTCTGGTGTTTGACCATCCATGAACCAGGATAATTGTTGTATCACCATTACCTTTATTATCAAAGCTTAATCTGACGCCATCAAATGAATTGATAGATGTTATGGGCTCACTTTTACAACTAGAAATTATGAATACAATTGCAATAAATAAATAGGTAAAAAATGGATTGATTTGTTTCATAATAATTAGTATTAGCAGAAAATGTGAACGGTTATAAACTTATTTTTTTATTTACTATTTTTCAGTAGTTGATTTAATTCAAATACAATATAGGATTATATAAATTGAATTATTTGACATTATTAAAAAATAAGAAAGTTCACAGGGTGTTGATGAAAGATTTATTTAAACTCTAAGTACTTCCTCGTATTAAAAGCCATAACTAAAATTTTAGTTATATTAGCAGGAACGATTTTTTAATGAGATACGCAGTTAAGATTTTTGTATTTTTCTTTTTGATAAACCTGTTCTTCAATTTAGAATTAGAAGCACAGCAAACACAGATCGACAAGGCAAGGAGGGAGGAACTTAAATCAATCCGAACGGAACACTGGGAACACTGGTATAAGACTAAAAGAAAATTGGACTCGACCAGGGCTGCTGGACAAATAGAACGGGAAGCATTTTTAAAATCACCATTATCCAAAGAATACCAGGAAAGTGTCAGAAAGAAGGATTCTGCACGTTACGAAGGTTATCAGGCATTACTGGATACAATTAGGCAAGAGACAAAGGTTCTAAAACTTGTTAATAGTTCCTATAAATCTGTTCCACCTGAAATTTTTAATCTGAAATATCTTGATTCATTAAACCTGGGATTGAATGAAATATCGAATTTTGAAGTAAAGTTCAGTGATTTTAACCATTTGAGATTCCTTAATTTATATGGTAACAAGCTGAGTGAGGGGACCATCAGGTTTGACAGGAATGATAGTCTTTCCTATCTAAATCTCTCCGAAAATGACTTTAAAAAAATGCCCGGATCGCTTCGCAAGTTAAAAGGTTTGAAAACATTGAAGATCAGTGGAAATGCAAAACAAGGTAAAAGTCTAAAAATCAGGATTTATAAATGGGATTCACTTAAAACACTTGATCTCAGTAATAATAATCTGAAGAGAATTCCAAGGGGCATTAGAAAACTAAAAAAGCTTGAAGTTATAAACTTAAGTTATAATGATATTAAAACACTGAAAGGTTTGCATCACCTGGATCAGATCAAGGAAATTGAAATTAGCTTTAATCCATTGTTTTTAGATCCAAAATACCTTGTAAGTTTAACAAATCTTGAAAACCTGATCATACGAGGTTGTGGCATAACCTATCTGCCGCCCGAGATCAACCGGTTTTCAGGATTGAAAAAGTTGGTTGTTCCCGAAAACAGACTTAAAGATGTGCCCAGGGAAATTGGTGACTTTATATATCTTGAAAATCTGATGTTGTATAAAAATCAATTAAGTGACCTGCCTGATGAGATCTATAATTTATCAAACCTGGCCTGGCTGGACGTTTATTATAATGATCTGAAATACATCTCCGCCAAAATAGCCAAATTACAAAATCTGGAGATCCTATATCTATCCTACAATAAGCTTCGGGAACTTCCGGAAAGCATGGGTGAAATGACCAAATTGAGAGAATTATATTTACATCATAATCAGTTGAGAGAATTACCCGAATCAATTTCCAGATTAAACAACTTAAAGTACCTGCATGTGTACGACAACCATATTACCATTTTCCCCAATGGGGTATTGGAATTGAAAAAACTTGAGGAACTGAACCTTTCCGGCAACCTGATTGAATATTTTCCAATGGAAATAGCCGGATACGCCCATTTAAAGTACATTTATCTTGACAATAACAGTACAGATAAAAATTCCCGATCCTATGAATATTTTAAATGGGCACTGAAACAGCTGCAGGATAAGGGAGTAATAATCAAGTTTGATTATTGAATTGAGAATATTTTGTTATTTTTAAACCGGAAACTTCTCACGGAGATTTTTTGAGATCCATATGAAATTAATGTATAACACAAGGGCGGATGAAAATTAATCCGGGATCATTTTTTAAAATACAATATCCGGAACATGTGGATTCTCCCGCAAAAGCGGGACAAGTCATTCAGCCTTAAAAAACAAATATTAAAATAATGAAAACATTAAAAATTTTATCTCTATTCTTCACTTCAATGGTTTTAATCTCTTCATGCTGCATGCAGAATTCTGAAGCAGAATTTGAAGCTTTGTTTAACGGGCAGGACCTTTCAGGTTGGGAAACATATGTTGGTGTTCCAGGTAATTCTGTAGATGTCCCGGGATTGGAAAAAGATACGGCAGGAAATTACCTTGACGCTATTGGATTAAACAAAGACCCCTTAAAGATATTTCAGGTTGTGACAGAGGATGGAGAAGCAGCCGTTAAAGTATCAGGACAGGTTAACGGATCGCTTGCCACGCAAGCCGAATTTGAGAATTATCATTTCAGGATGCAGATCAAATGGGGGGAGAAAAAGTGGGTGCCTGAGAACCAAAAAAGAAATTCGGGCCTGTTGTATCATGGTACAGGAGATTATGGCTTGGGATTGGGGGTCTGGAAACAGTCTCATGAATGCCAGGTAATGGAAACCATGTTTGGTGACAGTTACAGAATGGGTGACACCTACTGTAGCATACAGGCTTCTGTACCTGAAGGGGAAAAAAGATATGTGTATGATCCGAATGCTGAATTGGTAGAATTCGGTCAGGATAGGCAAGGTGGTAAGATCTGTTCTAAAAATGCGACCAATGAAAAGCCACGTGGTGAGTGGAATACCGTAGAGATCATTTGTGTTGGAGCAAAGAGTGTTCATATCATTAATGGTGTGGTTAATATGATCAATGAGGATTCTCACTTGCTGGTGAACGGGCAGAAGCAGCCTTTATCAAAAGGGAACATTCAATTGCAGTCCGAAGGATCAGAAGTCTTTTTCAGGAAGATGGAGATGCGCTCCGTGGAAGAGATCCCAGAAAAGTATTTAAAGTAAGACTAAGTATATTCTAATAGTGGTACCATGCATCCGCCTGGTACTACTTTTTTTTAAGGTTATA
>CAYMFU010000189.1:0-20944 GCA_964389805.1 uncultured Roseivirgaceae bacterium | reverse complement strand
TAAAAACAATAGACCAATCTAAAGTATTAAGTACCATCGTATTATGCGGTTAAATTAAAAATTTTGAAAAGATAGTATAAAATTTTTAAACTTCATTAATAAAAAGAAACTGAAATGATTAAATTTGACGTCCTTTTATTTAATCTAAATAAAAAAAACTTGATAGTTGAAAAACCTATACATAAAACCATTGAATGGCTGGAAGAAGGAGAATCTTGGGTCAGGTATCGGACAAAATTAGACCTGTTACTTTCTGACAATATTAATCCGATTGTTCAACATGAGTATAATGCCCTGACCTCCGATCCGAAGATACTGAACTTAATCAGTGAACTGGAAGAATGGCCCGGCAAAGCCATTACAAGACATAATGATGCCAAATTATTGTTGCATAAGTTATCCTTTCTTGCCGATATAGGACTTACTGTTGAATTCAAACCCATTCAAAACATAGTTGAGAAGATCATAAAAAATAAATCAAAAGAAGGCCCTTTTGAAGTAGTACTTAATATACCTGAACATGTCGGTGGATCAGGTAAGGACGAGCTTAGCTGGATCCTTTGTGATGCACCAAGTATTTTATATTCTCTTGTTAAATTTGGCATGGAGGAGGATAAAGATGTGCATAAAGCACTAAAATTCCTTGTCCTAAAGGCAAGAAACAATGGCTGGGGATGCACTGCTTCCAGTTCATTGGGGGAGAAATTCCATGGTCCCGGGAAAAAGGAAGACACCTGCCCATATGCTAATTTATTAATGCTTAAGGTCCTTGCACAAACCAAGACCTGGAAATACAGTACCGCCTCACATAAAGGTACAGAGGCACTATTAGATCTGTGGGAAAATAGCTACAATAAACATCCCTATCTTTTTAAAATGGGATCCGACTTCAGAAAACTTAAAGCCCCTCTGATCTGGTATGATCTTTTACACGTTGCAGATGTCCTGTCACAGTTTACATGGGTGAGAAATGACCACAGGTTCTTAGACATGATCAATGTATTAACAACAAAAGCGAACAGCAGCATGCAGTTCAAACCTGAATCTGTCTGGACAGCCTGGGAAGATTGGGAGTTTGGCCAAAAGGAAAATCCTTCCAGATGGATTACATTTCTTGTTTTGAGAATTTTAAAACGCGTAGAATTGGGATTAGCCGCATAATTTAAAGTCCTTAAGACTTAAATTATTATTCTCAGGGTAGGAATCTCTGTAATCAATTGCTAAATTTCATCATCCTTGAACACAATTTTTTTGAAGTGATGATGCGCTATAACACCTTTATTCTATTCTTTCTGGTAGTGATTCTTAATTCCTGCGATCAAAAACCAGATCAGGCACATCCGAATATCTTGTTTATTGCAGTCGACGACCTTCGGCCTGAGCTGAACTGTTTTGGGGCCAGTCATATAATATCTCCAAATATTGATCAGGTGGCCGGAGCGGGCATAATCTTCAGGCAGGCCTACTGTCAGGTACCTGTTTGTGGTGCTTCAAGAGCAAGTTTATTGACAGGTATCCGACCGAACGTGTCCAGATTTATTGATTATGACACCTGGGCAGATAATGATGTCCCCGGAGCACTTAGTTTACCTGACCATTTCAAAGCCAATGGGTATCATACCATATCGAACGGAAAGATATTCCATCATAAGACTGATAAAATAGACAGCTGGAGCGAAGCCCCCTGGCTGCCGGCCGACGATATAGTCGGTGTAAAATACTGGAGGGATTATCAGAAGAAAGAGAATATCGAGATTATGGAAAACAATGATGGAGCCGGGCCACCATATGAAAATGCGGATGTTGAAGACAACGCATACTTTGATGGCAAATTGACGGACCGAAGCATCAAGGATTTAAAAAGATTTAAGGATATGGACAAACCATTTTTCCTGGCAGTTGGATACTTTAAACCCCACCTTCCGTTTAATGCACCTACAAAATATTGGAACTTATACGATCCCGATGAGATAAATCTTCCCGACAATTCTCATATTCCGGAGAATGCACCCGCTGCTTCTATACATAATTTTGGAGAATTAAGGGGATATTATAATATCCCCCCTGACGGTCCCCTGCCTGATTCGATGGCTCGAAAATTAATTCATGGGTATTATGCCTGCGTAAGTTATACCGATGCCTTAATAGGAAAATTAATACGGGAATTGGAACGACTTGATCTGGATAAGAATACCATTGTGATAATCTGGGGAGATCATGGATGGAATCTGGGAGAACATGGGCTGTGGTGCAAGCACTGTAACTATGAAACCTCTCTTAAGGCGCCTGTAATCCTTAAGGTTCCCTGGAAAAAGGGGGGAATAAAAACAGATGCCCTGGTCGAATTTATAGATGTTTATCCAACCCTTTGTGATCTGGCCGGAATAATTATTCCGGACCATGTCCAGGGTGAAAGTCTTGTTAAATATTATGACAATCCCAATCTTAAGGGAAAACCCTTTGTATTCAGCAGGTTTATAAAAGGGGAGTCCGTAAAAAATCAGGAATTCCGTTATACGGAATGGCTGGATAGCAGTAGATCCCGTTATGCTGAGATGTTATACGACCATCGAATAGATCCGGATGAAAATCATAATATATCAGGGGAGAATGAGAATGATGAAATATTGAACACATTAAGAAAAGCCAATCTGGAAAACAGGAATCAATCCGAGAATGCAAAGGATGCGATGAAATAAAGGAATTTCAGGATTTTATATACTATTTAAACAATACTTCCTTAATCTCCGGGTTAATGGCCTTGATCAATCTTTCAAGCTCCTTTTGATCATATCCGGAAAAATTATTATATGTTTTATCGTGTGCAATATCTGCATCAAAATCCTGAAGACAATACCTTTTACATCCCACAATGGTATTGCAAATGTCCAGAATATCGTGAAAAGAATGCTTTTGCTTGATTAAAGTTGTGCGTATTTCATATTCTACTTCAGAACGCGTTAAGATCCTTATGGATTGGTTGATTTTACCCAGCTGAGAAGTGCTGATGGTTACACCAGTGATATCTTTATATTTATCGGATGCCAGAGGTGCCTTTATATCCATCGCAACGTAATCCACCAACGCCTGGCCTACGATTTTGGATAGCATTTTTGGATGAGTGCCGTTTGTTTCAAGGCGTATCAATAGACCCATCGCTTTGATTCTTTTCAATACATCCACAAGATCTGTATGCAAGGTAGGCTCTCCCCCTGAGACAACAACCGCTCCATATTTTTCCTTATTGGCTTCCAGAAATGACAGTATTTCATCGATTTTTGAATCAGATACTTCCTCAGGATCAAAAAGACGTGTCGATGGGGAATTATAACAATAATGGCATTTAAAATTACATCCCTGGGTAAGAATAACATATGATAAAGCCCCAGGATAATGGCTTTTACTTTCCTCAATGATACCCGCTACCTTCATATTGTATAAAGCTAATGTCCAAGTGAATATACTACATTATATCAGGAAATACCACACCCATATTCATTAAAAACGGACTTAAACTTCCTTTGAAGAGCAAATCCATAAAATTTAGGTCGATAAGCTAGGGTTTAATACGCCCATTTAAGATAAACTGAACCCCAGGTAAATCCTCCCCCAAAAGCGGCAAGGATTATATTGTCACCTTTTTTAAATTTATCTTCCCATTCCCAAAGGCATAGTGGTATAGTTGCAGCTGTGGTATTTCCATATTTTGCAATATTTACCGTAACTTTCTCCATGCCAACTTCCATTCTCTTAGCCGTAGCTTCTATGATCCTGAGATTAGCCTGATGAGGTACGAGATAAGCGATATCGTTCCCTTGCAGGTTATTTCTCTCCATAATCTCAACCGCCACATCGGCCATACTCGTTACTGCATATTTAAAGACAGATCTGCCATCCTGATAAAACGTATGATATCCCTGATCCAGTGTTTCATGGGTTGGAGGATAGGCTGAGCCACCTCCTTTAATAACGATAAAATCTCTTCCTACACCATCACTTCGAAGTATGGCATCCTGGATAATAAGTTCATCACTCGCTGGTTCAAGAAGTACTGCTCCGGCACCGTCGCCGAATAGAATACAGGTATTCCGGTCAGTATAGTCAATTATAGACGACATTTTATCAGCACCAATAACAATCACTTTCTTCATGCCTCCAGCCTTGATAAAATTATTGCCTGTTTCAAGGGCATATAAAAAACCAGAACAGGCAGCAGCCATATCAAAACTCATGGCTCCTTTTATTCCTATGTTTTCACAAATCACATTCGCTGTTGAAGGAAAAAACATCTCAGGAGTAACCGTAGCACAGATCAATCCATCAATCTCATCCGGGCTTGTATTTGTCTTTTCAAGCAATGATTCAACTGCTTTAGTTCCCAGATAGGCCGTTCCCAATCCTTCTCCCTTTAAAATCCTTCGCTCACTTATTCCTGTTCTCGTTCGGATCCACTCATCATTCGTATCAACCATTTTCTCCAGTTCGGCATTGGTTAATACATAATCCGGCACATATCCAGCCACACCAGTAATCGCTGCCCCTTGTTTGTTCATTGTCTATTTTTTAAATTATTTTCTATTTCAAGAAAAATATTCCTGCAAAAGTATAAAAATATCTTATAAGCTATGGAATTTATACGTGCTTTATATTGATACAAAGGTATTTATTCGAAATCCTAAATAAAATTCAAGTAATTCAACGCTGTTTCAGTATTTTCTCTATAAAATATTCTCCTCCGGAAAATCCCCTTACAATATATATGCCTTCTTTAAAACTGCTAAGATCCAATTCAGTGGTAGTATCCGAAGCACCTATATCGATCAAAGTATTTCCAAGCAGATCATAAACCGTTAATCTTTCGTACCTGCCTTCAATACGTATGATCCCTTTGGTTGGATTTGGGTATATCTTGGGTTGTATTAATGATTCTTCGGTAAATGCGGTGGGAGTGCTATCCCCAAAATAAGGCCTTATCATAAGGCTGCCATGATGATCGGTATTTGGGATCCAGTCGCCAAGCACATTATAAAAAATACGTTCCCCGGCATCATGTTGCTTATCGAATCCCACAGCCATGAATAGATTCGTTCTTTGCTCATACCCAACATAAAAGGTATCGGTCACATATATATCAGAAAGGCGAATGCTTTGAAACTCGTTAAAGTTCGAAATGGCTGATATGGCCATGTCTTGCCGTTCAAAAAGCAGATCATCGGGATTATCTGTAAGTCGCCGCCAAACCCTGAAACTAAAAGCTGTCCCAGCCTGGTCTCTGCCGATATTAGGAAAATGAATGTCTACCCTGTTTATTACATCAGGCTCTTCAATCACAAACATATAAGCCAGTTGCGCGTCAAGCTGTTCCAGTCCCAGTCCAAATTCTGCTGTGCCGTCATCTGTAGCATAATAATTTGTAAGAGCATAATCAAAAGAAGTGGTATCATTGGCCCTGTAATCTATTACGCCTTCTGCTATGGTATCGCCCGAACTGATATAGAAATCCATGGTAAGGTAAATTGAATCCGAAGTAAGGTCGAGTTTATCCACATCGATTTCATTTGTAAATAATGTTCTCCTCTGAAATCCTTGCAAAGGCGGATTTACTTCTGTATTAAAATTCAATGTATCGATGATCTTGTTCTTATCGAATGTATCCCTGATTATGGCAGTATATTCAATGGGTTGAAGTAATGCGTCCAGGTTATAAATATCGACTTTAGATTGAATGATGAATTTATCAGGATTGGCGACAAATTGTTCAAGGGGTACTGCAGAATATCCATCGAATATATAATCCGGTGGATGAGTGATCGCCCTGTCCAGGTAAGCCAGGTCGGTAATGGTCCGGCCCTTGTTCAAATAGACATAATCGATATGCCAGGAATCATATGTCCCGGACAAACGGGCCTTATTTTCAAATTTGAATTGAAAAGCTGTATGAAGAAAGCGGGGTTCCACTTTATAGATTACTTGTTGGAAAGTATCACTTGCTATCGCCCGATCACGATCAAACACATCAATTACTTCCCATTCATTTTGTTGGTTCTTAAAGAACAGCCTCAAAGAATCCTCTGCATCAGGGATTTCAGGAAATCCATAGAACTGCCAGAAAAAACTCAAATAAACCGAATTTATCTCAGTGGGTCCTAATGTACTAAGATCTATGGGTTTAGAAACCAATGAATCTGCAATGCCAACGGCTTCCGGCACCGGACTATAAATGCCTCCATTTGCAGTAGCTCCATCAAATGTGGCCACTCCGAGTGTAGGTGGCCGTATTCCCAGGGAGTAATTTATAAGCACATTGGGGCTGTTTATCCATATATCCGGGTTGGGGAAGCCCCCCTCATAGGAAAAATCATCCCATATGGGCAAGGATAAAGTATCCTCTTCCATCTTCCTGGTTGTACTTTCAAAATCAGTTGTGGATCCAGGATCAGTTACCGGGGCCAATTGTAATTGCGCTGCCCCTCTGTTATTAAATAAGAACAGAGTAAAGATCACCAAAAATATATCCCTATATTTTTTCAGGATTATCATTCCTCATTAATTGGCAATTCTTCTGGTGTAGATTCACTGGCAATCCATAAATTAACTACTCGTCCGATGCGAACCATAACCTCAGGCTGCGGGCTTTGACTGACAACTGTGCCAGGCACCTCTTCTGGAGCATCAATATAATTGATTTCCCCTACTTCCAGGTTTGAACCCAGTATTAAAATTCGTGCTTCTTCAAGATCAAAACCCTTTGCATCGGGCATCTCAAAGATCACTTTACCAATACCATCTCCAATGACAAGATCAATAGTAGATCCTTTAGGCAACAAAGTCCCTGCTTCGATGGTTTCCCCATTGTAAAGTTGATCCAATACGGCATTACGGGCAGGATCCGCTTCATATATTAATTCTCCCCTTAATAATCCATAACTCTCCAATACGCGTTCGGCAAAACTCAATGTGCCGTCGATGAGGCGGGGCATGCGGATACTTGGCGGATTCAGTGCATTTAAAGTTAAAAAGATCTTCCTGTTTTCTTTAACCTTCTGCCCTGGCTCAGGATATTGTTTCAAAACTGCCAGAGCCGGATACGAGTTGTTATAGCCGGAGTCTTCACTTACTTCAAACCTGAAATTACGGTCAGTAAGAAACTCATCCAGGTCATCGTATACCAATCCTACAATATTGGGAACTGTAATCGATTCACCATGATGAGAAGAAACCGGCAGGTAAAAATAAAAGACAGTTAAAACAATCAGGACGGCAATAATTCCTATATACAAAAGGTGTTTTATAATGTCCTTAGTATTCTCAGCCTTAAAAATGTTATTTATAATTGTATTCATAATGTCTTAAATGAGACCTGGCAAAGGTAATGAATCTATTTTGCCATGTATTATAAATATTACGTCAAAAGATTCAAAATCATATATTATTATACATTATTTTAAAGGGATGATTCAAAATCCCGCTTGATACGGTTCGCCCTCTTATACTTTTTCAAAGCATTTTCAATTAAGTCTGAGATCAGCTCTGTATATGATATATTATCCAGCTTCCACAATTGAGGGAACATGCTGATATGGGTAAATCCGGGTATGGAATTAATTTCATTAACATAGATCTCTCCATCCTCCCTTAAAAACATATCGACTCTGGCAAAATCTTCACAATACAGAGTTTTATAGGCTTTCAGGGCAAGTTCCTGAATTTTACGCTTCGTACTTTCCTCCAAATTCGCCGGCATGTCAAGCTTTGCACCACTATCGTCCACATATTTTGCATCAAATGAATAAAAATCATGACCTCCAACCACGCTGATCTCTCCTGGCTGGGATACTTCAGGAATTTGATTACCCTTAACCGAACATTCTATTTCCCTACCCTGAATATATTCTTCAATGAGGACCATATTATCATACTGGAAGGTATCTTCAACAGCAGCCTTAAACGTTTCTTCATTAACTACTTTTGAAACACCAATGGAAGAGCCGGATGCAACAGGTTTTATAAAGAAAGGTAATCCCAGGGTTTTTTCAACATGATAAAAGTCAACTTTATCTTTTTCTTCAATTGAATATGCCAGGAATCTTGCATTCTTTATGCCTTCATCTGTTAGTAATCGTTTTGAACATACTTTATCAAATACTACTGCCGATCCCAATACACCTGTACCGACCATTGGAATATTCACTGTTCGTAAAAGGCCCTGAATACTACCATCTTCTCCATCATTCCCATGGAGAACAGGAAAGAATATATCAATGTCACCAATGTTTTTACCATCTGGCCAGGTAAAGAAAATGTCCTTGCTCTGGCTTAATCTAAGAGCAATTGGCACCCCCTTCTCGATATTGAATGTGAAGTTTTTCAGATAATACCAATGCCCTTTCTGGCTTATCCCTATCAGGATGACATTATAAAGGCTCTTATCAATATTGTCATAAATGTTCTTAGCGGATCTTAAAGATACTTTGTGCTCAACAGATTTGCCTCCAAATAATATGGCTACGGTTTTAGATTTGGTCATTCGAAGTAAATTTTACCTATTTAAAAACACCCGGATTGTTTCATTATATGTATTCCCTACAGCTTTTAGAATGTAGATCCCGCTCCTTGCCTGGACAAGATCAATTTCAAAAGTCTGATTAAGTACATTATCCAATTCCTGTATGTATATAACTTTGCCTGTCATATCCACAATTTGCATTATCACATCCTGTCTTTCATCCGTTTTAACGGTGACGTAAAAGTTACTGCCGTCCGAAGGATTCGGATGAGCAAGAATAGAGTTCTCCTCTAAAGTAATGTCTTGCGTGAATCCTGTAATAAACATTTCAATATTATCCAGGAAGAGGTTATTCCCATTCAGGTTAGTTGTAATGAAAGCCAGTCTGACCTGTTCGTTTCCAGCAAACTGTTCCAGGTCAGCAAATCCTTTCTTCCACTCTGCTGATCCGGTTGGTAGCCAGGGGCCCTCCGTGGTCCCGGTAACAAGTTGCTCGCCGGATGCGCTGAAAATGGTAAATGGCCATGATTCCCCACAATCTGTTGATAGTCTCAGTTCCAGAATATCTTCAGTTATTGCACCCAGGGCATAAGAGAAGTCGAATGTAATATTGGCAACCTCTGCATTCCTTAAGTCCAATACCGGGCTGACCAACCAGTCGGTCTCAGCAATTTTAAGATAGTCATACATCCGTATTACTGCAGCCCGGTTCTCTTCAAGATTAACTGGCACATCCTCCAATTCCCAGGTCAGTTCATTATCCGGATTATAGACAGACCAAAGGGTCATGTCGAATCCTGTTGCTTCAAATTTTTCGATAGATGGAGCGATATCCTCCTGAGAATTGGCAAGAAAGTATTTCTCCACATCAAATTCCGACAGGTCCATTGTATCTACACCATTGGGACTAAGAATACCTGCTTTTAAATAATATTGTCCATCATCAAGTTCAATCATGCCTGTCTGACTTGTAAGGTCCAGAACCCTTACAGATCCGGGGGTAATTGTATCCCCTTCCATCTCAATGTTATATTCCAATTCATCAAGGACTAAATTTACAGTATAGGATGTAATGTCATTAGATCCACTATTCTGAACTGAAATGCTTGATTGAAACATATTTTCACAGGTAATATTTGTGGGGCTTATGATTTCCCTCACTACAATCAGGTTCTGATCACCGGCTGGAGGATTAAGACCTGGAGAACTTAACAGGCTGAACCTGCGGGGGCTATTTTCCAGGACAATTCGCATTCTTAGCATCTGATCACCGGTAAATATATTCATACACCGGTCGTAAGAATAATCCAGAAAATTCTGATACATGTCTTCTGAATCGCATGTGAAAGAATCAACATTAATGCAGGAACTGTAACTGTCATATGCCTGCGGTGTATCATTACAATAATCCGTACCGTCACATCCAACAACATCACCCCAGATATGACGCAATCCAAGATAATGACCTACTTCATGAGTAGTGGTCCTGCCCCTGTCATAACTGTTAAATAAATTAAATGCTCCATAAGTCCTCGATCCAAAGGCCATATAATGGATAACCACACCATCTGTTTCACGGTCAAATGGAGGGACAGACCCTGGAAGACTTGTTATTGGATATTGAGCATAACCCAGGTAATTATTTGCAAGGTTGGTGATCCAAATATTTAGATAATTCTCAGGGGGCCACATACTTAAAGCCTTAAGTTCACTATTATCTGAAGAACTTGACGCATTCCATTCCGACTTGGTGCCCTGTACACGCAGAATTCCGTCTGTCTCCTGACCATCCGGATCCCGTTCAGCCAACACAAATTCAATATGAGTATCTGCAGCAACCGGCTTGAAAATTTCCGGTGTATTAATGGTATCTCCATTTAACCTCCGGTAATCTAGGTTTAATACCTGGATCTGTGACAGGATCTGGGCATCAGAAATATTTCCACCCTGCCCTTCAGATTCACCATCATGAATTACATGGATCACTACAGGGATGCGGTATACTTCTTCCGCCGTAGTTTTATTGATTTGTGGTAAAGACTCCTTAGTGCGGATTTTATTGTTTATCCACTTTTCAAACTGACCTATTTCATACAGCCCTTTGAATTTTTCATTTAAAGCTTCATTGTATGGGACTGTAGCACAACGTTCCTGCGCCTGGGCGATCAACCCGGCAAAAACCAATATACATGTTATTGAAACCCTGGCAATTCTCATACTACGCATAATCCGGGTAAAATTAGTCTTTATCCGGCACTCCATTATATAATATTCTATAAAACAAATAATTGATCAAATCAAATATTATCTGAATAATGGGGAATTTAAGGATACCACTTCTTCAGATCATTAATACAATATATAATGGTAGAGGTAATAGCTTATGGTTAAATAATTTTCTATAAATATTCTATAGGGGTAATATTTATGGCTTCAACTGATTTAATTTCAGGAACTTCCCGCTTCACTGCCTCTTCAACACCTGCTTTCAAAGTCATTGTAGACATAGGGCAAGATCCACAAGCGCCTAACAATTCTATCATGACCACATTGTCATCATTGATTTCAACAATTTTTACGTCGCCGCCATCAGCCTCCAGATAAGGCCGTATTTTATCAAGGGCGGCCAGCACCTCCGAATATAAACGTTCCTTTTCAGATGTATCAGTGCTCATGGGTTCTAATTTTTAATTTCAACAACCTGGGTTTTGTCAATCGTTGCATTTCTTATGGCAACCCTTCTTGCCAACTCCTGAGCAAGGTTAACGAATGCTGCGCTGGTAATGTCATCTTTTAAAACAGAGGGATAGCCTTCATCTCCACTTTCACGAATTCCCTGCACCAGTGGAATTTGTCCTAATAAAGGCACATTATACTGTTCAGCCAACCGCATCCCACCTTCTTTTCCAAATATATAATATTTATGGTCTGGTAACTCTTCAGGAGTAAAGTAGGCCATGTTTTCTACGATCCCCAGCACGGGTACATTTATTTGCGGCTGCTTGAACATTTGAAATCCTCTTATAGCATCAGCAAGGGCCACTTTCTGAGGTGTAGTCACCAGTACGGCACCTGTCACAGGTACGGTCTGTACAAGTGTCAGATGAATGTCGCTGGTACCCGGAGGCAAATCAATAAATAAATAATCCAATTCGCCCCAATCTGCATCCGACATAAACTGTTTTAAAGCAGAACCGGCCATAGGACCTCGCCAGACAATGGCACTATCGCTTGGCGAAAGAAAACCGATAGAGACCAGTTTAACTCCATATTGTTCTATGGGGATAATCATGTTTTTCCCATCCTTCTCTATCACTTCGGGTTGTTCCTTCTCGCAGTTGAACATAGTAGGAATTGAGGGGCCAAATATATCCGCATCTATCAGACCAACCTTGGCGCCGGATTTGGCCAGCGCTATTGCAAGATTTGTAGTGACTGTAGATTTCCCGACGCCTCCTTTTCCTGAGGCAACTGCAATAATGTTCTTTATATCAGGAAGAAGCGGTGACTTTTCAATAACAGAAGTTACATTTGAAGACATATTGATATCGATCTCATAATCGTCCCCTGATACCTTGCCAACAGCTTTCAGGCAATCTCCTCTGATAATTTCCTTCAATGGGCAAGCCGGGGTGGTCAATTCAACAGTAAATGAAATTTTCTTGTCAACGACTTCAACATCTTTGATCATTCCCAATGAGACAAGGTCTTTCTTGAAATCAGGATCAATAACTGTGCCTAAAGCCTTTAATACATCTTCTTTTTTTACCACTTTGTCAATCAATTTTAATGAAATGTAAAGTTAATTAAATTTAATCTAAATAATAATAAGCACTTAAATGCATTTAACAGACTGTTAAATATTTATAAAAGATGGATGGCCAGTCTAAAATCAGATGAGAGAAGGAAAGTGTTTAATAATTTTTTTTATCGGGGAAACTTGAAGCAAAATGAAGTAAATTGCAGACTAATTTTACACAATATGAAACCGTTGATTATTAAAATTCTCTCTTTATTTATTATTTGCTCAGGTTTTCTCCTGATATCCTGGAACATTGCAACTGCGCAAGATAAAAAGTCAGATAAGGGTGAGAAACTTAAGAAGATCATGATCATGTACCTGGGATCAAATTATGAAAACAGAAAAACAGTTGAAAGTGAAATTACCTTTTATATTAATGACAGTGGGTTTGAAGCACTTCAAAGTTATAAATACTTCATGGTCACACATATTCCGCAACCAGATACCATTATTATGGCGCTGGAGGATAATGGATTTGATGGTTTGCTGGTCGTTGAAGTTGTTGATGTAGACTTAAAGAAGGAAAGAGTAAATGCAAAGATGACCTATGGGCCTGCACCGGGTCCAGGTACACCTTATCTTTATGGCTTTTATAACTATTTTTCGATATACTTTCGTTATAGCGAAGGATATGAGAGGATAGATACGAAATTTGAACTGGAAACTTCATTGTTCCGTCTTGACGATAAAAGTTTGATTTATTCGCACACAACTACCGCTTATAATAAGGGAGATATCGACATTGCCCTTGAAGGATTTGCCAAGAAGACAGCAAAAAACTTAAAAAAGAGTAAGAAATTATTGAAGACAAAATAAGAATACGATAAATCGGCCCGGATTTAATATACTGTAAAAATATTTTTATATTCTCTTCTGGAATTTTCATTATCAGGGAATAAATTTAATTTTGCTTTTCCACCTTATCAGGTTAAGATTTGAAGATCAGTGATGAATCAATACAGGAAATAAAAGCACGCATCGACATCGTCGATGTGATAGGAGATTTTGTTAGCCTGAAAAAGTCAGGAAGCAGCTTTAAAGGCCTTAGTCCTTTTACAAATGAGAAAACACCTTCCTTTTTTGTTTCCCCTGCAAAAGAGATCTACAAATGTTTCAGTTCCGGAAAAGGAGGCGATGCCATAAGCTTCGTTATGGAAATGGAAGGGATCAGTTATATTGAAGCCTTAAAATATCTCGCAAAAAAGTATGGGATCCAGATAGAAACAAAGGAGGAAACAGATGAGGATATCAAAAGGCAGAATGAACGGGATAGCCTTTACATCATTACGAATTTTGCCAATAAATACTATATAAACACACTCTGGGAAACCAGGGAAGGACAATCCATTGGATTAAGCTACTTCAAAGAAAGAGGATTTTCGGATGATATTATCCGGAAATTTGAATTGGGTTACAGTCTGGATCAATGGGATGCTTTTTACAAAGAAGCCATCGATAAAAAATACGAAGAAAGCATAATTGAAAAGGCTGGAATGATCATAAAAAAAGATCAAAAGGTCTATGACAGATTCAGGAACAGGGTCATTTTCCCGGTTCACAATTTAACAGGTAAGCCCATTGCTTTTGGGGCCAGAATCCTGACCAGTGAGAAGAACAAACCCAAATATGTAAATTCACCCGAAACCCTGATATATCATAAAAGCGATATACTTTATGGCCTGTACCAGGCGCGCCAGGCCATACGAATGAAAGAAAACTGTTATCTCGTTGAGGGATATACGGATGTAATCGGGCTTCATCTTGCTGGAGTGGAAAATGTGGTGTCATCTTCAGGAACATCGTTAACGGAAGGACAGATCAGGTTGATCAAAAGATATACAGATAACATCACCATCTTATTTGACGGGGATGAAGCCGGCATAAAGGCTTCTATCAGGGGGATAGACATGGTCCTGGCTTCGGGATTAAATGTAAGAACTGTTATTTTCCCGGATGGTGAAGATCCTGACAGTTATGCCCGTAAAATAGGCCCTGTTGAGTTTAAGAATTATCTTGAAACGAATGTAAATGACTTCATTTCATTCAAGGCAGAACTATTCGCCAGGGATGCACTGAAAGATCCCATTAAAAAGGCCCAAACCATCAAAGATATAGTCCAGAGCATTTCCAAAATACCAGATCCGGTACTCCGATCCATATATATCAAGGAAACAAGTGGAAAATTAAAGATTGATGAATCTGTCTTAATCGCAGAATTGAATAAAATTCTTATAGCTGAAAGAAATAAGAACAAAAACCTCCCTCCCCCTCTTCCTGATATAGAATTAATTGAAAAAACAATAGATGTACAGCAGGAACCCATCAATGAAGTTGAAGAAAGCATCAAATTGCAGGAAAAGGAAAGTATTCGGCTATTGATCAATTACGGACTAAATAAAATCGAAGAAGAACACCATTTATATGAATTCCTGCTGAAGGAACTTGAAGATGTTGAATTCCAAACTCCCATTTATAATGCAATTCTTGAAATATTTAAAAATCAATTAAAAGAAGGGCATATCATTGATTCAGACTATTACATCCAGAACAGCCCGGAAGAAATAAAAAATGAAATTATTGACCTTATTACGCAACGGTATGAGATCAGCGACAATTGGAGGAATAAAAAAATATATGTTCCCAGGGAAGAGGAGCTATTAAACCGTTCCGCTTATGAAAATATCATCCGTCTGAAACATAAAATAATAAAAAAGCTTCTGGAGGATAATATGAAAGAAATAAAACGACTCAGGGATGATGACGAGATTGAGCGCTTGCAAAGGGTAAACATTGAATTGAATAAAATAAATTTGGATTTGGCAAGAAACTTGGGATTATCGTAGATCTGTAAAGCCTGTAATTGCTATTCTCTTTTTTCAAAATGAGCTGTAAAATGCCTCAAAAATTCCGGCTCGTAGGTAATCCTTAAACCAGAAGCCTTCTCTTTATGCTCTTTTACAAAGCCAAAAGTCTCGATTACATAATCAATATGACTTTGTGTGTATACTCTTCTCGGAATGGCCAGCCTCACAAGCTCCATAGCTGCAGGTATTAGTTGCCCTGCTTCGTCATATTTCCCAAACATTACAGAGCCTATTTCAACGGAACGTATTCCACCATGTACATAGAGCTCGCAAACAAGTGCCTGGCCTGGATAATGCTCTACAGGTATATGAGAATAAAATGCTTTAGCATCTACATAAACAGCATGTCCACCAACAGGTCGTACAATTGGCACATCCATATCCAGCAATCTATCTCCAAGATATGTGGTACTTCTGATCCGGTAATGTAGATAATCCTTATCGAAAACTTCAATGAGTCCCTGAGCTATAGCTTCCATATCCCTTCCTGACAAGCCTCCATAGGTTGCAAAACCCTCGCGAATAATAAGAAGATTGGTACAGGCATCAGACATATCCTTGTCTTTCAAGGCAATAAAACCACCCATATTCACCAGGCCATCCTTTTTTGCGCTCATTATGGTTCCATCCGCAAGCGAAAACATTTCAGCCGCGATATCCCTGTACGCATGTTTTTTATAATTGTCTTCCCTCAGGGCGATAAAATAGGAATTTTCGGCTATCCGGCAACTGTCCAGTAAATACAGAATATCATATTTTTTGCAAACCGTCTTAACATCTATGGCATTCTGCATACTCACGGGTTGTCCACCCCCACTGTTATTGGTTACAGTCAGTATTACGGCCCCTATATTCTCCGGACCATATTTCTTGATATTCTGTTCAAGCAAGTCAATGTCCATATTGCCTTTGAAGGGAAAAGTAGATGCAGGGATCTTCCCTTCGCTTATGACACAGTCAATAGCTGTAGCTCCACTATATTCAATATTAGCCCTTGTCGTATCAAAGTGTGTATTGCTTATGAATACCTTATCTTCTCCACCAAGCAATGTGAATAAAATGCTTTCCGCAGCCCGGCCCTGATGCGTAGGTATTATATAAGGAAAACCGGTCAGGTCATGGATAACGTCTCTCATTTTTATCCAGCTTCTTGCGCCAGCATAGGATTCATCACCTCGCATGATTCCTGCCCATTGTTCTGAACTCATGGCTGATGTACCGCTGTCGGTCAGGAAATCAATAATCACCTTATTGCTAGCCAGTAAAAATGGATTATAATGCGCCTCCCTTAGATATTTTTCCCTTTGCTTTTGCGTCGTCATTTGGATGGTTTCGACCATCTTTATCCTGAACGGTTCTATTATTGTTTTGTGTTTCATTGGGACTTAAATTAGGATTACCTGGTACATTATGGAAAGAAAAATGCGAATAATCAACTTCATATCATAAAAAAATTTCAGAATATTTACTATTGGTCAGATCAGGTATCATGTATTTCAATACAATGAAAAGCATACCCTAAAACTATGCCGAACAAAGTGTAAGAAGGTGTAAAATTGGACTTTTCTTGAACATTGCTTAATTTGTTACCCAATATTGATGAAATTTTTACTTATTTTACTCGTAAATTTTATAATCCATTGAGGTAATTTTTTACTGTTCGATTGGCATGGATTCCAAAAAAAATGTTTTGGCACCGAATAAGTTCAGAAGTATATTCAATCAGTTGATAGATGTAAAGCTGGGAATTATTGGCGCTTTGTTTATGGGCAGTGTAGTTTATTACATAAACATTGATCATGGGCCGTTTCTAGCTACTATTGCAGCACTTAAGCAAGGGGCGTACACATTTTTTATCGGCGGGATTATCCTCAAGATCCTGGAATTGATTGTAACCGGGATCAATAATAAGATTCTGGCTTATATATGCTCAGTAGTAGCTGCTACAATAATCACGGTTGGCCTGGTTTTTCTCGTGCACAGTATGAAAGGAACACCGAAACCATTTGAATCCACGGTCCCAACTATTTTACTGGCCCCTATTGGATATATTTATGTAGCAAGAATGAAAAGGAATAATAAAACTATTCCGGGATTTAAGAAAATTCGTGATAAGATTCCTTCTTAGCCATTGGACCAGACCCCGGCATTGGGGTTTTTTGTGTGTCAATTATTTATTATTTGTAGCCTAAATCATTTGACAACATGCCTGTGCAGTTCTAAACGATGTGAAAATTGCCTATTTTTTCAATATCGTAATATACTGCCGGGGTCCGTCCACTAAATCTTAATGGCCATACCAAAATAAAAACCTAAAAGAACTCAATTACTCAGATGCCCTGCTTATCAGAAAATATAAGCTGAACAGCATTATTATTAATCTCATACGAAAATTGCCCATCCAATCCGAGCGCTTTTAAAACGCTTTCCAGGTACTCATTATTAAAAGCACCAGTGTAATTCCAGTCGCTTTCCGGTTCCCCATCCCAGGTAAATTCTACACCATACCATCGTTCAAGTGAATTAACAACGGTTTCAAAATCAGCATGGCGAAATGATAGTACACCATCTTTCCAACAGGTATAGTCATATGAATCCTTAACATCATCTACATTAAATAAGGATTCCCTGAGGGAATAGATTGCCTTATTCCCTGGTACCAGAGTCGTTTTTAGCGGCATCCCCGGGATTAGCGAAGAAAACAGGTTTTCTATCGTTAATTCCCCTTCATCAAGAACAATCTCGATATCACTATTATTATAAAATGTATTCACGTTAAAAGAAGTCCCGGTAGCGGTAATGGCTACATTCCCTGATTTTACCAAAAAGGGTTTTGAATGTTCATGTTTTATCTCAAAATATGCTTCCCCCGTCAGGGAAACTGTCCGGGTATTTTCCCCATAATTTGAAGAATACTGCAATTTGCTGTCGGCATTTAGCCAGACGAGGGAACCATCCGGAAGGAATACCTTTGAGATCTGTCCCATAGGGCTGAATTTCTCAATCATAACGGGCTGACCGTTAATCTGAGATATCTCTTGCTTTATAACAAGCTGCCTGTAGGAGAATACACTGAGAAGAATTAGGGCAAGTCCTGCAGCACTTACAGCGATCATTTTAAATACAGAAAATCCAATTTTGTAATGAGAAACTTTTTTCTGTGTTTCTTCCACCTCCCACACTTTCTCAAATGTGTCATCTGTATTTAATAATTTTCGTTCTTTGAATCCTTTCAATGCGGATTCCTGTATAATCTTATATTCAAGATAATGGGCATCTTCTTCAAGGATCCAGTCTTTTAACTCCTTCTCTTCCCTGTTGCTGGCATCACCGGCAAGGGTTCTGGATATTATTCTATCAATATTTCCTTTTTTAGGAGTCATCTTTTATTAGACTGTGGTCTCTATTATACAAGACCTTGATTTATACGTATACCCCTAACATTAATCTAAATATTTTTTTGTTTTGAAATTTTTCCACCAAGATTTACATCATTAGATCCTAAATATTCTCTGATGCTTCCCCGCAAAGTTTTAACTGCCAGGGCCAGATGATTTTCAATGGTTTTTATTGAAAGGTCTAATATTTCAGCCGCTTCCTTATATTTAAGACCATCAATTACCACCATTTTATAAATGATCTTGCGCTTTGGCGGAAAGTTATTAATAATATCCTCAATCAGGCCCGTCAGTTCTTTGGTAAGAAATTCACTTTCAGGGCTTATGATCTCATATGTATAACCAGCATCTTCCCATTCGATTTCATCAATTGAAACCTCATCCCTTCGCTTTTTATAATAACTTATACACTGATTTTTTACCGATTTATAGAGATAATATTGGATATCCCTAATATCCTCCAACTTACTCTTATTCCTGAAAAGTTTAAGAAATACATCTGCGACCAGGTCATTCGCCATACTGGTTGAGGAAATGTAAATGGCTGCAAACCGTACAAGCTTGGGGTGAAAAATCTCAAAAAACTCCCTTGCGGCTTCTTCATCAGAATGTCGTGCTATCCGAACTAACAACTTATGGATATAGTTTTTATCCACAGTGACGAATAAATTGTATGGGTATAAAAATGATTTTTACTTAATTACAAGGTACAAAAGAATGCCCAAAATGTATAAAATGTAAATTAATCAGATTTAAATTTAATTTTCTTTATATTAACGAAAGTGGTAATTCGTTGAATTCAAATTGATAAAAATGAATAATCAAGCTTCTGAACCAGACAATACGTCTTTGACCGGGTGGCGGCAGAAAATGAACATAATCATTTTCGGAACCAACACGTTTTGGGGAAAAACTTTTGATATCGTTCTCCTTATTGTCATTATACTAAGTATTATAACGGTCATGCTCGAAAGTGTAAAAAGCATTGCCATCAATTATGGCTATGAGCTGAAAATTATTGAATGGGTCTTTACTATCATGTTCTCTATTGAATACCTGGCACGTATTATGGCATCCCCGAAACCATTAAAATACATTTTTAGTTTTCTTGGAATTATTGATTTCCTGGCCATCACTCCAACCTTCCTGAATATATTTTTTAAAGGGAGTCATGCCGTGGTTGTATTACGATCGATCCGCCTGATCCGGATCTTCAGAATCTTTAAACTGGCGAGGTATATGGGCGGAGCTAAAACCATTTATACAGCTTTAAGAGCAAGTATTCCAAAAATCGTAGTTTTTCTTGTTGCAGTGGTTAGCCTGACCATCATATTGGGCACATTTATGTATTTATTCGAAGGCAACCAGAACGAAGGGTTTTCAGATATTCCCACAAGTATTTACTGGGCCATTGTTACATTGACGACCGTTGGCTATGGAGATATTATCCCCATCACTTTTCTCGGGAAAATAATGGCTTCGGTAATCATGATCCTGGGCTATGGAATAATAGCTGTTCCAACAGGTATTGTCACCGGGGAATTTATCCATGAGAAAAAACTAAAAAATAAGATAGCCTGCAAAAATTGTTTTATATCCGGTCACGATATGGATGCCAAATATTGCAAATTTTGTGGTACGAAAATCGAAGCTTAAAGGATAGGGAATTGGTAAAAAGTTCGGGTATAAATTATCAACCGGATTAGCAGCAAAATCAAGCTAGCAATAGGTGAAGAAATTGAAATGAAATTCGGTTATAAATTAACATCCGGTTTACAAAGAAAATTCGCTCATAATTTAGTGCGAAAATAGAAGGAAAATCAGATAGAAATTTTCACCTGGGTTCCCGGAAAAATCAAGACTTAAATCAGCACAAAATTGAGAAAATTACCGAATGTAAATTGCCAGAAAAATCGAGGCATAAAAAAAGACTTGAGGAGATAAAAGGGGTTTCTACCTACACTCAAGTCCTTTGTTCAACCAGCTATGTTCTACAAATTTAAAAAAAAATTTATATTCCAAAAATTTGAGGACATTTTTTTACAAAAAAATTACAAAAAATTTCACTTTTTTAAGGTTTTCAAATACGTTTTTTTCAACAATACAGTTATTTTTTTGCATTTATTACAATATTTTAATTTTTTAGATGAAATATTTTTATATAAAACCTCAATACGTTACATTTGTTGAAATTTTAAAAAATGTAGGGTGATGAAATAGGCAGCCATGCCCTCCTGTCTCGGGGGTGGAGAAAAATAGGACAAATTTCGCATATTGCGTGACTAACTACTCCATGAAGGTTCGAATCCTTCCCCTACAGCAATAGGCTGAATAATTGATTTTTACTTGATAGTACATAAAGTATCACTTTATG
>CAYMFU010000188.1:0-4341 GCA_964389805.1 uncultured Roseivirgaceae bacterium | reverse complement strand
AAATGGGAAACCAAAACTGAGTGGAACTTTGGATTTGATTTTTCATTCTTTGGATCCAAATTATTTGGTGCTTTGGATTATTACATAAGAGATACACAAGACCTGTTATATGAATTTGGAGTTCCCCAACCACCAAACCTGTATAACCAGGCATGGGTGAATGTGGGAGAGCTTAAAACCAGTGGAATTGAACTGGCTTTGACATGGGCTGCTGTTGAACGTTCGAATTTTAGCTATTCAACAACCATTACACCAACTGTTTATATCCAGAATGATCTTGTTTCATTAAGTGGTGAATTCAATGGTGCAATCTTAGAGTTTGGAACACAAACACTTGGAGCAATGGGAGCACCTGGTATGAGTGCTGTTCCGTTGCAAAGGGTTTCTGAAGGTGAGCCTTTAGGACAGATCTGGACACAGGTGTACCAAGGAATCGGACCTAATGGCGATCTTCTTCTGGAAGATACCAATGGTGATGGTACAATTGATGAACTGGACAGAATGGTTACAGGTAGTGGCATTCCCGATTTCGAATTTGGCTGGGGAAACAGCTTTACATTTGCCAGGAATTGGGACCTGAATATATTCTTCAGGGGTGTATTTGGGCATGACTTGTTGAACAAATACAGGGCATTTTATGAAGTACCCCAGGGTATCGGTTCCTACAACACTTTTGATGGAGCCTTTGATCTTAAAAATTCAGAAACGGGTGCATACATGAATTCTTCTTCTGGATTGTTGTCAAGTCACCATGTTGAAAGTGCAGACTTCTTCTCTCTGGATAACCTAAGTCTTGGATACAATTTCAATATGGATAATAGTGGTGCTTTCAGAAATATCAGGCTTTACATTGGAGCTAATAACCTGTTCATCATAACCGGTTATAAAGGCCCTGATCCTAATCCCAGATATACTGACGAAAACGACGATCCACTCGTAACGGGTATTGATTACAGGAATCGATGGATATTGACCAGATCGTTTAACATAGGAGCAACATTTGGATTTTAATCCGGACATGTAATATGAATATTTGGAATATGAAAAATAATAATAAAATGAAAAGATCATTATTGTTAGGTAAAATACTACTGGTCGGATTGTTCATTACGGTATTTAACCAATCATGTACTAATCTCGACGAAGAATTGTTCAGCGAGGTAACGCCGGATGATTATTTTAAGACAGAAGAGCAGTTCGTTACCGCGCTTGCATCAGCATATACCAGGTTGGGACCAATTGGGTTCGAGGGAGACATATTTGCCTTTCAGGAGGTTTCCACAGATGAAATGCTGGTGCCCACAAGAGGTGCTGACTGGGACGACGGGGGTGACTGGAGAAGAATATCACTTCATTCCTATACCTTTGAAGATGGCAAGGTGAACAGTGCCTGGAACTTTGGATTTCAGGGTGTGACCACATGTAACCAGCTTATTTTCCAGTTTCAGGAATTAGTGGATCAAGGTGCCGTCGATCCGGCAACAGCTGATGCCTTTATCGCTGAATTGGAGGTTTTAAGAGGGTATTATTACTGGGTTTTAATGGACACGTTTGGCAATGTACCTTATGTTACAGATTTTGCAACTGCCGAGGCCCAGCCTCCAACTGATCAGCGTGCTGAGATATATGCAAATCTAATTCAGGAGCTCGAGGCTGGCGTTCCTAAATTATCTAAAGCCAATGACGGGACCACGTACGGACGTATGAACTACTGGGCAGGCAAGCATTTATTAGCCTTGCTTTATCTTAATGCTGAAGTATATACTGGCACTGAGGAATGGCAAAAGGCTGCTGATGCAGCCGGAGAGATCATTAACGATGGACCATTTAATCTGGAATCCGATTATTTCGCCAACTTTAATTTAAATAACCAGGGATCTGGCGAGTTTATATTCGCCATACCTTATGATAAGGTTTTCTTTACAGGATTCAATCTTCCTATGAGAACCCTGCACTATGGTAGCCAGGATACGTATAATTTTACGGCGCAGCCTTGGAATGGATATTGCTCACTTGAAGAATTTTACAATTCTTATGATGATACAGACCTGAGAAAGGGCACACCAGGCACAATAGATGGCCCTTCAAAAACAAGGGGTAATTTTGTTGCAGGATATCAGTATTTTGCAGATGGTAAAACACCCGTAACCGACGCAAACTGGGAACAACCCAATCCAAGCCGGGTACCTCCTTTGTTGGGCGATCCTGATGGAGAACACCTTAATTTTGGTAACATTGGCTCAACACAGCCACAAGTTAATGAATTAGGCCCTCAGGCTTATCGACAGGCAGGTGTCAGGATCGGTAAATGGGAATTTGAAATAGGTGGCACACCTGATATGAGTAATGACCGTGCTCTTTTCCGATATGCTCACACCCTGCTGATCCGGGCTGAAGCTTTATGGAGAATGGATAATGGAAGTGCAGAAGCACTAAGCCTCGTAAATCAGGTTCATGGCCGTTCAAACAATTCCGTATTGACCTCCCTGGATGGGGTGCCAAGCTTCCTGGTAAGTGAAGGAGGAACATCTGTGCTAGGTGGGGAATTACTGAATGAAATTGGAAGGGAAATGTTTTCAGAAGGCTTTAGAAGACAAGATCTAATTCGTTGGGGATATTTCACCGAAATAGACAAATGGTTGCCTCCGGTTAACAATCCTGGTGATATTGTTAAGGCTGGTGATGCTTTTGGTTATACCACCATACTTCCAATTCCCCGGGAAGCTATTGAAGCTAATCCTAATCTAACACAGAATCCGGGTTATTAGGATACTGAATTTTAAAAATAAAAAAAGACGGGCAAAAATGTCCGTCTTTTTTATTTAGTAATCACTGTAGTATACATGATATAAATTTAAATTCAGAAATTTCTAGTTGAATTTTTATTTCCCGGAAATTTAAAGAAAGAGGCTGTATCGAATGGGGCAGTCTTTTTTTTTTAAACCTTTTTCACTGCAAAAGATAAAATCCAAATATCTTGAGTAGAATTTTTATTTTTCTTAACTTAGATTAGTTTCAACAATTTGAGCAATGATAAGGTCATTTTTTATTGGCAAAATCCTGCTGATTGGATTATTTATCATATTGTTTAATACCTCATGTACCAACCTCGAGGAGGAACTATTCAGCGAGGTCACTCCGGAAGACTACTTTAAAACAGATGAACAATTCACCACAGCCATAGCATCGGCTTATACGCGATTGGTTCCCTGGGCTACTCGGTCTCCTAATTCTTTGCAGGAGGTAACAACAGATGAAATTGTGGTGCCAACACGGGGAGCAAACTGGGATGATGGTGGTGCATGGAGAAGACTGGCACTTCATGCCTGGACCTTCGAAGATGCTGTTATGGCTGAAGGATGGAACTTTGGTTTCCAGGGAGTGGTTACATGTAACCAGTTGATCTATCAGTTTGAGGAGCTTATTAAACAAGGCGCAGTTGACATCACAACAGCTGAGGCCTTCATTGCTGAACTAAAGGTGCTGAGGGGATTTTATTACTGGTTCTTATTGGATATATATGGCAATGTACCTTACCAGACAGATTTCGCTAACAGTGATGCATCGCCTGGAAACACACCACGGGCAACAGTTTATGCCAACCTGATATTAGAACTTGAAGAAGTTGTTCCGAAGTTATCCAAAGCCAACGATGGAACGACCTATGGCCGGATGAACTACTGGGCAGGCAAGCATCTGCTGGCTTACCTATATCTAAATGCGGAAGTGTATACCAGCACGCTGGATAATCCTGGTACACCTGAATGGCAGAATGCTGCGGAAGCGGCGGGTGATATCATTGATAATGGTCCGTTTAACATTGAATCGGACTACTTTGCAAATTTTAATGTCCGGAATGAGGGATCATCCGAATTTATCTTTGCTATTCCCTATGATAAAGTCTTTATGCATGGCTTTGACTTGAATGCCAGGACTCTTCATTATACCAATGGGGCCACCTATGATTTCTCTTTTCAGCCCTGGAATGGTTACTGCTCATTGGAGGAATTTTATAATTCCTATGAAGATACAGACCTGAGGAAAGGAAAACCAGGAACCATTGATAAGGCCTCAAACGTCCGGGGTAATTTTATTGCCGGATATCAATACGAAGCGGATGGTATTACGCCGCTAGTAGATCCTACCTGGGAACGGTCAAACCCAGATCGTGTACCTCCATTATTGGGGGATCCAGATGGAGAAAGGGTCAATTTCGGAAGCCTGGGTTCTGGACAACCGATGATCAATGAGTTGGGACCGCAAGCTTATGCACAGGCGGGGGTGCGGATTGGAAAATGGGAATTTGAAATAGGCGGCACAACCGATATGAGTAATGACCGT
>CAYMFU010000187.1:0-22790 GCA_964389805.1 uncultured Roseivirgaceae bacterium | reverse complement strand
TTTTCTTATAAGCTCGATCTGGTTTTGGATCGTATACCGGCCCTTCTCCCAGAAAGTCAGGTAGTTTTGCTTTTGAGACAGGTTTTCCAAGCAGTTTTTCAATACTGCTGAATTTCTGCTGATCTTCCTTATTTATAAATGTAAAAGCAGCACCTTTAGATTCAGCCCGCGCTGTTCTGCCCACCCGGTGGACATAATCCTCTCCATCAGATGGTACTTCATAATTAATGACCAGGTCAATATCATCTACATCAATACCCCTCGAGACAATATCTGTGGCTACTAAAACCATATGTTGTTTATTCTTAAAACTGGTGATGACTTTATTCCTGGTCTCCTGATCAAGATCTGAGTGTATATCGTAAGATGAAATTCCTGCTTTCTTAAGCTCACGGTTCAGTTCTTTGGCCATAATTTTTTTAGAGCAGAACACAATAACGCTACGTAAGTGTTTGGCATTTAACACATGCTTTAATAAAGCGACCTTTTGATTATCATACACCACAAACGCTACTTGCATAATCCTATCTGGAGGCTTGGAAATGGCAATATTCACTTCCAATGGATCATTAGCAACCTTTTTTGCCAATGCTCTGAATTTATCAGGCATTGTAGCCGAAAATAAGAGATTCTGTCGCTTTCCAGGTAGGTGAGAGATTATATTCATAATATCATCATAGAATCCCATATCCAGCATCCGGTCGGCTTCGTCCAGAACAAGGTATTTCAGATCCTTAAAACTCACATATCCCATTTTAAGATGTGCCTGCATTCTACCGGGGGTACATGTTACAATATCAGCACCATGAATCAGGGCTTTTTTTTCCCTTACATATAACTCACCCGCACCTCCCCCGTAAACTGGAAGTGAACTGATATGTGTAAAGTAGGCCAATCCCTCCAGGTTCTGATCAATTTGCATAGCTAATTCCCGTGTAGGGACGATGATCAAGGCTTTTATATGATCATCATGTTTTGTTGTAATTATTTTATTAACAATGGGCAACAAAAATGCAGCAGTTTTTCCTGTTCCGGTTTGTGCTGTAGCTATCATATCCCTTCCATCCAGAATGGCAGGGATCACTTGCTCCTGGATTGGAGTTGGCTTTTCGAATCCCATGGAGTCGATTCCCTGGATTAACCGGTCGTCAAGATTAAATTTATTAAAGTTCAATATTTTATTTTATTATGATGGGGAATAGCTCAGCTGACTCCCTATTATTGAAAAGGCATTAGTTCAAATCAAAAGATTCCCTTGAATAATATTAAAATAATTATTAAATTCTTGATTGAAAAATGTACCTTGAACAAATGATTTTTTTACTAAAATATCCATTTCGTAGTGCAATAGTGTGAAATTTAAAATAAAATTAAGATGATGAAAAGAAGACAATTCATAAAAACAGCCGGCGCTGCACCCCTTGTTACTTATTTCCCATCAGGATTAAATGATATTACCCGGGTTTTCTCAGAAGGAAAGATTGAAAAGAGATCCCTCGGGAAAACAGGAGAAAAGTTATCCATGATCGGTTTTGGTGGGATAGTAGTGATGGATGCCACCCCTGAACAATCCTCACAGAGAGTTAAAGAGGCTATTGATTATGGCATCAACTATTTTGACGTGGCTCCTTCCTATGGGGATGCAGAAATTAAGCTTGGACCGGCATTGGAACCTTATAGAAAGGATGTATTCCTTGCCTGTAAAACAGGAATGAGAACCAAAGATGGGGCAAGAGAGGAATTGGAACAATCTTTAAAACGACTTAGAACGGACCATTTTGACCTCTATCAACATCATGCGGTTACGAAAATGGAAGATGTGGATACTATTTTCGGCAAAGATGGAGCTATGGAAACCTTTCTCGAAGCAAGGGAGGAAGGTAAGATCCGTTTTCTTGGATTCTCCGCTCACTCAGTTGAGGCAGCCATGGCTTTAATGGATGGATTTGATTTTGACACCATATTATTTCCAATCAACTTCACAACCTGGTATGCTGGTAATTTTGGACCCCAGGTCCTTGATCGTGCTAAAGAAAAAGGTATGGGTATTCTTGCTTTAAAGGCTATGGCAAAACAACCCTGGGCAAAAGATGCCGAAAAAAAGGTGGCTAAATGCTGGTATGAACCATTAACTGATCCCGAGGAAGCAAAGTTGGGATTAAGGTTTACACTATCTCATCCGGTCACTGCTGCCTTGCCTCCCGGAAACGAGGACCTTTTCAGTATGGCCCTGGGATTATCTACAGGTTTCAAACCTCTCAATGATAAGGAAGTTGAAGACATCAAGGAGAAGGGAATGGCTGGAAGTCCGATTTTTAAATACCCAATGGCCTGATTTCCCGTTTTAAATATTGTAATTTAGGCGCTATTAGTGTACGATATTGATAGTTGTTTATTTTATAGGGAAAAATCCTATCAGCCGGGCAAGTATAAATTAGAAAAATTAATCGTGGTCCATGCGCATCATTGCGCCTGCAAAAAACACAACAATGAATAAAATAATCAATCAAATTATAATCTCCATAATACTGGTTACACTTATTTCATGCAATAGTACCACTAACCTAGGTATTTTTTCGACTAATAACGATATAGGGAACGTCAAGCATCCCGGCTCTGTAAAATTCAATCCTTCTGATAGTACATACAGAGTGTCCGGAGGAGGCACAAACATGTGGTTCAATAATGATGAGCTTCACTATGTCTGGAAAGAAATGACCGGAGATGTTTCTATTAGCGCTGATATTAAATGGGTGGGCAAAGGCCTTGATCCACATCGAAAAGCCTGCCTGATCATACGCCAAAATCTGGATACAGGATCCGTCTATGTTGATGCCGCTATCCATGGTGACGGGTTGACTTCCATTCAATACAGGGAAATTGAAGGGGGCATAACCAATGAGGTTCAATCAAATATTAGTGCGCCCCAAAGAGTACGGATTGAAAAAGAAGGAGATTACTATTCAATGTCAATAGCATACGAAAATGAGGAGCTGAAATCTTCGGGGGGTACTTTCAGGTTATCAATGAAGGAACCTTTCTTAATTGGATTGGGTGTATGCTCTCACAATAATGATACTATTGAAACTGCAATATTTTCGAATGTAAGAATAGAGCTGATAAAATCCAGACCAGATTCCTTAAAGCAGGTTGAAAGTACATTAGAGACAATTCCCATATCATCATTTGACAGAAGGGTGGTTTTTCATACTAAAAGTCATATAGAAGCTCCTAACTGGACACCAGATGGTAAATTTCTTATTTACAACAGCAGGGGATTATTGTATAAAGTTTCATTGGAGGGTGGAGAACCTGAGCTGATCTCAACAGGATTTGCCAACAAAATCAATAACGATCATGGAATCTCCCCTGATGGCAATATGCTCGTTATCAGTGACCAGACTGAAACAGGGCATTCCATGATCTACTCACTACCATTTCCTGGAGGGGAACCAAATAAGATTACCCCACTTAGCCCCAGTTACTGGCACGGGTGGTCACCTGATGGAAAAGTTTTGGCATATTGTGCAGAAAGAAATGGCAATTATGACATATATACTATCCCATTTGAAGGTGGTGAAGAGATCCGTTTGACGAATGCCGAAGGTCTGGATGACGGGCCTGATTATTCACCGGATGGAAAATATATCTATTTCAATTCCGAGCGTTCAGGCATCATGCAGATATGGAAAATGAAGGTTGACGGCAGTGATCAGGAACAAATTACTAATGACGAATTCAATGATTGGTTTCCTCATCCTTCTCCAGATGGTAAGTGGCTTGCTTTTATTTCCTTCGACAAGGATATACCCAGCAACTCCCATCCTCCTAATAAAAATGTGATATTACGCCTGATGAATCTTGAAACTAAAGAAATACAAGTTATGGCAAAGCTGTTTGGAGGTCAGGGTACTATAAATGTACCATCATGGTCACCAGACAGTGAACGGCTGGCTTTTGTGAGCTATAGATTAAAATAATTTCTGATTTGCGGGTATAAATGTATAAGTGAATATTAATGAAATAGGCATTGATCCATTATTTCATCGAAGCTGCTATCTCTTTGGATCTTTTTTGCAAATATTCATATAAAGCAACATTCCCAAGAATTAACAGCATGCCATAAAAGACATCTTCAATAGGGATGGTCAAAATTCTCAGACCCAGGTTAAAGTTATCGTTATACCATACCACAGGTTCAGATATCCAGGATCCCGTCAGAATACCATTTACGATTAAAAAGGGAATTAGTACTATCAGGTAAGTTAAAAAAAATCTACCGAGATAATCAGATTTAATGATTACCAGTATAAATAAAATAAAAGCCAAACTAATAAAAGTAACATAGGTATAGTGTTTTCCCAAGTTCGAAACAGCAAATATTACTAATATTAATCCAAGAAATACGGCAATAATAATTGCCGGATCAGACATCTTCAAGTTTGGAAAATAGTATTTTAAACAATCATAAATAAATACGGAAGCATAGGGGATCGTAATAAAAAATAACCATTCCTCGATCGGAAGATTTACAATCGTAACACCCATTAAGTATTGCTCATTAAAGCCCCAAATACCAACTGAAGTGAAAATTATATCCCATATAATAAATATTCCGGCTACCATTATCATCGAGGGAAAAAGAAAATGCCATCTTTTATAGAAACCAACTTTCTTGTCGAAGCTAAGCAGAAATGGTAGAGCTACTGTTATAAGGTTTAAATAGAGGTATAAAAACTTCGTTCCCAAGACGATAATTATAGTGTATAAGATAAAATGAAGAAGAAAATGTATTGAATTATAAATAAACCAACAGCAATTCTATTCATTTTTTTTAATTCAAGTTTATGAAAATAAATAAGCAATACAAAGGCAACAAGAAACCAGGCTATATAGTTTTGGATTGGGATAATTCCGTTTTCCCATGTCCAGAAATCGAGTTTAACAGCCACTGGTTCAAGGGAAACATCCAGGATAACCATAAGAAAGGCACCAACAATAGATTTCAAAAACACTCCAAATCTGAATAAATTAGCAACCATGCCACAAGAATATACCATTAGAAACCAGTTCAATCCCATTACTATAGGGACCCCATACAATTTATAGCCCAATGTTTCCCCATAACTGTAATTCCCAAAAATCAACCTTGATTCAATCCCTATTAGTTCAATCAGATATCCAGAAATGGAAGCAAAAGCAAAGAAAATGACAAAATATCTGTTCCATTCTCTATGATTAAGCAGTAGGACGATTGTTGATAAGCCTAAGGTATAAGGCGTAAGCGCAGCAATCTCACTACTCCATTTGGTATTCAATCCGATCAAACCAACCAGAAAGATTACGATCAGAAATACCAGGGAACCTATATATAACTTCCTATTATATTCTATAATCATTCCGAATCAATTCTGAGACAATTTTTCCTGACAATATAGACAAGGGAATACCACCCCCTGGATGTACACTCCCACCACAAAAGTAAAGGCCTTTTATTTTTTTGTGAAAATTGGGATGCCGGATAAATGCTGATAACCAATGGTTGGAACTGGCACCATATAATGAACCCCTGTAAGATGATGTTTTAGACTCGATAGTTCTGGGGTCCTGAACAGCCTCGCTTACGATTAGTTTTTTCAAATCACAGTTTAATATATCTGATAATTTCCTAATTATCCGGTTCCGGGATATTTCTATTAACATATCCCAATCCTGACCATTATTGGGGGGCACATTGATCATTACGAACCAATTCTCCTTCCCCAGCGGTGCATCATTTTCACAATATTTTGAGCTAATATGCACATAAACCGTAGGATCTTCAAACAAATCATGTTCTTCAAAAATAAATTTAAACTCTTGTTTATAATCCTGGCTGAAGAAGATATTATGTAAATCAAGTTCCGGGAACAGGTTATCTATTCCCCAATAAAATATAATGGCAGAACTTGACCTTTCCTGCTCCAATACCTGCCTGGGTTGTTTTAAATCCGGCAACAGGTATTCATAAGTCGGCACAATATCCATATTGCTTACAATAATATCAGCCTCCATTAGCTCACCATTGACCTGAACCCCTTCAACATGTTTCCGGGAGGTATAGATTTTATCCACTTTTGAATTGTACCTGAACTTAACGCCCCTGGATTCAGCCAGTTTTACAAGATTACTGGTAATTGAATGCATTCCATCATCAGGAAAAAATGTACCAAGATTAAATTCAAGATGGGGTATCAATGTAAGAACACCTGGAGCCAGATAAGGACTCGATCCATTATAGGTTGCATAGCGGTTAAAAAGCTGGATCAATTTTTCATGGCCTAGTTTTTTTTCATTCACTTTATTCATTGAAGTTTTCAGGTTTAAAAAATTAAGACCGGCCAGTGCCTTCAACGTGTCTCTAGACAGATAGCTTCCCAATCTATGTAAACTTTTTTCCATGAATATTCCTGAAGTCAGATCATACATTTTGGCACTATCCGAAAGATATTTTATTACTTCATCTCCATATCCATCCAGTTTTTCGTTGATCTCTTCCCTGAGTTTTTCTTTATCAGCATATGCCTTTATAACAGTTCCATCATTATAAAAATAATGGCAGGTGGTACCGACTTCTTTATATCTGAAGTAGTTTCTCGGATTTAATTCTGATATCTCAAAAAGTTCATCGACAAGTAAAGGCATGGTAAACAATGAAGGTCCGGCGTCAAACCGGAATCCACTTTCACTGAACGATGTCAGTTTACCTCCCGGATAGTCATTTGTTTCAGAAACCGTAACATCCAATCCCAATACGGCCAGTCTTATGGAGGTGGATATTCCGGCAATGCCTGATCCTATAATTATAACCTTTTCTGGTCCCGCCAATTTCAAATATTTATTTTATTAACCAGTCCCATAAATTATTGTTTAATCCGATCGTATCTAAGGATTTTTTAATGGATTAATCCAGCGATTTTATCCACTCTTCCACTAAATCTATTCCTTCTCCATGAACAAGGCTTCTTCCAAGTTCGGGCATCATAATGCCTGGATCACCAGACATCATTCGAAAAACCAATATAGATCTGTCAGGTTTTCCAGGAACGATATCGTATTGCAATCCTCCGGAACCAGCTCCTGCAGCTACCGGAGCTTTCATGATTCCCAAACTATGTTCGTTAGGCGCAAAAACCGTTAGATCAAGTCCTGAGTTCTTCCCAGGCCCACCAGGCCGGTGACAGTGTCCACAATTGATATCCAGATAAATTCTGGACCTGTCTTCAAGATCGAAAGTCTTGGGATCATCCCATTTCGCTGCTTTCGGCCACTTATTCTGATCCTCATAATCCGTTAACCAACCAAGATCGATCATTTTTCTCAATTGATTCCGGGTACCCTCCTCGTAATTATTGTTTCTGTTCAATTGTCTAACGGTTGGCCCTATGGGAACAATTTCTGCGCTTAATTCATGGCAACTTTTACATTGCAACATAGTTGGCACCCGATATTCAAAGGGATGGGCCATCCCGGAAAGTTGAACGGGTACTGTGCCGCCAGTAATTTCCAGGAAGGCCTCGGTTTGTTCATCATTCCAAATATATGGTAAAGCTATCCATTTGTCCTTTCCTTTAATCAATAGACGGGTCTCGATGATCTTCATGCTCTCCATCTCCAACTGTTGTCCTGAATAAAAGAAATTTTTAACCAAAATTGTACCCTCCGGAAATTCAATTGGATCGTTTACTTTATAAAGTGAGGATTTGCCGTCAGGAATAAAAATATATCTTTTCTTGTTTGCATAATCCGTAAACAATGGTGTATTAAGATCATAAAGCATCATTTTTTGGGCAGGCTTTAGTTCCTTTAACGGCTGGAGGAATAAGCCATAGTCCGATAATCGTAATTTTCCTACTTTACTGTATGCCGCATTTTCACTCATGCCAGACATACTGTTTTCTATATCTAACTGTGGGGGTTTATCCTCCTTACCCGGGGAAGAACATGATGTTAGTACTCCCACAAAAAGAAATATTCTAACAAGATTTTGAGAAAATCTAATCACAGGATAAAGCTTCAGGATTAGTAGTCAGGCCTTTGAAATCATTCGCCACATCAAGAATTACACGTTTCACATCATCCCCTTCGTTTACGCAGATTCGATATGCCGGATTCATACGCCCATCCGATAAAATATAGCCCTTTGGTTTAATACCATCCCATGCAATATGGGGTGGTTTTAATCCAAACTTCCATAGAAAGATCTTTCCAAAAGGATTTCTTAAGTCAGGGATTAAATACCGGCTTGAAAAGTGATTATCATGGATGTGTATATCCCCAGGGTAGGGATCGTACTTAAGATCCTGTTCATATTTCCGGTTAATCCTTTGTCCTGATCCACGGCTGCTTTCAGAGGATGCCTCATCAGGTTTTTCTGAAATAATATCGACAAGCTCATAGCTTATAATTCCAATTCCTATGGTTTTATTATCCGTGATCTGGTTTTCATGGACGTCTACTTTACGGGTAGCAAGGATGAGCATGCCAGTTCCAGGGGGTACTATCCCAACAATATTCCCCGGGGGAGCAAAATTTCTTAAATTATTTTTGTAAACTTCGTTTGAATAGACTTCAATATTTTCACCAGTCATTGTTAAACCAGGAAGGTCAAATACAAGGATACCTCCTGTATTTTCATAAGCCCTGTTTCCATAGATCTTTACATTGACGGAATTTTCACTTTCAATACCTGCGACATTCCAGTAAACTAAGTTCTTCCTGATGATCACGTCATATGACTGCCCTACATAGATCCCCGCATCACTGGCACCAAGTACTTCGCATTCTTCCACCAATACATTCCTGCAAAGTACAGGGTACAATCCATAAGCTCCATTTTTCTCATTTACAATACCTGTCCAGGCTGATTTTATCTTACGAAGCGTAATGCCATCCGTATCTGTTACTTTGATGTTATCACCAGCAGCATCCTCTATGCTAAAATCCTCCAGTGTAACATTCTTACAATTGGCAATCCGTATTCCTTCTGCCCCATCTTTCTGGTTTTTAAATGATAAAACTGTCTTATTTGTTCCTTTTCCTCTTATAGTCACATTTTCCTTCCCCTCAAGGATCAGGCTTTTACCAAAAATATAATTCCCGGCTTCCAATTCAATTACTGAGTTGTTTTCAGCAAGTATAAATTTGGTCTGAAGGTCTTTTTCAATATTTTGAAATTCCCTTGGCGGATCATAGTTCTTAACCGAATCGCAAGAGATTAGAATAGAAATAAAGAATATTAATGCGGGTAAACGTCTCATTCTTGATTGTCCAGCAATAGCGAATATATATTAACTAGAATAAAATTAATAATTTGTACGAATTAAAGTCAAATAGAATGCAACTATCCTAATCGATTTAGTATTTCCAGGCAAGCACGACTATTATGATAGGGACATTTCCAGATTCCTGCTTTGTCCTCTTCCATATAAGGATCGCCATTCTTATCCACCTTGAAATACCATTCGTCATATATTTCATCTATTATCTTATCCTTTACAAATTGCCATGTCTGTATCGCCTGTTTTAGGTATTCCGGATCCTTGCCAACCTGGTAGGCATTTACAAGTCCGACCATGGCTTCAGCTTGTGGCCACCAATGTTTATCTGTATCCAATGATCCATCAGTTAATAACTCATAATAGAGCCCCCCATCCTGATCGAAACCTTGTGAGCAGACAACTTCAACCATCTTAAGGGCAATCTGCCGTGTTTCAGTTATAAGATCTTCTTCTTCCAGAACCTCAGCAGCTTCCTGAAGAAGCCAACTTCCTTCTATATCATGACCGAAGGAAATCTCTTTATCCTTTGGTTTCCAATCGCTATCAAAAAACAATTGAAAATGCATAGTATCATGATCTATGATTTTGTTAATAAATACCTCGATCAGGTTCTTTAATTGTAATTTTAGTTTTTCATTTTTCCAGATCCGGTACAGATTAGTATAGGCTTCAAGTATATGCAAATGAGTATTCATGGTTTTCTTCTCATTGGCATCTTTTTCACTCAGCCTGAGATCCTCCAGAATCAGCCAATCCTCGTCAAAAGCCTCAAAGTAACCATTCAGGCCAGGGTCGAAGCTATATTTTTCAATTGAACCAAACAGCATTTTAGCATGGGCCAGGGCCTGCTCATTGTGGGTGGCTAAATAATATTCACTCAGGCCATATATCATAAAACTAAGGGCATAAATCTGGTTTTTTCTTTCCAAGGGATTTCCTTTATAATCAATAGACCAGAAAACACCCTGGTTCCTCTTATTAATAAAATAACCAATACAATAATTATAGGCACGTTGTGCTACCTCCAGGTACTCCTCCTTATGATAATAGTTGTAGGCAGCCGAAAAAGTCCATAGAATTCTTGCATTCAATACGCTTCCTTTAGGAGAAGCAAGCTGAAGCTGGCCCTTCCCATCTATTTGACCATAAAAACCGCCATTTTCATGGTCAATCATCCTGGTCATCCAATACGGAAGGATTGCACAGGTAAGCTCTGAATCCAATTCCCCGAGGAACTCTTTCAATTTTGAATCCATCTGTTATTATTCTACTTATACATATTTATCGGGACCTCATCCATAAATAAAATATATGGATCCTGCTTAAATTTCCTGAAATCATCAGCACTAGGATGCCCTTTGAAAGGAGCATAATGATGATCTGGCCACGCATTTCTCCATATCATACAATAAGCAATCTTACGAGCGGTTGTATCCGATGTCAATCCTTCCAGGAGGACGGATGTCCACCAGTTCTCCACAGGTATTGTTTCATAGCCGGATTCCGATAAGGCAGCTATTTTACCCCGGTCTTCCGCCAGTTTAACAATAGTTGTCAGTTGCCTGATCAATTCTGGTTTTTCTTCCAGGGTTTTTATAGAATGATAGTCATCATAGGCAAGAATATCAACATACTCATCCCCAGGGTAAAAGTCAAGGTAGTCTGTTGAGGATTTGAAACGGTCTGTGGAATAAGCATATAACAGATGATGAACATCCTTTCTTTCCTTAAGATAATTCACAGTAAATTGCCACAAGGCGGTAAATTCCTCACTCGTACAATTACCCCTTCCCCACCAGAACCAGTTTCCTGTATGTTCATGAAAAGGTCTGAAAATTATTGGGATTTGAGTACCATCCACATTAAGGTCATTTAAGAAATCAACAAAAAAGTCAAGCTTTTCCTTATACCATTCATGCATATCTCCACCTGGTAAGATGGAATAAACAGCAGGCGTATTGTCCCATGAATCTCCGTTGGTAACCGGATTGTCCATATGCCAGCTGATGGTATTAATTCCTCCCCATTGGTAAGCCTGTTTAATCCATCCTTTCATTTTCTCAAAATCAACGGAATCAATATTGAAAGATCGTTGTCCGAGTTTACTAACATCCCATCCGAAAAGGGCGGGGTATGAGCCGCTGGCATCCTGTACGTCTGATCGGCCGCTTTCATCTTTCCAGTGTACTCCATAAGCGAGGTCATCCTGATGTCCGAATAAAATACCATCATAACCGATGTTTTTTAAATTACTAAACAATGACCTGGTTTGCATGGTGGCTTCCTTATCAATTGGACCTATGATCTTATTTGTGGTGCTTTCTTGCTTGGGGGCGGTACATGCATTAAGAACAATAAAAATGAAAATACTTAATTCCTTGATTTTTGAATTGAATCTCATGTTTCTGATAATATTAATATGAAAAGATTTAGCTCTTTAAATTCTAAGACTTTTACAGGATCAGGATCAATAGCGAAAATATTGATTTTTAGATTATAAAATTAATAATCGAATTGGAGAATTGTACACCGGGAAGTTATTATCTGGAAACAATACGATCTTTTTTGCGTCAAAGTAATTCAGGGCTTTCTTCCAGGGATCACTGGCATTGTATATATTTGAAGCTTATCCATAATCAATTATGAGAAAAAACATAATTCTATTTCAGTGCCTCTTTCTAATTGCATCTTCTGTTTTTGCACAGGAGGAATATATGGATTTTGAAAAATATGATCCGGTTTCCACCCTGGTCGTCCCGGAACATATACTAACTGAATCGAAGTTTCCCTTCATTGATGTACATAGCCATCACTGGAGAATGGGCACTATGGATCTAGGGGAGTTAATCACTGAAATGGATAAGATGAATATGGCGGTTATGGTCAACCTCAGTGGGGGCAATGGGGACCGATTAAAGGAAATGATGGATAATGTAAATCAGAATTACCCAAACAGGTTTATCGTTTTTGCCAACGTCGACTTTAAGGGAATTGGAGAAGAGGGTTGGACAGAGAAAGCCGTACAACAGCTTGAAGCTGATGTGAAGAATGGAGCGAGAGGATTGAAGATCTATAAAAGTTTGGGATTTAGCATTAATGATACCAAAGGAAACAGGGTAGCCATAGATGATCCTAGAATCGATGCCATCTGGGCTAAATGTGGGGATTTGGGTATACCCGTACTAATCCACTCTGCTGATCCTGAACCATTCTGGTCACCATATGATGAGTACAATGAAAGATGGCTTGAGCTGAAACAAAGGCCCCGCAGGAAGCGATCTGATACAAATCCGGCTCCATGGGAACAGATCATACGGGAACAGCATAATGTGTTTAAAAAGCATCCGGGCACAAATTTTATAAACGCCCACCTCGGATGGTATGGGAACGATCTGTCTAAATTAAGTGAACTGATGGACGCCATGCCAAATATGTACTCCGAAATTGGTGCGGTCCTGGCCGAACTGGGACGTCAACCTCGAAATGCCAGTGCCTTTCTTATAAAATACCAGGACAGGATAATGTTTGGCAAAGATTCATGGGCCCCGGATGAATATCCCGTTTATTTCAGGGTACTGGAAACCGCAGATGAATATTTTGACTATTACCGGAAAAGACATGCTTTCTGGAAGATGTATGGTCTGAATCTTCCCGATGAGGTACTTAAAAAGTTGTATTACAAAAATGCAATAAATATTATTCCAGGTATTGATAAAAGCCTTTTCCCCAATTAAAGTCTTTTAACAATTTTTTGTAGATTGCAAAGGACCAATATTTTTAATCATGTATACTTCCAGAAGAAATTTTCTGACCAAATCCAGCCTGCTTACATCAGCAATAGCTCTCAATTCCTTCAGTTGTGGTAATCTTCTATTTACATCGGGCACTAAAATGAAATTGGGACTTGTTACCTATCTATGGGGCAAGGACTGGGATCTACCCACACTTATCGCTAATTGTGAGAAATCAAACTTATCGGGTGTTGAACTGCGAACAGAGCATGCACATGGCGTTGAGATCAGCTTGAGTTCAAGTCAGCGCCTGGAGGTCAAACAAAGGTTTGACGATAGTCCCGTTGAAGTTGTTGGATATGGTTCAAATTATGCTTACGATAATCCAGATCCTGAAGTTCTCAGGAAGTCGATTGAGGATACGAAGAAATATATCATACTATGCCAAGATATAGGTGCAAGCGGGATCAAAGTGAAGCCCAATCAGTTTCATGAAGGTATACCAAAGGAAAAGACCCTTGAACAAATCGGCGAATCACTTAGGGAATTGGGGAAATTCGGCTCTGATTATGGACAAGAGATCCGCCTTGAGGTGCATGGTACTGGTACTTCTGAGTTGCCGAATATTAAAAAGATCATGGATGTAGCCGACCATCCAAATGTTGGCGTATGCTGGAACTGCAATGATGTCGATCTGTATGGTGAAGGTTTAAATTATAATTTCAATCTTGTAAAAGACCGGTTTGGATCGACCGTTCACGTCAGGGAGTTAAATATTGGACCTTATCCCTATCAGGAATTAGTAAAGTTATTAGTTGATATGGATTATGAAGGCTGGATCTTATTGGAATGCAGGACCAACCCGGATGATAAAGTAGCTGCGATAATTGAACAGGATAAAGTATTCAAGGAGATGATAGAAAATGCAAAAAGATAATCCTCCATGAATACAATGCTTCGATTTTGCCTGATTTCCTCTTGTGTAATCCTTGCTCTTTATGGATGCAAGAAAAAGACCAATGGCCCCTATTTCGCTACAGGTATTAAAATCGGCGAAGTCACTGACAATAGTGCTATTGTCTGGGTCCGCCTGACCAATGATTCCCTGCCCGCAGGATTTGGAAATCCTCTGCCTGAAATAGTGTATATGGAGCCTGATTCTGGAAAAATCGTTGAAGAATTATCCAGGAACAGGCATGTATATACTCCTGTGATAAATTTCCCGAAAGATAATTATTATTCTATCCTTGAAGGAGCCACAGTAGGAATTAGAGGTGATATCATGATTTATTATAAACCAAAGGACTCGGACCATTGGGAGCAAACAGAATGGGTTCCAGTCAATCCCGAAAGAGATTATACTGCACAATACCAGTTGACAGGTCTTAAATCAAACCAATCCTACCAGATTAGAATTGTTTCAAGGTATCCTGGAAGCGAAGCTATTGGAGAATCCATTGATGGAAAATTCAATACGGCACCCTCTTCAGATGAAATTTCAGATGTAATATTTTCAGTTTCTACCGGGCAAGCATATGTTGATCAAGATGCACCAGAGGGCGGTTTCAAAATTTATTCAGCTATGATGAAATTAGGGATTGATTTTTTTGTGCATACGGGAGATATTGTTTATTACGACAATCTTGCCAAGAATGAAGCATTAGCCAGATGGCATTGGTCCAGGACATACTCACTTGCAACAAATTTCCGTTTTCATAAAAACGTAAGCAGTTATTTTATAAAAGACGATCATGATACCTGGCTCGATGATTGCTGGCCCGGATTTGAAACCAAATTTATGGGTGATTTCACTTTTAAGCAGGGACAGGTCATTTTTCTGGAACAGGTTCCGATGCGCGAAAAGACCTATAGAACGTACCGGTGGGGAAAAGACCTGCAGATCTGGATTATGGAAGGACGGGATTATAGAAGTCCGAATACAGATCCGGATGGCCCGGATAAAACGATCTGGGGTAAAAAACAGAAATCATGGCTTTACAAAACAGTTGCAGAATCAAATGCCACTTTCAAAATTCTGGTGAGCCCTACTCCTATTGTTGGCCCCGACAGGTTGACCAAGCATGACAATCATTCCAATAAAGATTTTGCATACGAGGGAAATGAAGTAAGGGATTTCATTGCCAACCAGGAAAACATGTATGTTGTCTGCGGAGACCGTCACTGGCAGTATGTATCCCGGGATGATGAAACAGGGATCAGGGAATATTCCTGTGGGCCCGCAAGCAACGATCATTCTGGTGGTTGGAGTAATGAAATGCGCATGCCTGAACATGAATATTTAAATGTCACTGGTGGATTCCTCGCAGCTAAAACTACCCGTATTGATAATGACCCCCTCCTTATAATGTCACACTATAGTGTAGATGGAGAGATTTTAAATATTGACACTTTATTTCTAGAAACAAAATGATATCAGTTTGGCTCAATCATGATAAGCCCTTTGGATATCTGGCAATTAATTCGCGATTCTGTTTCGTACATCTAAAGTTTGTATTTGTTCGCAATTGAACATACAAATGGTCCACTTATTTTATACATTTTTCAATAAATGTCTAATAATCAAGTATTTATTTTTTTTGGCATGTTATGTGAAAAAAACTATGAAACGCTGTTACTATGGAATTTTTATCAACAAACAACATTACGATTACCTACCGCCATACTCAGGTGGTGATTATTGGAGATTTGGAATTCAGGCTCGTATTAAATTAATGCTTATAGAAAAAGTTCTACCTTTCATTTCTTATAATAAGTAAGCAAATTGTCCCGAGAAAGTATGGGTTATAAATCCAGGAATAAAATATTCTAGATGGCCGGCAAAACAGACCGGATAAATAATGTCGACAACATTTTCACTTCATGCCAATCTTTTAAATTAATCCTTAACCACCGTTAAAGGATATGATGCAGGAATTATAATGATTTTTGAGGTTTCCATTAAAGGTATTCTGGATCTACAAAACCGGACACTTTTAAAAACCTGGTTAGACCCTTTCTCCAGTGAGCTTCAAATAGAGATCGTACCCGATACACTTTTTATCGAACTGTACGATTTCGATACACCTTTTTAAAATATTAATTTTGCAATGCCCTGATATTCTGTATGTTATAATTTCTGGCATACACTTCGCACTAATTAGAGTAAAAGGATAAATAAACCTAAAATATTATATAGCCATGAAAAATATTAAACTGAACCGACTCTTGATCTTATCCCTGGTCATAATATTTACAGGGATTGGCTATGCGAATGCAAACAGTTACGCACAGGAAGAAATCAAAAATGTAGAAGATCCAACAGTCCAGTTATTGGATCAAATAGACATCGAGGATGTATTTTGCACAAAAGCTGATCCGAACCGGATCTTTGTCATACTTGACCACAATGACCGCATCATTACTCAGGGCAGGTGTAATGACGTTATGGTCAAATTCTTTCTGAGTATTTCGGATCCGCTCCTGAAAGTGGACAATATTAAGTATTACCGGCTGGAATACCAGAAAGCTTCAATAATTGAAGGCAATTTAGTAATTGAAGATTAGAGCTTCCTAAATTTCAAACAAACAAGTAAAAAAGGCTATTCGATGATCGAATAGCCTTTTTTTATAGATGATTGTCAGGTTAAGAGTAAACCATTTTAGCCGGATCCCACTTAACGATCCGCTTATTAAAATAACTTTCATTAGCTGCCAGAGAAGGTCCAGCTGCTTTTAGTCCGTAGGTTGCATCTTCCACAATTGGTTTATTATCTCTAACTGCGGCTATCAGGTTTGCCCAGTGGTCGTTTCTGTCATCGTATCCTTCAGGTGGGTTGTAAACCACCTCTCCTGGTTCACTGATCATTTTCGGCACATTATAGTATTTCAGATTATATTGTCTCACAAATTCCTCCTGTACAGCTTTCGGGAAAGTGAATAAAGAATCGTAACCACCGTATTCCGGTTTATTCTGAAAAGGAGTCCGGGTTAAATAGATGCTATTCCCGGCAAATTTTATAGTACCTTCCGAACCTACAAGTTTGAGGGATCCTTCACCACCTCCACCAGCGACGAAATTCACCCTGATCTGCATGTTAAATGCATTATGAGTAGCGGCTTCAGGATAATCCACCACGCAGGTTAGAATATCCGGAACGTCGCGACCGTCTTTCCAATACCTGGTCCCGCCTGATCCATAGATGGTATTCGGACCATCAGAACTGATAATATAGTGCAACCAGGAGAATAAGTGCACAAAGAGATCTCCTGCAATACCTGTCCCAAATTGCTGGTAGTTTCTCCATCTGAAAAATGGTATGGGATCGTATGGCATTTTGGCTGTATCTCCGAGGAAAGTATCAAAATCGACAGTTTCAGGAGATGCATCCGGTGGGATGGAATATTGCCATGCGCCTAATGAAGAATGTCGATCATATGCCGCCTCCACTAAAATCAAATCCCCAATTTCACCAGCCTCATAAAGTTCTTTTGCTTTTTGCATTTGGATTGAACTCACACCCTGGCTACCAACCTGGAATTTTGCATTATATTTTGCTTCAGCTTTTATCACCTCATGCCCTTCTTTCACCTCCTGAACCATAGGCTTCTCGCAGTAAATGGCTTTACCTGCCTTCATGGCATCGATTGAAATAATATCATGCCAGTGATCTGGAGTGGCCACCAATACAACATCTATATCATCCATGGCCAGAATTTCCCTGTAGTCCCTGGTGGTCTTTATCTGATCCCCAAAAACTTCCTTTGCGTGTGTTAATCTGCCATCATATAGATCACAAACCGCTGCAAGCTCAACACCGCTCACCGACAAGGCTGAATTGATATTGAAGAAACCAATAATCCCGGTTCCAATAACTCCAAGTCGGATCTTGTCATTAGAAGATACTTTTTTACTTTCTTTAATAATAGTTGCAGGCTCCAGGATCACGGATTCCTTATATGGTTTACGAGTTACAATAAATGGTGCAGCTCCTGCCATTAATCCCCCCTGAGCCAGTCCTTTCACAAACTTTCGTCTTGAATAACTTTTCTTTGTTCCCATAGTTTTATATATGTTTAAAAAGTATTTATATGAAACTTAAATTATTAATCATTTTTGTATGTCTTGCCTGAATTCCAGGTGATCAGTCTTATGAATCAAGAATCAAAAAATCTTTCTGCTTCCTGCCAGGGATCTATTGGATCTTTCAAATTTATAAATATTTCAGAAACTGTCTTATTGAATATCAATCTTTTGTTACTCCCTTGAAGATAACCAGGATTTTTATTCACATGATCTCTCTCTTCAAACCTGGTCAATATCCGTTTTGAAATATGAAATCTTTAATTAGATCATAATCCTGATTATTTACTTTATTTCAATAGAAAATTATAACTTGCTTTTAAATTTTAAATTCATTCCGCCATGAGAAGCATTTTTCAGATTTTTATTCTTTATACAATTTTTTCACTAGTATTTTCATGTACAGAAGTTAAAGAAAAGGATACAGTATCTCCTTACCTTTCTATGGCCGATACCCTTGAGAAGAGTCTTTACAAGGACATCATAGATTTGTGGTACCCAAGGATTATCGATTTGGAGCATGGTGGGTACCTGACAAATTATTCCTATAACTGGGAACAACTTCCCAACCAGGACAAATACCTGGTTTACCAGGCCAGACATATATGGACACTTTCCATGCTGTATAAGAACTATCCTGATAAAAGGGAATTCCTGGATTACGCAGGGCATGGTTTTAAATTTCTAACAAGTAAGATGTGGGATGAAGAAGAAGGGGGATATTATCTTGCCGTTGATCAAAACGGGATTCCTCTTGAAGAAAACATTCATGAGAAAAGAATTTATGGACAGGCATTTGCAATTTACGGACTGGCTGAATATTACAGTGTCTCAAAGGAAACTGCAGCTCTGGAATGGGCTAAAAAATCATTTAACTGGATAGAAGAGAATGCACATGATCCTGTAAATGGAGGATATTTTGAATTTCTGCTTCGCGATGGTTCACCAGTCCTGGGATCAGATAATTATCAAACTGAATTAAATGACCGTGTGGTAATTGGATTGAAAGACTACAACAGTTCAATCCATATCCTTGAAGCACTCACAAGCTTATACCATGTATGGCCTGACGAACTGGTTAAGGAAAGACTGGAGGAGATGTTCCATGTTGTGAGGGATATAATGGTAACCGATCCGGGATATCTTCTTCTTTATTTTACAGCAGATTGGACACCAGTAACCGGGAATACACTGGATGAAATAGCTGGTGAAGAACTATGGTTTAGCAGCCATGTGACCTTTGGACATGATATTGAAACCTCCTATTTATTATTTGAAGCAGCCGAAGCCTTAGGGAACCATGATGACAGGACCATTAAGGTAATCAAACAATTGACCGACCATACCCTCTTGAAAGGATGGGACGAACAAAATGGTGGTATTTTCGATAAAGGGAAATATATGATACCGGATAGCATGGTGATTATAGATGATAAAAAAGCCTGGTGGGGCGAGATAGAGGCTTTTAACAGTATGTTATTACTTCACTCCTTATATCCTGAAGATGAAATGGATTACTACAGTTATTTTTTAAAACAGTGGGATTTCCTGAAGACCTATCAGATCGATCATGAATATGGTGGCTGGTATAATGGCAGCCTGGATACCAATCCTAAAAGCCAAAAAGCGAACAAAGCCCATCCATGGAAGACTACCTATCACAATTCAAGGGGGATGGTGAATTGTATCAATATATTGAGGAAGTTAGGAAATGCAAATTGAGAAGGTCAGATACGGATAAAGTATTTTTTACTTACAATTTCTAAGAATAACCGAATTAACACTTGCCTTGCCATCAATAATCCGATAAAATCCATCAATGTAGTTAAGAGGTTTATTTTTACCCCCTTTAACAAGATATGGAGAATCAGCGAACAATGCTTCAAACTGGGACCGTTTTTCACGAAATAGCTCGAATGCTTCCTCATATTCCTGCATTTCTCTGCAGGTTCCCATATAAAACCTATCCGTTACCTCTTCAATGGGTAAGATTTCAAGTGGTGTAGCATATTGGGCATCAATAATCCCACAATAGTCAAAATCATAGGGAACGGCAATTGGCATAGGATATTTCGCATCCGCCACCCTTAAAAGTTTTATATTATGCATCCCGGGTATGCTCCAATCAGTGTTGCCCACCATTAACTGGAACAAACCCATGATGGTTGAGATATTTCGATCAACGCTATGATTAGAAATCCCTTTCCTATCAAATTCCTTAGCATTTAATCTTTTGGCCATTTGATCCGTAGGTTCGATTATAAACGCATAGTTATCCCTGGGTTTCTTCTTGCCTGAAGTATCTATATATTCTACACGCAACAGACGAACCCTAAAGCTGAAAGGTGATAATAGATTATACATCTTATAGACATAGTATTCCTGAATCAGGTATTGATCATACAATGCCCCGGCCCTGCAATTCCCAACCAGTTTGATCTTATCGAATTCCTGGATCTGACTAAAAATTGCCTGCTTTTTAGGAAAATTTAACTTTATTGGGGGGAAAGAACAAGTCTTCCTTCGATAATTCCCTCTTGCCTTTACTTTCAGATCTCTTTTTACTGTGATTGTATCAAATAAGGTGGTTTCGAGGACAGCTGGCTGATATTCATCCTGGTATTTCCTTTTAATCAGGTTCCGGAAGTCTGAAATGATCCGCACATGCATGATTTCATCATTATTGAAGAGGTCGAAGGTATCCTTTATATTGTCGATATTGGCCTTAAAGGAGGGGGAATTCTTATAAAGGGAATCTAAATCGTATACCTGAGCCGGGGCCTGAGTGTTTAAGAAAATGCAAAGGAATAAAAATATTGAATGGTAGAAACGAATTCTCATTGTACTCAGGAATTTATATTTAATTTATTAGAAATTTAACAAAAAGACTAGAATCATAAACATTTTATATACTATTTTGCGTTACATAAAAGAACCCAGAATGCAAATAATGAAAGAATTAAGATGAGAAGACTCTGGATTGCCTTGATTGCATTCTCCATATTTTCATGTGGTGAAGAAGAACCCTCCTTTACTCCCACTGTTGAATCCTTATATTTAAATCAATTCAAAGTGTGGAGTAAGACGGATATAATTGTGGATCCTTCAACCGGTAATGTTATAAGCGAAAACGAATCCCGCGATCTGAAGTTGCAATATATATTTACACCTGATACGGTCCGTGTTTCAGATAATTCCGGTGAATCTTTTAACGTATTCCCGGGCAGCTACATAGGATTGGATTCCATTTCATATACCGATACCAACAGTGGATTTACGGTTTCTTATTATGTACTCGAAGTATTCCGGATGAAAAATGGTGATCCCAGGTTTCAGAATTACAATGATCCCAGAGATGATGTTTTCCCGGAATTGGATGGCTACTACCTATTCCTTCACCTGGAAAACAAAAACAGGCCTGAAGTTGAGGGAGGCAGGTTAACCGAAAGGCTTCTTATGTATTCTGAAGGCTATACTGATCATATCCAGTAAGATCCTTCAGGACATTTTTAAACAGTACATATCTTTAAAGCATCCTCTAATGCTGCAAGTTTATCATCCCAGGTCGGTACAAACTCCTGAGCCACATATCCTGTAAAACCGGTTTCAGAGATCGCTTTCATTATGGCCGGGTAATAAAGTTCCTGTGTATCGTCTATTTCATGGCGTCCGGGTACACCTCCGGTATGGTAATGAGCAATATACTGATGATTCTCCCTGATCGTTCTTATCACATCACCTTCCATAATCTGCATATGGTATATATCGTAGAGAAGCTTGAATTTCTCAGATCCAATCATATTACATAATTCTACACCCCAAACCGTATGATCGCACATATAATCTTTATGATCGATCTTACTGTTCAGAAGTTCCATAACGATGTTTACCTTATATTTTTCTGCTTCCGACATGATCTTTTTCAGGCCTTCTGCACAATTTTTTAATCCGGTTTCATCATCCATGCCATCCCTGTTGCCAGAAAGAACAATAATACTAGGTATATTGTATTTTGCAGCTACTGGAATCAGGTTCATAAAGTCTTGTATTAACTTTTCATGAAAAACAGGATTATTCCACCCCCTGGCAATACCCATACCTGCTCCGTTACCCATGGCACATGTGAGACCATATTCCTGGACAATTGGCCATTCCTTAGGGCCTACCAGATCAATGGATTGTAATCCGAATGCCTTGCCCTTTTCGCATAGTACTTCGAGGGGAATATCATTATAACACCATTTGCATGCAGAATGATTGATTTTTTCACTTAGTTCCTTTCCCATAGCTGAATTGGCTGCTTCCAACCTGTTTGACAAAAGAGAAGGTAAGCTAAGTATAGCACTACCTGCCATTATTTTTTTAATCGAGTTTCGTCTTGTTTCAGAGAATTTCATATGTTATTCATTTAGTATTCAATGGTTTGAAGTTCATTTGATATATTGTAGAAAGAAAACGCGTATAAATTTTGGTTTCAGATTATAAAATTGAATAGTACAGAAAATTTTCAAGCACATTCCGTCCTTAAAAAAATACAAAAGGGAAATTACGAAATATTAGATATTTAACCAATAAATGAACTTAAATACCAAAGCCCTGTTCTTGCTTTGAAAATCATTATTCCAATAATTTTCAGTATAGACGAGATAAATATCTGAT
>CAYMFU010000186.1:0-12046 GCA_964389805.1 uncultured Roseivirgaceae bacterium | reverse complement strand
TAGGCTGCACCTTGGTCGAAATTCCATGTTCAGAATTGTAAAAGGATGTTCGAAACTGAACTTTTCCAGGTGAGAATATTGCATATTATGTTTATAAGTGATACCTCTTGATCCCGGGGCTTTGAATGTATTCTCCTGCTTGTGTCCTATTTAATTCAATAGTCTCCAGCTTAAGAAAATTCCACTCCTTCTATTCTATTTATATGATCTGTGCCTTGTTTATATACAATTTTTCTTAAATTTATGTAATACCTCTTTTGGATCTGAAACATTACTTTTATAAAAAATGGGAACACGACGTGAATTTTTAAAAAAAACAACTGCACTTACAGCCTATGGTATTTTCTCGAATTGGGCAACATCATGCACTACCTCTGATAAACTAGGCACCGTCTTGCCTCAAAGGCAGATTATTAGGAACGGTGAAAAAACAACTTCATTTTGTATGGGGGGATATCATCTGGGGCTGGCTGAAGATGAAAATATGGCTGAAAAGATGATCGACCAGGCTATTGAGATGGGTGTTCGCTTCTTTGATAATGCCCGGGTATATCACCAGGGCTATTCAGAAGAGTTATATGGTAAGTTCCTGATCCCCAAATATCGTGACCATGTTTTTGTAATGACAAAAAGTTATTCAAAAACCGCAGATGATGCGCGTAAGGATCTCGATCTGTCATTGTCTGCTCTGAAAACTGATTATGTGGATCTCTGGCAGATACATACGGTTACAACCAGCGAAGATGTAGATGAACGCTTCAGTAATGGGGTAATTGATGCATTCCTGGAAGCTAAGGAAAAAGGGAAAGCCAGATATATAGGGTTTACGTCTCATCAGAACCCTTCAACAATAATGCACTTTCTGGATCTGCTGGAAAAGCGCGGCTTGGAAATGGATACTTGTCAAATGCCATTAAATGTATGCGATCCAAACTTTGAGTCATTTCAATATGGTGCCTTACCAGCATTGCTGGACCGGAAATATGGTGTAATTGCCATGAAAACCATGGCAGGGGGAAGTATGATGGGTAAGCGAATTGATACGACACCCAGGGATATAGCGACCGAGGATATCCCCAATGTGGTCAAAAACGCCCCAGTATCTTATGCTGAACTTCACCAATATGTGTATGCTTTGCCAATTTCTTCATTATGCAGCGGTTGTGATACTCCACAAAGGCTGGAAGATAATATAAAGGTATTACAGAACCTCAAAGACCTTTCTAAAGCGGATATGCAATCATTGGAATCAAGAGTGAAGCCATTTTCCGGATACCTCGTGGAAAACTATAAAAGGGTATTCAACTAATTACCATTAAATTATTATGGAACATATAAACAGGAGAACATTCCTGAAAAAGACATCTGCAGCATCGGCAGGTGTAGCAGTGAGCCCATCGGTAATCGCGAATTCTTCAAAACGGTTTGATTCGAATGACAAAATAAATATTGCCGTGATTGGAATTCGTAGTAGGGGTAAAGACCATTATCGGGCTCTGGCCAAGATACCTAATGTGCGAATAGCTGCTTTATGTGATATAGATCAGCGACTCTTTCCCGAAGCTGTAAGTGAAGTTGAGGAATTAACTGGTTATAAGCCGAGGACGGTAAATGATTTTCAGGATGTTTTATCTGATGATGGGATTGACGCTGTATCTATTGCCACTCCAAATCATTGGCATGCGCTGCAGACGATATGGGCATGTCAGGCAGGTAAAGATGTATATGTCGAAAAACCAGTTTCTCATACAATTTTAGAAGGGAGAAAGATGGTTGAGGCTGCTAGGAAGTACGGCCGGGTAGTTCAAACAGGCACTCAATCGAGAAGCAGCGTTGCTACACTTCAGGCTATGGATTTCCTTGGGGAGGGAGGCCTTGGCGAAATTTATATGACAAAAGGGCTCTGTTTAAAACCTCGTGGCAGCATAGGACATGTAAAGAATAGCGAAATTCCAGAGAGTGTAAATTGGGATGCTTTTCTTGGCCCCGCTCCATACCGGCCATTTAACCTGAACAGGTTCCATTATAAGTGGCATTGGTTCTGGGATACTGGGAATAGCGACCTGGGAAACCAGGGGATCCATCAGACCGATATTGGACGCTGGGCTTTAGGTAAATATACCCATCCGGTTAGGATAAAGGGACTCGGCAATTTTTTCGTATGGGATTCAGATCAGGAAACTCCCAATATTCAAATCCTGGAATTTGAATATGAAGATGGTTCTATCCTTCATTTTGAGGTTAGAGGTTTGGGTACCAATGCAGAAGCAGGTCTGAGAATCGGGAATTTAATCTTTGGGTCAAAAGGATGGATGAGTTTCACCAGTGAAGAGGAAGGAAAATGTAAGGCTTATTATAGTGACATCCAACTCAGGGAAAGTGGATTTTCGTCATATAAAGAGGAAGAGGGTCCTGTGTTTACCTCTGAAGATCCAGAAACAAAAGATGCCGTTCTAAATCATTTTAAAAATTTCATAGACTGTGTAAGGTCCAGAAGATGGCAGGATCTGAATGCAGATATACTGGAGGGGCATTTATCATCTTCCTTATGTCATCTTGGAAATATTGCATGCAGATTGAAAAGGTCACTGAAATTTAATCCACATGCTGAAATGTTCATTGATGATAGAGAAGCTGATAGTTATTTAAATAAAACTTACCGGGCACCATATACTCTTCCGAATAACGTTTAGGCGGCCTGGGAATATTTTATCTTTGAACAGGGGAATCTTAAACTATAGCTATTATATTAAATAAAAATTTCTGATAAGGATTTTTGAATATCCTCAAAAGTACTGTATTCATAAACCTGGACATTATCTGATCCACTTATCATTGCTGAAAGTCTTTTCCCGCTGTTATTATTAAAAAAACAAAAAACACGTTTTTTTAATTGAATGGCCATTGCTATTTCATATCCAACACCCAGGCTCGGGCTGGTTACTTCAGCGATAATTACATCAGATTCAAAAATCCAATCCATATCCCTGTCATGTATAAACTTATCAGACTTATCTTCTTCACCTGAATTTCTCAGTCCATCATCTCCTACATGTTCGGTAAGCACTTCCCCATATTGCCTCAATTCGTTGATGATCTTAAGATATAAGCTTGCATAATCACGGCCCCCCCTTATGGAACCGGCAAAGTAGATTTTCATATTATCCATTTTAATAAATATTATGTGATAGTATATTAAAAAAATTTCTTTATCGAAAATAATTCGGAGAAATTACGTACAATTTTGATTTTGGTTATTTACATTTATGATCAGATTGCATAACCAGCCTTTAAGATTGACTTACAAGTATTGAAATATTCAAAAAAATAATCATATAAACTTATGATTGTATATCTGGGAGAATTTATTGGGACAATGATTCTGATCCTTTTTGGCGGGGGAGTGGTAGCCAATCTAAGTCTGAAAAAATCAGGCGGTGAAAAGGGTGGATATATAAATATACCCCTGGCCTGGGGTCTGGGAGTTGCTTTTGCCATTTTTGCAGTTGGAAATATCAGTGGTGCCCATATTAATCCTGCCGTTACACTTGGTTTCGCTATGGTCGGAGAATTTGAGTGGGTAAAAGTACCGGGATATATATTGGCCCAAATGGCTGGTGCATTTACCGGGGGTGCCCTTGTTTGGATCCATTATCATCCTCATTGGGAGAAAACGGAAGATACTTCAGCGAAACTTGGTGTTTTTTCCACCATCCCTGCTATCAGATCCTTCCCAAACAACCTGGCCAGTGAAGTGATCGGGACATTCCTGCTTCTGTTTGGCCTTTCATTTATTGGCGCTAATAAATTCGCCGATGGATTGAACCCACTTGTTGTTGGCGCACTGATCAGCGCTATCGGATTCTCATTCGGAGGAACCACAGGTTTTGCGATAAATCCTGCAAGGGACCTTGGACCTCGTATTGCTCATTTCCTGTTGCCCATTAAGGGTAAGGGATCATCTGACTGGTCATATTCATGGATACCGGTTGTTGGACCTATAATTGGTGGCATGTATGGCACACTGTTTTATCAGGCCATATTTAATGGTAAGATTGGAGTGGCCTTCTGGATTTTCTCTGCCTTGTGTGCAGCTATATTGATTTATTCTGTTACTATAAAAAGCAAGAACTAACGTGAAATATATTATTGCTCTTGACCAGGGAACGACCAGTTCCCGGGCCGTTCTATTTAACCAAACAGGTCAGATTATTGATATTACGCAAAGGGAATTTACGCAAATCTTCCCACATTCCGGATGGGTCGAGCATGATCCTGATGAAATATGGCGTAGTCAATATGAAGTCCTAAATTCATTGCTCAGCAAAAATAAAGTGCAGGCTGTCGATATTGCAGGTATTGGAATTACCAATCAAAGGGAAACGACAGTTGTATGGAATAAGTTGACCGGTGAAACAATTATGAATGCGATAGTATGGCAGGATAAGCGAACTGCTGATATTTGTGAGGAGATGAAAGAGGCCGATCTTGAGTCTTATGTAAAAGAGCATACGGGCCTGGTGATCGATTCATATTTTTCAGCGACAAAAATTGCCTGGATCTTGAGAAATGTTGAAGGTGCCCGGGAAATGGCCGATAGAGGAGACTTAGCCTTCGGAACAGTTGATACATGGCTAATATGGAAGCTGACTAAGGGTGTAGTCCATGCTACAGATTACTCTAATGCTTCAAGAACATTATTATATAATATTAAAGACTTTAAATGGGATCAGAGATTGCTTGATTTTCTGAATATTCCTGAAAGTATGTTGCCCGATGTGTGCCCTTCCTCCTATCATTTTGGTGATTTTGAATTGAATGGGCATAAAATTCCTATAGCAGGAGTACTTGGGGATCAGCAGGCAGCTTTATTCGGACAAGCCTGTTTTGAACCTGGAGCTGCAAAAAATACATATGGGACAGGTTGTTTCGTTTTGATGAATACCGGAGATCAACTGTTTTACTCCAACTCGGGCCTGGTCACTACCATTGCCTGGGGACTGGATGGGAAAGTAGAATATGCACTTGAAGGCAGTATTTTCATTGCGGGTGCAGCAGTGCAATGGCTCCGGGATGGAATGAAATTGATTGATCAGGCCTCAGATACTGAGTTTTTCGCTAACAAGGCCTCAGGTCATGACGATGTCTACATGGTCCCGGCTTTTGCTGGACTGGGCGCTCCATATTGGGATATGTATGCCCGGGGTGCAATTTTTGGCTTGACTCGTGATACCGGGAAAAATCATATCATTAAAGCCACATTACAATCATTGGCGTATCAGTCAAGAGATGTCCTGGAGGCCATGGAAAAAGACTCTGAAATTGTTTTAAAAACTTTGAAAGTTGACGGTGGAGCTGCAGCAAACGATCTTTTGATGCAGTTTCAGTCTGATATACTCGGCGTTGATGTGGAAAGACCTGAAATCATTGAATCAACCGCTCAGGGCTCTGCTTATATGGCAGGTATATTTGTGGGGCTTTGGAAAAAGGAGGATATTATCCATAACAGGAAAATTAACACTGTTTTTGAACCAGGCATTGCAAAGGGAAAAAGAGATGTTCTTTATACAGGATGGCAAAAAGCAGTAAAGCGCACAATGAATTGGAGCAAAACTTAATAAAGTTTTATTAGTTTAGATACAAACAATCCGGTGGTGAACGATTTTTCATATTCTATACGTCCTGAACTAATAAAGAAATTACAGGAGGAACAATTTGATCTCATTATAATTGGAGGGGGAATAACCGGAGCCGGTATCGCACTCGATGCCGCCTCCAGGGGAATAAAAACAGCGCTGGTTGAAAAGAAGGATTTTGCTTCCGGAACCAGCAGCAAATCTACTAAACTGATACATGGTGGCTTGAGGTATCTGAAACAGTTTCATATAAAAATGGTCGCCGATGTGGGAAGAGAGCGGAGAATCGTACATAAACTGGCACCACACCTTGTATTGCCCGAAAAAATGCTCCTTCCGGTCCTGAAAAAAGGGACTATGGGAATGTTCAGCATCTCAATTGGCCTTAAACTGTATGACTTCCTGGCAGGAGTGAAAGGGGATGATAGAAGGAAGATGCTTGGGAAAAGGTCAACATTAAAAGAAGAACCGCTTTTACCACCGGAAAAGGTCAAAGGAAGCGGTCTGTATGCCGAGTATAGAACGGATGATGCACGATTAACCATTGAGATCCTTAAAACAGCTCACCATCATGGTGCTACATGCATAAATTACCTGGAGGCCAGAGATTTTAAATATGATAATGGAAGAGTTTCCGGGATTGAATGTTTTGATGTATTTTCGAAACGTTCCATTACTGTAAATGGAACCCACATCATAAATGCAGCCGGCCCATGGGTGGATGAGATCCGGGCTTTAAATAAATCTAAAAAAGGCAAACAGCTCTACCTTACAAAAGGAGTGCATCTGGTGGTTCCTAAAGAGAAATTGCCTGTACATTATTCAATGTATTTTGAAATACAGGATGGCCGCATGATCTTTTTAATACCACGTGACCAGATTACGTATATTGGAACGACTGATACTCCCTATAAAGGAGACAAGGAAGTCTTGGAAGTTGATAAGCAGGATGCATCATACCTGATTAATGCAGTTAATGAAATGTTCCCCAATGTGAATCTAAGCTTAAAAGATATTGAATCGAGTTGGTCAGGTTTGAGGCCCTTGATCTATGAAGTGGGAAAATCGGCTTCCGAAATATCGAGGAAAGATGAGATTTTTATTTCTTCAACGGGTCTTGTTTCTTTGGCTGGAGGCAAGCTGACAGGATATCGTAAGATGGCTAAAAAGGTTGTTGATAAGATAGCAAAGGAGATATCAAAAAAAGAAGGGAAAGAATATGCAAAGTGCCGAACGTTGAAAATCCCCCTGAACGGGAATGATTTTAAAAGCTCCCGGGAAGTTTCGATTTATCTAAGAGAGATATCCGGTGCCTTGGCAGAATATAAGATACCAGATAAGTATGCTTCCTACCTTGTCCATAATTATGGAAAACAAACAGATACGATTCTTAAGTCTTTGGATCATTTTACTGAAACGGATCCTGAATTGAGACTCTTGAGATCGGAACTATCTTTTTGTTTAAATACAGAAATGGTGTGTGAACCGCTTGATTTTTTGGAAAGGCGAACAGGAAGATTATATTTCTGGATGAGCACAGTGGAAAAGTATAAAAAAGAAATATTAACTACCTTTAAAGAAAAATTTGGATGGACAGATGGGCAGGTTACGGATCAGGATGGTGTGTTAACAGAAGCTATGGATAGAAGCAGGATATTTAATTGAACATGATAAAATTTAGTAAAATATAAATCATATAAGAATGAAACGTAATTTCTTTTTCTTTGCTTTAGTTGTTGCCTTGCTGGGAATTTATGGATGTACCGGTACAGGAGAAAAAACATTTGAAACCAGATCTGGATCGGAAGACGGTTTTGATTACGAATATGCTACCAATGATCCAACCAATACCCGTATTTATACCCTTGAAAATGGCCTGAAAGTCTATTTGTCAAGGTATACCGATGAACCAAGAATTCAGGTATTAATACCGGTAAAAGCGGGCAGTAAATTTGATCCCGCAGACAATACGGGATTGGCTCATTACCTTGAACACATGGTGTTCAAAGGGACCAGTAAATTTGGAACTATAGACTGGGACGAAGAGAAAATATATATTGACAGTATTGAGCAAATGTTCAATCACTATGCCACCTTAAATGACCAGGAGGAGAGAACGGAATATTATGCCCTGATAGACGAAGTGTCCCAGCAGGCTTCTGCCTTTGCTATCCCAAATGAAGTGGATAAAATGTTTGCCATGATCGGGGGTGAAGGGGTGAATGCATATACTGCTGAAGACAGGACGGTGTATATGACAAATATTCCAGCCAATGAAATTGAACGCTATCTGATGATTGAGCGGGAACGTTTTACAGAGATAGTAAACAGGCTATTTCATACCGAGCTTGAAACAGTCTATGAAGAAAAGAACCGTTCCCTTGATAATGATTTTTACAAAACATACGAGACTTTGATGAACAGCATGTTTGAAAACCATCCGTACGGGACTCAAACTGGCATAGGTACAATAGAACATCTGAAGAATCCATCCATTACTGAAATTAAGAAATATTTCTATAAATACTACGTCCCGAACAATATGGCGGTTTGTATGAGCGGTGACCTGGATTACACAGAAACCATTAAACTTGTTGACAAATATCTGGGTGAATGGGTAGAAGCACCAGTAGAGCCCATTCAATTTGACCCGGAACCACCGATCTCCGAACCGATAGTGAAAGAAGTTTATGGCCCACAGGCTGAATTATTATTCATGGGATTCAGAATGGATGGCAGAAATTCAAGAGATTATTTATTGATGCAACTAGCCGATATGATACTGAATAATTCAGAAGCGGGACTTATTGATCTTAACCTCGCTCAAAAACAACTTGTTCTCAGCGCAGGTTGTCAGCCTTTGCCAATGAAGGAGTATTCAATTCATCTTTTCTCCGGAAGGCCAAAGAATGAACAAAGTCTGGAAGAAGTGAAGGACCTTATATTGGAACAGGTCGATTTACTGAAGAAAGGAGAATTTGAGGAATGGCTGATCGATGCAGTCATAGCTGACTTTAAACAGAATGAGATGCGTCAGTTGGAGAGTAATGCTGCACGAAGTAATCAAATGGTTTCTGCCTTTACGAATGATATGAACTGGAGCGATTTCGTAAGCGAGCTGAATCAGATGGAGAATATTACCAAGGAAGAGATTGTTGAGTTTGCAAACCGAACATATAAAGATAACTATGCTGTAGTATACAAGCGAAATGGGGAGGATCCAAATAAGGTTAGGATACTGAAACCTCAGATTACCAAGGTGGATGTCAACCGTAATAACAAAAGTGAATTCTATAAGGATATTGAATTGGTTAAGGCACCTAAATTATCCCCGGTATTTGTGGATTACAGTACAGATATCGATAAAGGAAATATGAAGTTGAATATTGAAGTTCTGTCAAAGGTAAATACTGAAAATGAATTGTTCAACCTCAATTATTTACTTGATCTGGGAAATAATAATGATCCCAAATTAGGCGTTGCAATTCAGTACCTTGAATATCTAGGTACGCCTGAGTTGCCTGCAGAGGATTTTAAAAAGGAACTTTATAAACTTGGATGTAGTTTTTCGGTAAATACCTCATCCGAAAGAACTTCCGTTACCCTGAGCGGATTGGATGAAAACATGGGTAAAGCTATGGATCTTTTCGAAAGGCTTTTAATTAATCCAGAACCGGATCAGGGAGCACTCGATATGCTGGTCGGTCGATTATTGAAATCGCGGAGCGATAATATGAAGAATAAGGGGAATATTTTAATGGGGGGACTCTACAGTTATGCGAAATTTGGCGAGAATTCTTCCTTTACAAATGTGTTATCAAATGAGGAATTAAAAAGCCTGGAGGCCGAAGAGCTGGTTGAGATAATCAAAGGAATCACTTCAATGGAACACAGGATTCTTTATTACGGACCAAAAGGATCTGATGAGTTGATGTCTGTATTAAATGAACACTGTATATTACCTGAACAATTGAAACCTCTGCCTGCTTTGGTTGTATTTGCAGAAAAGGATTATGCCCAGCCTGAAGTTTTCTGGACCAATTACGATATGGTGCAAACAGAGTTCATGATGTTGTCAAAAAGCATCCAATATGATCCGGCCATTGTTCCGGAAGTCCGGATCTTTAATGAGTATTTCGGGGGCAGTATGAACTCAGTGGTTTTTCAGGAAATCAGGGAAGCGCAGGGTTTGGCATATTCTGCCTACGCCCGATACTCCCTGGGGCCTAAAAAGGATAAATCAAATTACCTGTTTACCTATGTAGGAACCCAGGCTGATAAGCAACCAGAGGCTATGAGTTCCATGCTTAATTTGTTGAATAATCTACCTGAATCTGAAACAGCTTTTAATATATCTAAGGAGGCCATTTTAAGTCAGATTGAAAGTGAAAGGATCACCAAGTATTCTGTACTGCGCAGTTATGAACGTGCAAAAGACCTGGGACTTGATTATGACCTGAGAAAAGACGTTTACGAAAGGGTAAAAGATATGGACTTTCAGGATCTGAAAGCGTTTCATGAAAAGTATGTGAAAGACAAACCATTTGTCACTATACTAATTGGTTCCAGGGATAACATCAATCTTAAAGACCTGGAGAAATACGGTACGGTGCAGGAGCTAACCCTGAGTGAGATATTTGGCTACGAAGAAATTGTAGAACTGAATGTGGATATGTAATAATAAAAAACGCCCCAGGCCATATAAACCCGGGGCGTTTGAGATATATTACTATTGAGTGTGGTGTCACTTTTGATTTGCATGGAAGTTGTGATAATTTTCCACTCCCATGGCGATGAGGATCTTCCATTGTAGATCTGGAATTATCTTCTTATCATCAGATTTTTGTGCTAAACTGATTGCTTTGATATATTCTTTTTTTGCATTTACGTATTCGCCGGTGAGTACAAGGAAATCTCCTTTAACTGTTCTGTTGAAAACGGTTTCTTTTATCTCAATTGATTTATTGATCCATGATAAGATCTCGTCATTACTTATACGCATGGAGACCAGATCACTGGCGCATTCAGCATAGGTTTTCCAATCTTTTACTTTGGCTTTTGAAATTTTTGTCTGGTGCTTGTCAATGAGTTCTTCTGCCCTGGAATCGTTGCCATCAGCAAATACAAAAGTAGTGCTGAAAAGTGCAATAACGATAAATGTGGTAAAAACTCGAAACTTTAACATATTATCTTTAGATATGGGTATAAAGGGACGAATTCTATGCCAGTTTTCGTATTTATTTGTCTCATAGGCACTTATAAAAATAGCAGTTCTAATTTATGTTCACTAGTGAACGATATTAATCGGACACTTTTGTATAACCGTACATTTTACCCTCACCCAAAATGGTGGACAAAAAGTGCTGTATTTTAAGAATTTTTATCAGAAAAGATTAATTTTAGTCCAGCCAATGCTGATATATAGATTTTTTTAGTACTAAATGTCCAAAGGATTATGAAACGAATCACCTTTTGCATCTTTTTATGTTTTCTATTTTTTAACCAGGTAAAAGCACAGTTGGATATATATTATCAACAGCCGCCTGAGCCTATCAAGAGCTTAGTTATGGCACCGGCCACTCCTTATGTTATGGTAAGCCCTGATGGGTTTTGGCTTGCTGTTCTGGAAAGACCGGAAATGCCTTCAATAGCTGAATTATCACAACCGGAATTGAGAATCGGAGGGTTAAGAATAAATCCGAAAAATAACGGACCAAGTCGATCAAGACATTATACCGGAATTACGTTCCGCAGTACCAGTGAACAATTAGAGTTTAAGTTAGATGAGCTCAAGGATGATATTAAAATTGACAATATGCAATGGTCGCCGGATAGTAGAAAGTTTGCTTTCACTACTATTGGCGAGCTCGGGATTTCTTTATACGTATATGAACTGGAGAAAAAATCACTGATAACCATATCTGAAAATAATATTAATGATGCAATTGGAGGAAATCCTTTTCAATGGTTCTCTGATAGTTATCGAGTAGTTTACAAGACCATCGATGTTTCAAGAAGAATGCCCCCGGACAAAAGCAGGACACCTACAGGCCCGATTGTACAGGAAACCAGTGGACTGAAGGCCCCTTCCAGAACCTACCAGGATCTTCTGCAGAATAAATATGATGAAGACTTGTTTAAGTATTATACCAGCTCTCAGCTTGTTCTTTCTGATCTGGGTGGAAATAATATGAGAATAGGAGATAAAGGGATTATGTATTCGATTTCCCCATCCCCTGATGGAAACTATATTCTTGTACAGAAAATTCATGAACCATTTTCCTATCTAGTACCCTATTATCGGTTTCCGCTTGTGGTTGAAATATGGGATCCTGAAGGTGCTCTTGTTGAACAAATTGCGGATATCCCATTAGCGGAAGAGATCCCCATTGGATTTAATGCGGTGAGAA
>CAYMFU010000185.1:0-21764 GCA_964389805.1 uncultured Roseivirgaceae bacterium | reverse complement strand
CATGCTATCAATTGCCTTAATAATATCTGTTTCTGGATTGAATGTAATTAGATCGGTTGTCATGTATTTTGTAACAGGCTCATAGTTTGAGACATTACCAACCTTTGCTTCGCTGCCTCCTTTTCTTACTAATTTTGGTTTGAAATTCATACTTATTATTATTTGGTTTACTATTTGTATCGAAATATTTTGTAATGCTTTTGATAGGCATAGCCTGTAAAAGTAGGCATTTCTTTCATCATTACAAAATAATTACATTACCAGATCATGATCTTAAAGTAAAGAAAGTATGAATTCTTTAACCCGTCCTTTTATAGAATGAATTCATTAAAATCCCTATCTTTATAATCCAGAAAAATTGAATTTTTAACATATGAAAACCGTTTTTGCTCTATTTTCTTTGATTTTATTTCTGGAAGACAATCCTGATCCATTACGATTTAAAGATGAAATTGACTCATATTTACAGGCTGATAAATCTAATCCCCCGCCGGATGGTTGTTATCTATTTATAGGCAGTTCCTCTATGCGAATGTGGAAATCTCTGCAAGAAGATTTTACAGGTTATCCAGTGATTAACAGGGGATTTGGGGGATCACATTTTTCAGATGCCATTTATTATTTTGATGATCTTGTAAATGCATATAATCCTTCGAAGATCATAATTTATGAAGGTGATAATGATCTCGCGAGTAGCAAAAGTCCAAATAAAATCATGAAGGACCTGAAAACGCTTCTGGGAATGATAAGAGATAATCTTGATCAACCTGAAATCGCTATTATTTCAGCAAAACCAAGTCCCAGGAGGTGGGAGTTAAAGGATAAATACGAGAAATTAAATTCAAAATTTAAAGACCTGGCCAGTAAAAGTCAGGATTTGGCGTATATTGATGTTTACACATTTATGCTAAACGATAAGGGACGGCCAGAACCGGAACTGTTTCTTGAAGATAGTCTGCATATGACTCAAAAAGGATATAAGATCTGGGAAGAACAGATACGGGCTTTTGTTGATAAATAAGTATCTCAAATTAAAATCCAAGCACCCAATGATGAAATCAATAATTATTCTATCCTTTTTTTTAATTTCCGTTCAAGCTTTCTCTCAGGATTGGTTTTCGATCCATGATCAGGGCGAACGTATTCCCGGTTACGTCTTAGGAATGGCAGGTGATACCATCAGAGGATCTATAAAGTATGACTTCCCCATTGTAATGCAGAAAAGAATATATTTTAATTCCAATCAGGGATCAAAGACTACAGAAGAGTATACATCTGACAATATTAGAGGCTACTCCATTGACGAAAAATTGTGGTTGAGCACATCAGTAATTATGGAAACATATAATGGCACCTTCAGGTTTAAAAGGTTTGGAATACTCGAATCCACACCCGGACCAATATATCTTCTGCGTATATTTGATGAAGAGGATAAATTGAAAAAGAAAACAAACAGCGAAGAAGCTGAAAAAATATTGGAGGATATCACGCTTAACTATTCAGAAAATTTTTTCGATAAATTGTATATTAAGAAGAATGAAGGAGATGCCGAATCATTATCATCCAAACCATTTAAAAAATCCTTTATTCCCAAAATGAAGTTATACGTTGGGGATTATGAAGCTTTAATGGATAAAATTGAAAACAAACAATATCAATTAAGAGATTTAAGAAAGATTGTTGCTGAATATAATCAATGGTTTGAATCAAAATTCAAATAGATTCATTCAGATAAATTGATCAAACGCCCCGCTCCCCTTACCGTTACATCCAGAATTATGGGTTCATGGTAATAATACACACTACCCGTGCTCTGAATCACGCCTTTCAACGAATTTATAGGATAAAGTTCAATCCGGTTTGATCCATTATGGTCAATTTTTATATCACCTGCCGACAGGTTGCCGGCCAGGAACCGGCTATCGCCGGTCAATAAAAGATCAATAAAACCTGCATTTCCGGTAAAGTTAAAATTCGAAATGTATATTGATTTAATAAATAAAGAATCAATATCTATATTCATTTCAAAATTTCCAGTTCCATCAGAGAAAATACTCAAGTTGTCAAGCTTCAAAGGCTCTTCGGATATGATATTTGCATAATCGAATATCCCTATACCTGATATATCATTAGAAAATATATAGATCCCGGGATTTTCCGGAGATCTGACCCAGTTGCATGTATTGTCATTGGATATAGTGAGTATATCATTTTCTACACTGAGATGAATTTTAGAAATAAGATTTTTCCCGGCTTTAATAATGACTTTTTGTTCATTTGAATTGACGAGATAAATATCCATTTCATCATATGCCTCAATCGATTTAAATGAATTGAGCTGAATTTCCTGTTCAATAATTTCACCTGGTTTTTTGAAGCAATCGAGAGCGTTCTCATTGTCACAACTGAAAAAAGTTATGGTATAAGTTACAAATGATAATATTAAAGCTGATCTTTTCATCAATTATATTGTTATTCCTATCCCCCATTCAGAGTGGTCTGCTTTTGCAAAGTGGGTAATAAATCCGTAATGAAGATATACATTTTTGCTTAAATAGAATTTCAAGGCAATTCGTTGATATACAATTTTATCTGTTTTATAAGGCCGGTATACGTAAAATCCAAGCTGAGCCAGAAGCGAGATCCGATTCATCTTTAATTCATACCCTGCCATTAAACCCACCCTTTTATGATCAAGTGTATCCGGGTCAATATCGCCTTGTACCATTTCTTCTTTCAGGGCCATATTGCTGAAACCGTCAATACCTGCATTAAAAATACTTATTTTTGAGACTTGCTTCTGTACATAAAAAGTGAGTACGTATACAGAAAAATTTGGTCCTCCGATTGGTGGGATTTTCTTTAGTCCGTAACTGAAATTAATATTATATTTTAATCTCTTATCCCATTTGTATTCTTCATCGACAGGTGTATACTCAGGAGCGATATTATTGAGACGATAGGTGCATCCTAAATTCACTGACATTATATTGATGCCCTTATTCGGTTGTGTTAAGGCAGCCACCGAAAAATGAGAAAGGGTCAAAGCACCCGTTATTTTCCATCGTTCGGTCAGTTTATAATTCAATCCCAGTCTTAATTGCATATCGTTGGTAACAGGTCCCCCCACACCAATATTTTGATTATTGGTTTCACGGTCATAGGGTTTCGTATGGTAGCCGATACCAGTTCCAATCTTTAATAGAAGCTCGATCTTGCGGGTTCTTTTTAAAATAAAATCCATATAGAAAGTGCCTGCAAAAGATTCCCCCAGTTTATCATTCCCGTAATTAAAGTAAGATAGGGCAAACCCGACATCCGGGTATTTGAAAACCTGTTCCCAGACTTGATTCCCATAGGTATTTTTATTGATCAAAATCTCGGCACCCGTGGTGATTCCCTGGGATATATGACCCATGTATCGATCATGTTTAACCACAAACCCTGTTAACAGGTTGGCCCCTACGGTATATGTATACTTTGGAGTCTTTTTAACAGACTGGCTAAATGCCTTGTTAAATAGACTAAAAAAGCAGAATATTGCGAGCAGAGTGTATTTCAAGATATTGTTTTATTCAGGCAACAAATTTAAGATAAAAATTTAATATCATTGAAAGGAAAAGTAGCTATAGTTACCGGATGCAGTAAAGGAATTGGCTTTGCAACTTCAATGGCCTTATTAAATAAGGGAGTGATTGTCGCAGGGTGGAGCAGAATGCCAGCTTCTATATCACATGAAAATTTTACCCATTTTGCTACGGATGTCTCAGAATTTGAATCTGTACAGGAATCGTATACTAAGACCATCCGGAACTACGGCCGGGTAGATTTCCTAATTAATAATGCCGGCATAGGTTTTGTGTCAGATTTTGAGGTACTGGAAATGGCCAAATGGCATAAAATGTTTGATGTAAATGTACATGGAATATATTATTGTTCAAAAATGGTAATTCCTGAAATGAAAAGTAATGGTGTTGGACATATCGTAAATATTGGCTCTATCGCTGGAACTACAGCGGTTAAAAACATGGTAGGATATGCTTCTACGAAACATGCAGTAACAGGAATGTCACATTCATTATTCATGGAGTTGAGGGATTTCGGGATCAAAGTCACATGCATGTATCCGGGTTCAGTAAAAACCGATTTTTTTGACAATATTGATGAAATTGAAGCACATGATCATATGATGAGTCCGAAGGATATTGCAGGAACTATTATCCATGTACTGGAATCACCTCCAAATTATCATCATGTGGATATAGAGGTACGCCCATTAAAACCAAAAGGCTAATTTGATAGAAATTTTGAATATTCACTATTATTACACGTATGTCGGTTGAAGTAAAAAATCTGACTAAAATATTTAACCAGCAGAAGGCTGTCAATAATATTACCTTTTCCGTGAATGAAGGTGAGATCCTTGGCTTTCTTGGACCTAATGGCGCCGGGAAATCTACAACTATGAAGATGGCCACATCCTATTTGCCTCCAACTTCTGGAAGCATTTTTATAAAAGGTATCGACGTATTAAATGACCCCTTATCGGTCAGAAAAATTATTGGTTACCTGCCGGAGCATAATCCTTTATATCTGGATATGTATATAAAGGAATATCTTGAATTTATAGCTTCTTTACATGGGATCAAAGGTTTAGCTCTAAGATCAAAAATAGAGGATATCATTGGGATGACAGGCCTTGAGCTGGAACGAAGAAAGAAGATTGGTCAGTTGTCGAAAGGCTACAGGCAACGAGTGGGTCTGGCACAGGCAATGATCCATGAGCCTGAGGTATTGATACTGGATGAACCTACTTCAGGATTGGATCCCAACCAGATTATAGAAATACGTGAATTGATTAAAAATTTTAGCAAACAAAAAACAGTTATTTTCTCCACCCATATTATGCAGGAGGTTCAGGCAATGTGTGACAGAGTGGTAATTATTGATAAAGGCGTAATTGTAGCAGATGATAAAGTTGAAAATCTTAAGGACAGAACCTCAAATCAACATTTGATAACAGTGGAGTTTGAAGTTCTCCCGGATATTGATATCTTAAAAAACATTGAAGGGATCAATAAATTGGAAACTGAAGGTAATAAAATTAAGATCTATGTCGATCCGGATACTGATATCAGAGGTGATATTTTCAAGCTAGCCACCGAAAAAAATCTCACTCTGATTGGTTTGCATAAAGAGGATACATCCTTAGAAAATATATTTCAACAACTCACTAAAGACAATAATAAGGACACCGTATAATGTATCAGGTATTTAAAAAAGAATTTAATGGTTTTCTGAATTCCTTTGTGGCATATATTGCTATTTCTGTCTTTCTCATCGGGATTGGATTGCTCATGTGGGTTTTCCCGGATACCAGTGTCCTCAGTTATGGATTTGCGGATCTGGAGACTTTGTTTTCTTTTGGGCCTTATGTATTTATGTTCCTGGTTCCAGCAATTACCATGCGTATGTTTGCTGATGAAAAAAAAAGTGGGACACTTGAGCTCTTGCTTACCCAACCGCTAACTGACCTGCAAATTATTTTAGGTAAGTATTTTGCCGGATTCGCTCTGCTTATATTTTCACTGGTCCCCACCCTTCTTTATTATTTTTCTGTATACCAGTTAGGAAGTCCAACAGGAAATATCGATACAGCCGGAGTTATTGGTTCGTATATCGGATTAATACTCCTGGGCGGGGTCTTTATTTCAATAGGTGTATTTGCCTCGTCTTTAACAGACAACCAGGTAGTATCATTTATATTTGCATTGTTCTTTTGTTTTATCTTTTATTATGGTTTTCAGGCTATCGCCAGTATCAATATCTGGGGTAAATATTCAGGCATCCTGGAGGAATTGGGAATATTGTATCACTATAACTATATGAGTAAAGGCCTGATCGACTTAAGAAATGTGATTTACTTTTTAAGTTTGATCAGTATCATGATCATGTTTACCAAACTAAAACTCGGCAGTAGAAAATGGTAAATTCCGGAAGCAAAAAGGTGGAAGATTTACTGAAGTTTGGGATCGGTATATTGCTGATCATAAATGTCAATATATTCTTTTCCACACATACAATTCGGTTTGATCTAACTGAAGAAAAAAGATTCACCATTTCTGATGCTACAATTGATTTATTAGAATCCTTGAATGATGTCGTATATGTCGATGTTTATCTGGAAGGAAATTTCCCGCCTGGTTTCCAGCGATTACGAAAAGCAATCCAGCAAACCCTGGATGATTTCAGAGTTTATGCGGGGGATAATGTACAATACCGCTTTATCAATCCTGATGAATACCAGGGCCAGGAAGGAAAACAAACCCTAATTCAGTCACTTGGAGAAAAAGGAATACAACCTACAAACCTTTTTGCAAATGAAGATGGGAAACGCACTGAGAGATTGATATTCCCCGGAGCTGTCGTTTCATTCGCAGGGAGTGAGGAAGGCGTTATGCTTCTAAAAGGTAATAAGTCTTCTACCCCGCAGGAGAGGCTGAATCAATCGATTGAGGGTGTTGAATATGAATTGGCTTCAACAATAAACAGAATGGTTAATATTGACAGAAAGAGAGTTGGGCTGTTAAGAGGACATGGCGAATTGGATTCATTAGATGTTTATGCAATTAGAAACGAGTTGTTAAAGAAATATGATGTTTTTGATGTGGATATAAGAAAGAAATCGGATTTGAATAGATATCATGCTATAATTTTAGCCAAACCCAGGTATTCTTTTACGGATCAGGAACTTTATATGATTGACCAGTTCATTATGAATGGAGGGAAAACCATGATGTTGTTGGATATGCTTGACGTAAACCTCGATAGCATCAATAGTGAAGGTACTATAGGATTTCCATTAAAAACCAATCTGGATAATCTGTTGTTCAGATATGGTGTTCGTATCAACAAGGATTATTTACTCGATCTTTCATCAGGAGGATTTCCGGTGGTGGTTGGCAATATGGGAGATAATCCACAGGTTCAGATGATGCCCTGGCCATTCTATCCAATTGTGAACCAGTTTTCAGACCATCCGATCGTAAGAAACCTGGATGCAGTTTATTTTAGATTTACTAGTTCTATAGATACTGTAAGGTCAGATAATGTGGAAAAAACACCTTTAATGTTCTCTTCAGCATATACAAAGACCGTTACATCTCCTGTCAGGATCAGTTTAAATGATCTTAGAAAGGAAATGTCTCCTGATATCTTTAATCAGGGATCCAAACCACTAGCCTATTTGCTGGAAGGAGAGTTTACATCTGTTTTTAAAAACAGGTTTATCCCGGAAGGGTTTGAGAAATCCCTGTTCAAGGATAAGAGCAGTGAAACTGCGATCATTATTTGTGCAGACGGTGACTTATTCAGAAATGAAATAAATCCCAAAACCAATGTTCCTTTTGATCTTGGTTATGATCCTTATTTGCAAGCTGAATTTGCTAACAAGGATTTCATAAACAATGGGCTATCTTATCTGATTGACGAAAACAACCTGATTTTGACCAGGAATAAAGAAATAATGATCCGCCCCCTCGATAAAATTAAAGCTGAGGAACAAAAACTAAGATGGCAAATCATAAACCTTGTGATTCCCATATTGGCCATTATACTTTATGGATCTCTAAGGCATTATCATCGAAAGCGGAAATATTCATAAAAGTTACAATCAATGCAGAGAAGGAAGAATCTTATATTACTCGTCGTATTTTTAGCCTTGCTGGGATGGACATTGATTTATTTTAATCTTGAACAAAAACCGGAAGGCCTTTCGTTAGATGAATATAAATTCTCAGTTAATGATACCGCAGCAATTAATAAGATTGCCATTTCAGGAAAAAAATTCACGAATATTTTATCCAAAGAATCGGGAAATTGGAAAGTAAATGATTCCTATTTACTGGATCTCTCAATGCAGAAAGTACTGATGTCTGTCCTAAACCAGGTCCGCGTAAAAAGAACCGTTCCTAAAAACGATCAGTTCAGGCTCAGCGAGGATATAATTAACAATGGATTCAAAATAGAGATTATAAGTTCTGCAGAACCTGAGCGCATTTTTTATGCCGGAGGAAATGGCATATCGCTTTCTTATTTCATGGGTGATGACAAGATCCCTTATATCGTTCATCTACCAGGATACGAAAGTTATGTATCTGGAATATTTGAAGTGGCTGAAAATGACTGGCGTGATCGATTGATCTTCAAGACATCCTGGCTCGGTATAAAATCACTGGACCTGTCCTATCCGGAGAATCCATCAAACAGCTTAAGTATACGTGCAGAAAATAATTTATACAAGGTTAAAGGGATTATCCAGTTAGATACGGCAAATTTAATGGGATTCCTTGATGAGATCAGTTTTTTCTATACAGATCAGTATATTGATCCCGGCCAGGTTGGCGCATATGATAGCCTGAAAAAAACGAAACCTTTCGCGCACTTAAAAATTAATGCACTTGGGATGAAAGAACCTGTTGATATCGGATTTTACCCTAAGCTTCCAGGGGATAATGTGTTCCTGGGGATATTGCAGAATCAACAAATGTGTTTATTTTCATCAAAAAGGATAGAAGGAATATTTAAAAAGAAAGCAGATTTTATTGACCGGTAAATAGCCAAAGTCAAAACATTTTCGGCATGAGGTATATAAATGTCTTATTGATCCTTTTAATAACATATACTTCCACCTTTTCGAATCACCTGGTGGAAGAAGGGACAATTATCATCACAATTAAAAATATAGAAAACCAGGGTGGAATTATGATGGTGGCCATGTTTAAGGAGGAAGACAAATTCCTCAAAACTCCATCATTTTCTCAAGAAATTCCTTTATCCACTGAAACCGAGATCGAGGTTATATTTGAAAATATCCCATACAGGAAATATGCAGTTAGTATTTTTCATGATTTGAATGAGAATGGTGATTTGGATTCGAATATGATTATGATACCTAAAGAGCCCGTCGGGTTTTCAAATGATTATTTCCCGAAATTTGGACCGCCAAAATTCAAAAATGCAGCTTTTGAGCTGGATCAGAAAGAGATGCGAATGATCGTTAATTTAAAATCATATTAACATACTGGTTTAAAGATACCTTTCAGTATAATTGATAAATAATCTCCATATTTTCTTCTCAATTTATTATCTTACAATTCTATAGCATTCAATAATCATGAGAAAAACTATATACAAGGCGGATGAAAGGGGGTTTGCTAATCATGGATGGTTAAAAACCCATCATATGTTTAGTTTTGCAAATTACTATGATGTTAACAGAATGGGATTCGGAGTGCTTCGGGTTCTGAACGATGACATAGTAGAACCGGGCATGGGATTTGGCACCCATCCGCATGATAATATGGAAATAGTATCTATCCCGCTTAGGGGAACAATGGCCCACAAAGACAGCCAGGGAAATGAATATACGATCAAGGAAGGGGATATTCAGGTAATGTCGGCCGGCACCGGATTAACACATTCTGAATATAATTATTCAAAAGAAGACGATTTGAGTTTCCTACAGATCTGGATTTTTCCAAAAACCTACAATACAACTCCCAGTTATGAAGAAAAAACATTTCAATTTTCACAAAATGAATGGGTTTTGATTGCTAGTCCTGACTGGTCCCTCAATAGCTTATCAATAAACCAGGATTGTTATTTTTCACTCGGTAAGTTTTCAAAAGAATTTTCTATGAAATATAAAAGAAAATCTGATTCTAATGGATTATTTATTTTTTTAATTGATGGGAAAATTTCTGTTGAAAATGAATCCCTTCATAAACGAGATGCCATTGGAATTGAGAACACGGATGAGATCAGCATTTATCTTGAAGAGAATTCATTTATCCTGCTAATAGACCTGCCAATGAATAAATAATAAAATCACTGGCGTTTTAAGACTATTATTTGGCTCTCTCAATGGTAAATTGTACTAAATCAATAAGAGATCTCTTGTAAACTGAGTCTTTAAAATGATCCAGTATCTTCAACGCTTCACTCTGATATTTAGTCATTTGTTCGTTTGCATACTGAATACCTCCTGAGTCTTTTACATATTGGATTATCTCTTTTACAGACTTCTTTTTGTGACTTTTATTTTTGATCTTATAAATGATTTCTTTCCTCTCCAGCCAGTTAGATTTTTGCAGTGCATATATCAAAGGTAAAGTCATTTTCTTTTCTTTAATATCAATGCCAACCGGTTTCCCAATTTCAAGGTCACCATAGTCGAAGAGGTCATCTTTTATTTGAAAGGCCATGCCTACGTTTTCCCCAAAAGATTTCATCAGATTTATGGATTGCTCCTCAGCGCCTCCCGAAGCGGCACCCACAGCACAACAGGAGGCAATCAATGAGGCCGTTTTCTGCCTGATTATTTCATAATAGATCTGTTCAGTAATATCCAGATTTCTGGCCTTCTCCATTTGAAGCAATTCCCCTTCACTCATTTCACGAACAGCATCAGATACAATCTTCAGCAAATCATAATCTTCATTATCGATAGATAACAGCAGGCCTCTGGATAAAAGATAATCCCCTACCAGTACGGCTATCTTGTTTTTCCATAATGCATTTATTGAAAAGAATCCCCGTCGAAACATGGAATCATCAACCACGTCGTCATGCACCAGGGTGGCCGTATGAAGCAATTCAATCAAGGATGCGCCTCTATAACTTGTTTCTGTGATCTGACCTGCCACACCAGAGGATAAAAATACAAACATCGGTCTCATTTGCTTCCCCTTGCGCCTGACTATATAAGTCATTATCCTGTCAAGCAGCATAACCTTACTCTTCATTGAATTGTAGAACTTCTTCTCGAAGCTTTCCATTTCAGCCGCAATGGGCGATTGTATTTCTTTTATTGATAACGGCATTTGGAAAAATCCTATACAAGTATACAATCTAAAAGTTCATAAGCAAAGTTTAAAATTTTATTATTGTACTGAAAATCATGAATTAAAAATCGATATGGAAAATATTGAAAAGTTGGATCCGGTTATTTTGGAATCAAAATATAACAATAGACCGTTTTCTATTGATATAACTTACCAACCTGATGGTATGCCCAAACCAATTATACTTCATATCCACGGATTTAAAGGGTTTAAGGATTGGGGATATTTTAACCAACTCGCGGAATATGCTGCAATGAATGGCTTCGTATTTATTAAAATGAACTTCTCCCATAATGGCACAACCCCGGAAAATCCTTTGGATTTTGTCGATCTTGAAGCTTTTGGATCTAATAACTTTTCGATTGAACAAAGTGATTTGGCTACAGTTACCGATTACGTTTATTCGAATGAATTCGTGGTGGATAAAAATGAACTGGACCTTGGTCGATTCTACCTGACAGGACATAGCAGAGGAGGTGCAGCTGTTGTATTAAAAGGATTTCATGACCACAGGGTGAAGGCGGTTGCTTCATGGGCAGGGATAAACGACCTGTCCAAACATTTCAGTATAACTGAAGTCGATCAATGGAAAGAAAAAGGGGTTATGTATATTGAAAATAGCCGGACAAAGCAATTGATGCCACTTTATTACCAGATTGTGGAAGATTTTTTGGAAAATAAAGACTTCCTGAATCTGCCGCAGGCCATTAAGACCTTCAGTAAACCTCTATGCATTATACATGGTTCAGAAGATCCTACAGTACCCGTTCGGGTAGCATACCTGACTCAAAAATGGAATCCAAATGTTGAACTGCATATCGTTGAAGGTGCTGATCATGTTTTTAACGGGGGACACCCCTGGAATAGCCCTGAATTACCTGAAAATGTTAAAACAGTAATGAATTTAACAATGGATTTTTTCAATTCATTATAATCTTTTTCATTTCCGGTATTCTAAAATTCGGCACCTCAAATAATTTACAGCCGTCAATAGATCAGATCATTACTTAATTCACTGACAATATGGGTTGTTAAATATTTTTTGTAAAAGGATGTATAAGATAATACAAAGTAGCTCGTCCATTTTATTCGAATTTTCTGCTTCATAAAGATTTGCATACAATTTGCCAGTTGCAGGTCAACTATAATCCCTTAATAGTATCACCTACTTTTCGGATAACTTTAGTGTATTATCAATGTTTTAGTGATCATATAAAATTTTACAAACACTTTAAACCTTTATTGATCGCAGTTGTCAAAGGGTAAAATTCAACTAGAAAATGTTTAACCAAAAAATTAAAACTATGAAAAAGGGAATTTTAATAACTGTATTTTGTCTCGCCGCATTTAGCCTTGCCAATGCACAGAACACACCTGGGATCAGGCATAGTCAGAAACACCAGACAATGAGAATTAATCAGGGTGTAAGAAGTGGAGAATTAACAAGACAAGAAACCAAACGATTGGTTAGAGAGCAAAAACACATCCAGCATGAAAAACGTTTAGCAAAAGCGGATGGTAAAGTTACAAGGCGCGAACGTAAACATATCCGTCATGATCAGCGGGTAACCAACAGGGATATTTATAGACAAAAGCACGATAATCAGGACCGAAATTAGGGTAGTAGATTTTCTCATAATAAGTTAAAGGTATTATCCTTCGAAATTAACTCATGGTCAATAATCCGGCCATGAGTTTTGTTTTTTATCAGGTAAACTACAGAATTTGTCTAAATACTATGAAAAGGATTATGGTAGGGACTGCCTAGTCTTCAAATACTTTTTCTATTTTCTGGGTGATTTTCTTTTCGATCTGATTGGCCCGGGTTTTTATATGCGTACCGGCAAAGCACTCAGCTATAACTATGATGGCTACAATTAAACCTAATATCACATATATTAATTTCTTTCCCATGAGATTTTCGTTCCCTTATAATATATAGATCAATAAACATACCAAAAGGTTTAAAGCCTGCGAAAAATAAATTGTTAAAAAAGGTTAATATCGAATGGTGTCACTTATGCACTTATTTTTAATTATTTTTGCGCCTGTTCAAACATTACAAATAATTGCACACTATGTCTTTATCAAAGAAGTATGATCCGAAGCAGGTTGAAGACAGGCTTTATACCCTGTGGATGGATAAGGGATTCTTTCATGCCAGCCCTAATAAAGATAAACCTCCCTATAGCATTGTAATTCCACCTCCCAATGTAACAGGTGTTTTACATATGGGGCATATGTTGAACAATACCATACAGGATATTTTAATTAGAAAAGCCAGAATGGAAGGCAAGGAAGCCTGTTGGGTTCCAGGGACCGACCACGCATCTATCGCAACAGAAGCAAAGGTGGTTGGCATGCTTAGGGAGAAAGGCATAAAAAAATCGGACCTCGACCGTGACAAGTTTATGGAACATGCCTGGGAATGGAAAGAAAAATATGGTGGGATCATTCTTGAGCAGCTCAAAAAACTGGGTGCTTCGTGTGACTGGGACAGGACCAGTTTTACCATGGATCCGGAATATTATAATGCTGTTATACGTGTTTTCGTTGACTTTTATAAAAAGGGATACATATACAGAGGATTGAGGATGATCAATTGGGATTGTGAAGCTAAAACTGCATTATCAAATGAAGAGGTAATATATAAGGAAGAGGGTGAGCAAACCAATTTATTTTATATTAGATATGGTGTCAAAGGTGAAGAAAACAGGTTGGTTATTGTAGCAACTGTCCGGCCTGAAACAATATTAGGGGACACCGCTATTGCAGTTAATCCGCATGATGAAAGATACAAAGACCTGATAGGGAAAAAGGTTCTTGTTCCAATAATTAAACGCGAAATTCCGGTTATTGCCGATGAATATGTTGACATGGAATTTGGTACCGGATGTCTAAAGATCACACCAGCCCATGATCCGAATGATTATGAGATTGGATTAAGTCATAATCTCCCTGTAATTGATACGATCAATGATGATGGCACACTGAATGACAAGTGTGAGGTTGAAAATTATATTGGATTGGACAGGTTTAAAGTAAGAAAAATGGTTGTCAAAGACCTCGAAGATCTTGAGCAGCTTGTAAAAGTAGAAGCTTTCAACACTCGAATCGGGCGATCGGAAAGAACGAATAGCATCGTGGAACCAAAACTATCCCTTCAGTGGTTTATTAAAATGAAAAATGTTTCAAAAAAAGCCCTTGAAGCTGTCGAAACTGACGAAGTATCCCTTCATCCACCAAAATTCAAAAATACGTACAGGTATTGGATGGAGAATGTCCGTGACTGGTGCATATCACGACAATTATGGTGGGGACACAGGATTCCCGCTTATTATTATGGAACAGGTCATAACGATTTTATTGTTGCAGAGTCATTGGAAGAAGCTTTGGCTTTGGCTCAGAAAAAATCGGGGAACAATTCTTTATCAGTTAAAGACCTGAGACAGGATGAAGACGTTCTGGATACATGGGCATCATCCTGGTTATGGCCAATGCAGGTATTTAATGGACTTGGTACCGAATATTTTGATAGGGAGACAGGAAAGATCATTAAAGGATCCAATCCTGACCTTGATTATTTTTATCCCACAAATGTACTGGTTACTGCTCCGGATATACTGTTTTTCTGGGTAGCAAGAATGATCATAGCCGGTTATGAATATATGGATGAAAAACCTTTTAAAGATGTGTATCTTAACGGTATGGTCCGGGATATAAAGCGAAGGAAAATGTCAAAATCCCTGGGTAACTCGCCGGATCCGCTTGAATTAATTGACGAATACGGGGCTGACGGCGTTAGAACAGGCATGTTATTTAGTTCTCCAGCTGGTAACGACCTTCTTTTCGATATAAAACTATGTGAACAGGGAAGAAATTTCGCTAATAAGATCTGGAATGCCTATAGACTGATAGATGGATGGAGGGTAGACGAGTCCCTGAAAAACCCGGATCATGACATTGCGGTTAAATGGTTTGAATCCAAAATGAATCAATCCCTTGAGCTGGTAGAAGACAGCTTTTCAAAATATAGGATATCGGATGCTTTAATGACCATTTACCGATTAATCTGGGAAGATTTCTGCTCATGGCACCTCGAATTGATCAAACCAGGATTTGAAGAACCTATCGATAAAAAAACATATGATGCAACGCTGGACTTTCTGGAAAATCTAATGAAAATACTACACCCGTTCATGCCTTTTATAACTGAAGAGATATACCAGAACATGGCCACCAGACCTGAGGACGATTTCCTTATTAAAGCTAATTGGCCAGGGGCCGGGGATTTCGATAAAAAGATTATAGAGGACGCAGAAGAGACATTCGGGATTATTTCAAATATAAGAAACATCAGGAACAGCAGGGGTATTTCTCAAAAGCAACCCATATCTCTTTCCATTAAGACTAAAAATAAAAATCGATTCTCAGCGTTCGACCATTCCTTAAAAAAACTTGCTAACCTCGAGCAAATCCTGTTTGTTGAAGAGAAAGTTCCGGATGCAATTCATTTTATAATAAAAACTGATGAATTCTATATTCCGGTTGAAGGAGATATTGATCATGGGAAACAGATTGAAGAAATGAAAAAGGAATTAGAATATACAAAAGGATTCCTGGCATCTATAATGAAGAAATTGAACAACAATAATTTTGTTAAAAATGCACCGGAAAAAGTAGTAAAAAATGAAGAACAAAAGAAATCTGATGCTGAAGGGAAAATCCAAAAACTTGAAGAAAGTTTGAAAAACTTGAAATCCAGTTAACAAATTATTCTTTAATTTTTATTATATTTGACTGAGGGCCAATATATTAAGGCTCAAATGGATACAAAATTATTCACATTAGATAAAAACTACTTATTAAAAGAAGTGCAGATCAAACTCAGGGCAACGCTTCTCAGGCAACTTGTCTCTGACATTAAAGACATGTATCTAAAAAAATTCAATCCCCTTGGATTGCTGGATGAAACAATCATTAAACTGCAAAATACTGAAAGCAGCGATATTGACTATCTGAATTCTTTCTATTATGAGCTGGCTGGAATCTATAGATTAAAATATGGAGAGAATCAGCTTGAATTCCTTTTCGATGGATCATCCCATTATTTAAAGTACGAAAAAGAGTGGCAAAGGAGGTTCAGAAAATGGATGCTTGAATTTTCGCAACATAAACATTTTGTGAGGGCTATTTTAGAAGGCTCCTATCTCGATAATGAAGAACAAAACAGAAATAACATACAGATTCGTTTAAAATTATTCCTTGAACAACATTTTCATTTAAGGATTTATAAGTACAGGGGTATTAGAAAATTAAGATCAGCTTCCTGACAAGATCTTAGATTAAAAAAGTTCCTTCAAATACTTTTTCAGCAGGCCCAATCAAAAATATATTTTTAAATACACCCTCCTGAACCTGTTCGAAACGTACCGTTAAATTTCCGCCAAGTGTCATTATATCTACTTCTCCATCATTGTTGTTCCTTCCAGCTGCAAGTGCAGAAGCGGTAACCCCTGTTCCACATGAAAGAGTTTCATTTTCAACTCCTCTTTCATAAGTCCGCACAAAAATTTCCCCCTTATTTTTCAATTGAACGAAATTTACATTTGTACCCTCAGGCATGAATTCAGCACTTTCCCTGATGGCTTTTCCGTTCTTGAACACATCATAATGTTCAACATTCTCTACAAATCGGACATAATGCGGGGATCCTGTATTAAGGAAGTGGTCTTGATTTAGTGTTGATTTAATGGTTGTCACATCAGGCATGCTAAGATGTACCAGTTCCTTATCAATAATAGCATGAAGGGGGCCTTCGATGGTTAGAAAAGTTGTTTCATTCTTGATAAAACCTAAGTTATGGGCAAACATTACGGCACATCGGCTGCCATTTCCACATAAACTTTTTGAACCGTCCGGATTAATATAGATCATTTCAAAATCATAATCTGAATGATCCTCGATCAGGATCAATCCATCGGATCCAATCCCAAATTTTCTATCACAAAGCCTGCCAATTAACTCTTTTTGATTTTGATCAAAAATCCCATTACGATTATCGATCACAATGAAATCATTGCCGGTACCCTGATATTTAGAAAATTCCAAATCCATCATTCTCAATTTAATAAAAAAAAAGCCGGCTAGAGGGCCGGCTTATCGATTTATTTCTATAAACTTATATTTTTTCCTTGACCTTGGCTGCTTTACCCTGTTTTCCTCTCAGATAAAATAGCCTGGCTCTTCTGACTTGTCCTTTTCTGATAACTTCTATTTTATCAATATTTGGAGATAAGATTGGGAAGATCCTTTCCACACCTACACCATTTGATATTTTTCTCACGGTAAATGTTTCACCATTTGAGTTTGCATGCCGGCGTTGAATGACCGTACCCTGGAATTGCTGAATACGTTCTTTATTCCCTTCTTTTATCTTTACATGAATAATTACGGTATCGCCAGCTTTAAAATCGGGATGGTTTGATTTCTTCTCGAGAAATTCCTTTTCTATTTCTTTTAGTTGATCGCTCATGACCGCTTTCTTATTATAATTTGAAAATGGAGTGCAAATATAATGATTTTAATTTAATACAGTATTGCTGCAATTATTTATTTTGCTCTTTTTTTATCAGGTTTGGCCTGCGCATTTTCGTTCTTTCAACAGATTGTTCAAACCGCCATTCTTCAATTTTCTTTTCATTTCCGGATAACAATATTGAAGGGACGCTAATATCCTGAAATATTTCTGGCCTCGTATATACCGGAGGAGCAACCAGCCCGTCCTGAAAGGAATCAGAAAGTGCAGAGGATTCGTTATTTATTGCACCAGGAAGTAACCTGACAATAGCATCTGTTATAACAGCAGCACCTAACTCGCCACCGGTAAGCACATAATCCCCAATACTGATCTCCCTGGTAACAAAATGTTCCCTCACCCTTTCGTCCACACCTTTATAATGTCCAGCTAAAAGTATCAGGTTGCTTTTAAGTGACAATTCATTGGCGATTTTCTGGTCAAAAACCTGCCCGTCCGGACTCATATATATGATATCATCGTATATGCGAATTTCCTTTAGCGAATTAATGCAATTGGCAATTGGTTCTATCATCAGCACCATTCCGGCACCCCCGCCGTAGGCATAATCATCTACTTTTCTATGTTTATCTTTAGAATAATCATGTAAGTTATGAACATCGATCTTCACTACACCGCGGTCCCTGGCACGTTTTACTATTGATTCATTAAGAGGACTCGTAATTAATTCCGGCTGACATGTTATAATATCGATATGCATAATGCTTACTGATTTAGATAGACGTCTAATAATCCATTCGGTAAATTAAGAAAAATCGTTGTATTCTTTTTATCCAGTTTTTGAATGAATTTATCTTTAATCGGAACAAGAATTTCCTTATTCTTATAGTCGATGACAAATAGATCATTCCCATTTGCCTCATAGATGTTTTTCACCTTGCCAATTTCCCCAACCGTTTGGTCGATCACCCGATAACCTATGATCTCATGATAGTAAAACTGATCTTCTACCAAACTGGGCAGCATATCTAATGGAAGAAAAATGGCACACCCTTTATATTGGGCAGCCAGTTCAATGCCATCCACATCCTGAAACTTGAGGGTGGCTTTATGCCCACTAAGTTTGACAGACTCAATAAAAAAAGGAACCAGTTTTTGCTGGTATTCAACATAAACTGATTCCATTTCTTTATAATACTCTGGATTATCTGTATCTAAGAATATCGTAAGAGCACCATGGATACCATGTGGCTTACCGATATAACCAAGCTGAAAACAATCTTCAATTTTCATCCTGGCGGATAAGTATCAGATTTACAATTATTTTTTGTCAGCTTTAGACTCGTCATCAGACTTTTTCCCTTTGTCTTTTGACTCTTTCTCTTCAGCTTTTGGAGCTTTAGCCTCCTCCTTTTCAACCTTTCCTTCAGATGCTTTTTCCACAACTGGAGCTGTTTCTTCTTCAGGAGCCTTATCTTCAACCTTTTCAGGTTCATCTTCTTTGGATTCTTCAGTTTCAGCTACCTCTGCCTTAACTTCCTCAGCAGCAGGTTTTTCTTCTGCCTTCTCTTCTTCAGGTTGGGCTACTTTCTCTACTTCAGCTTCGGACTTCGGCTTTTCTTCTGCTTTATCATCCGTTTTTGTATCAGGTGCTGCAGCAGGTTTTTCTTCTGCCTTCTCTTCTTCAGGTTGGGCTACTTCCTCTACTTCAGCTTCGGACTTCGGCTTTTCTTCTACTTTATCATCCGTTTTTGCTTCAGGTGCAGCCTCAGGTTCAGCTTCAGGTTCTACAGTTTCAGCCGTTTCAGCAGATTCATCCTTTACTTCCTCAGTGGAATCTCCCGGTTTCTGTTCAGTGCTTTCAACTTGAGCTTCAACATTTTCCCCTTCAACATTGCCCTCATCTTCTGTGGCTTCAGCCTCAACATCAGCAACAGCTGCCTGGGCTAATGCTGCTGCTTTCTTGCTTAACTCTTCCGCTCTCGCCTCTTTAACTTTTCTTTCAGCTTCTAATTTCGTTTTCTTTTCAGCTTCCTGCTTCTTAGTTATCTGTTCTACATCTGCCTGGTTCTTACCTTCGCGCTCTTTTAGCCAGGCCTGAAATCTATTATCAGCTTCCTCCTGGGTAATTGCACCTTTCTGAACCCCGATCTGCAAATGCTTTCTTAACATAATTCCTCTCTTAGAAAGGATGGTTCTTGCGGAATCGGTGGGCTGTGCCCCCTTCATGATCCAATCCAGTGCCTTGTCATCATTGATGTCAACGGTTACCGGATCAGTGTTCGGATTAAATATTCCGAGTTTCTCAATATAACGACCATCTCGTGGTGATCTGGCGTCAGATACGACTACATCGTACAGTGCCAGTTTTTTACGTCCTCGACGTGCTAATCTTATTTTTACTGCCATTTTTTTTGTTTTATGTTTGGAACTCGTCCATGTTTAAAAAAGGAACGCAAATTTACTATATTTTATTCAAAATAAAAACATGGCTTAAAATAATCCTTTGTTCGCTTTGGCGGGGAGACCATTTGCATTTCACCAACAAGCATCACATCAATAAACAATAAGATATATTCGCATATTCGCATAAGCGATTTTTAATAATGAAAATAGCTTTTTATTTTTGCTGGACTGCGAAATTTAAATCATGGATAGATATTCTTATATATCAAATGCACACGGTGCGTATATTGAAGAACTATACAAGGCCTTTCTTAACGATCCAGAATCTGTCGATCCGAGCTGGCAAAGATTTTTTGAAGGATTCGAATTCTCTCTTGACTTTAAGGAGGATGCCATAAAGACGAACGGCGATGATGTATATAATCAAATTGCTGTTGAAGATTCTACATTGGAAACCAGGGTGAGGGAATTGATACATGGATACCGTACACGCGGGCATCTGAAATCTGACACAAATCCTATCCGCCAGAGACGTTCTCACAAAGTATTCCTTAACCTGGCAGACTTCGGATTGTCAGAAGCAGACCTCAATAAGGAATTTGAAGTTGGAAGTCGAATTGGAATTGGCAAGACCAGTTTAAGTAATATTCTACAAACCTTAAAGAAAGTATATCTGGGTCCTATTGGATTTGAATACATGTACATTAGAAATCCGGATATCCTTGATTGGTTTAAACAAAAGGCAGAAAAAGAGTTTCTGAATTATTCCCCATCACAGAAGGAGAAGCATAGAATATTAACAAAACTGAATGAAGCAGTCGTATTTGAGAATTTCCTTCACACAAAATATATCGGACAAAAACGATTTTCCCTGGAAGGGGGAGAAAACCTTATCCCGGCACTTGATATGATCATTGAGCTGGCAGCAGCAAATAAAGTAAAGGAAGTTAATATTGGCATGGCCCATCGAGGGCGGTTAAATGTGCTGGCCAATATCATGGGAAAGACCTATGAAGAAATATTCAGCGAGTTTGAAGGCAACAGCACACCCGACCTGACATATGGATACGGAGATGTAAAATATCATCTGGGATACAACAGTGAAATTAAAACTAAATCCGGGAAGTCCATATACCTGAAACTGTCTCCAAATCCATCACATCTGGAGGCTGTAGATCCGATCGTTTTAGGCTATGTTCGCGGACAGATTGATGATGAATACCATGGAAAGGAAGAAAAGGCCATTCCCATACTAATCCATGGCGATGCCGCTATTGCGGGGCAGGGTATTATTTATGAGATTACTGAGATGACCAACCTGCCTGGCTATAGACTGGGAGGTTCTATTCATATCGTTATTAACAATCAGGTTGGCTTCACCACCGATTACGATGATGCCAGGTCAAGCATTTACTGTACAGATATTGCCAAAACCATCGATGCTCCGGTTTTGCACATTAACGGTGATGATCCGGAAGCCATTATTTTTGGGGCTAAATTGGCAGTAGAATTCAGGCAAACATTTAATAGGGATATATATCTGGATATATTGTGTTATCGCCGTCATGGCCATAATGAAAGTGATGAACCAAAATTTACTCAACCGAAATTGTACAATCTCATCGCCAGACACCCCAACCCAAGGGAGATATATTCTAAAAGGCTGATTGAAAGAAAAGATCTGGACGCTGAATTGGCTAAAAATATGGACAAGGAGTTCCGCTCACTATTGCAAGATAGGTTGAATCAGGTAAAACAACATCCCCTCCCCTATAAACCTCAGAAAATCGAAGAGGAGTGGAAGTTAATGAAAAAGCCTGACAATACCGCTTTCGATAAATCCCCAAATACAGGTATCACAAGCAATACATTAAATCTAGTGGGAAAGGCATTAACCCGACTGCCAGAGGGCTTTC
>CAYMFU010000184.1:0-16839 GCA_964389805.1 uncultured Roseivirgaceae bacterium | reverse complement strand
AGGCTGCCCTGCAATGCCAGGCCGATGGCGAGTCCTGCTGATCCCAATATGGCCAGGAAAGAAGATGTAGCCACACCTAAAATGCCGATGATCGGAACTAATACGATCACTTTTAAAGTTATATTGACCAGCCTGACTAGAAAAGGACGAAGAGATTCATCCACTTCCCTGCCCTTCATTATTTTACTCAGGAAACCTGTAAATCTATTGATGATCCAGAATCCAACAATAAGAAGTATAATAGCCAGTACGAATTTGCCGCCAAATTGAATCAACAGATCCTGGGCGGAATCCCAGTATTGTTCGAGTTTGCTTAATTCGAGTTCTTCCATAACAGTATCGGTTTTAAGGTTATAAGGTTATAAGGTTATGTTGTTTTTTAATTGGATGTAGCGAAAATACTGCCTTAATTATAATCAAACAATTAATGAATGGGTTTACTTGCTGGGAATAATGCACTATATTTCATTTTTGAATGAAGAACCAATGTCATTCTTTGAAGATATATCCCGGAAATTATTTCCAACCAATAAAAAGGTTGGCATTCATGAAGTGTTATCCAGGGATCAGGATTTCATGGATAAATACAGAGCATGGACTACTGGGCCAGCATTTGATATGTTAAGAGGAGATCTCTTGGAATCATGGGAATGCAAATTAAAGGGATTGGACCCGCCTCTAGACATGATTACGTATACGACAGATTATGCCAATGGATTTATTCTGTTTCCTGATGCTTCCGATCGTAGTTATTCTTTAAGTTATTTAATGGAGTTCCTAAAAGAAAAATTAGTGGAGGCTTCCTATCGGCCTGTACATTCAGTACGAAATATGGAAGAGAAAAATGAAATCATCGAGATCCAGGAAAAATATCACCTCAAGCCTTCTATTTCAAATAAGATCCCGGTTAACCAGATGTATGGAAATGTTGAAATTGAAGTGTTAAAGCACAATCAGGATGAGAAAAGATTAAAACTCCTGGCTTCTGTTTATTCGGACCGAAAGTATACGAAGCCCCGGGATATAAATGATTTAATGTATTTTTTATTTATCAAATGATGTCGATTCATAATTTTTAATCCTATCGAACGTATATTAATTAGATGAAAAGAATGAGAACTATGAAAAAGTATATCACCCTTACTATTTTGCTGACAATTTTTTTCCTGAATGCCTCCGGCCAGGGTTTTATGAAAACTTCACTTGAGATCACCATCCGGGACCGTCTGGGTAATACAGTTGAGGGAGTTAAGGTGAAACTATATAAAACCTACGAAGATTTTCAAAGCGACATAAACTTTATCCAGGAACCTATGCAGACCAATGCTAAAGGCAAGGTCGTTTTTAAAGATCTGGAGACTATACCCTATTATATTAGTGCCGTAAAGGGAGACAATAATAATTATGGTGATGGAGAAATGGTTGATACCCTGATTGGCAACCGGAAAAACAAAGTCACCATAATCATTCGTTAACGGTTTTCTAAGGTATTACTGAATATACTGCTTATCGATGAGCGATCAATAAGGGGATGCGCTGGTTTTCAATGATCCGACGGGCCACACTGGGAATGATCAAGTTGGAGATTGTGCTTCTTCCATAAGCTCCCATAATGACCAGGGGATCTTCTACATTTTCTGCAAAATTCAGTATTTCTTTTGAAGTACTATATCCATTTAACAATTGCAATCCGACATTTCTAAAATGTTCCTTTACAAGTTCCATGAGTAATTTTTCATTGCTGATTTCCTCATCAGCACTTGGGGAAACGGTTAGTATGGTCGTGATTTTATCTTTCACTGCAAAATCAAAGAGGTTGCTGAATGCCCGGATAGCAAATACAGAAGATTCTTTTCCATCATATGTAAGGACTATATTTTTAATTGGCTGGATATTCTCAGGAACGATCATGACCGGGCAACGGCTTCCTTTAAGGATCTGATATAATAGGGAGGTATCTTTTTTCTGTGTAACATGATTAAAAAATACTTCATAACTAAGGATTAGCAGATCAGCATAGGTAGTTTGTTTGATTAACTCATGAAAGGTAATCTTAAAATTGTTATAGATCTGATATCTGATCTTTGCATGTTTCACTCCCTTTTCAAATGAAGAAATGACCTCTGCTTTTTGACTGTCTTCTTCGGATAAATGATCGATATCTCCCGGATTGTTGTCGACCATGGATGCTTTTTCGACAAAGCTGCTGACCTTTGTTGTATATGCCAGATCTTTTACCACGAAAGCAATAAACAGGTGATCTGACAACTTTGGCAGAAAATCGTTAGCTACAGTAACGATATCGTTTACAAATGATGATTTTTCTTCTAATGCAACTAAGATCTTTGCCATTTCCTTCTTCCTAGATTTTCAATTTGCACGTCCACACGGGTCTTTTGGCATGATTTACGATATCTTCAGCAATGCTCCCACTGAGTAGATGCATCAGGCCTGTTCTCCCATGGGTTGCAAGTGCGACCATGTCAGCTTCAATATCTTCACAGAAATATATTATGCCATCTTCCTCTATATAATCATTATAAATATTTAGAGAGTAATTGCTGATATTGTGTTTTTTAACAAATGCCTCCATGCCTTTCAAAATGGTACGGTTGGATTCGAAGTTATTTGGAGTATTAATTTTTACCAGGTGTAATTTAGCCTTAAATATATCCTGTAGTTTAAACAACTCTTCCACAACATGTGTCTGGTCGCCTTCAAAATTGGAAGCAAAGGCAATATTGTGAATTTTAGTATAATCACGTTTCTTTTTGATGGTGATTACGGGGCATTTTGCATGGCGCACGACCCTTTCAGTATTCGAACCGATGAGCACCTCTTCTAATCCTGTGGCTCCTTTTGTACCCATGATCACCAGGTTCACATTTTCCTGTTCAATTTTTTCAGAAATAACAAAATAGGGATTACCCACTTCTACAACTGGTTTGATCTTTACCAATCCCTGGTCCAGTTTTTGAGTCATCGCCTTGATTTCATCCTTTGACCGACTCAGTAAATTGTTAATAAATGATTCATCCAAATTATCCAGAGGCGGTTCTGCGCCCCCGATAACATTCATACCGCCACCAAATGCTGAAGATAATCCGGGATAGTCGACAACGTTAATGAGAATAATCTCAGCCTTACTCTTTATGGCTATCTGATATGCAAAATCGAGTGCATATCCTGCCTGCTCAGAAAAATCAGTTGGAACTAAGATCTTTTTCACTTTGTTAGAATTTATAGGCAGGGATAAACGGACCTGTCCTGTTTCGGTGCAAATTAAGGAATATCGCTAAAAATATGTAATGATGGCTATCAGCGTAAAATATGATTTATGTCATATGGATACGCAGCTCAAAAACTTAAATTCCATAGAAGTCTGCTTCCTTTACAAGTCCTTGAGGGTCAAGCACTTTAATTTTCTTTCCCTGAAGCGAGATCAATTCCTGGTTTTTGAATTCTGAGAGTAGCCTGATCACAGTTTCGGTAGCTGTTCCGATAATATTGGCCAGGTCCTCACGTGATAATGCAATGTCGATTAAGGTACTGTTCTCTTCGCCTTCCAGGCCGTATGATTCTTTAAGCATCAACAAAGTGGCAGCTAACCTTTCCCTTACAGATTTCTGAGCTATAGTAACCAGTTTCTGCTCCATAATACCTAGGTCATCGCAAAGTTTCTGCATCATACGCTTAAAAAACCTCGGATTGTTGTTAAGTATATTTAAAAAGTCAGCTTTTGGGATGTAACAAATGGCACCCTCTTCAATTACAGTAGCAGAGGCATTATAGAATTCTTCCGAGATCAAGGCACGGTAACCTATGAAATCACCTGCTTTAGCCAGGTTGAGTATTTGTTCTTTGCCATCAGAGGTGATCTTGTAAACTTTTACTTTTCCTGAATTCAGGCAGAATAGACCCATAGGACGGGTTCCTTCATAGTAAAGCGTTTGCCCCTTTTTGTACATGATACACGACTTATGTATGTCAAGGGATTCAAGATCGTCCTTATTTAGATCTGAGAAAAGGGAATCTTTTTTACTAGCGCAAAAAGCGCAGCTTATTTTGATGTTCTTTTTTGTTGCCAAGTTTTTACTGATTTATCCGCAAATTTACTCACTATTCAACTAGTATCCAATAAGTTATACCACCTTAATTTGAAATTATAGAAAGTAGTTTATCAGAGGCTTAATTCGCGCCTATTTTACAATCCAATTTTAAAATTAATCCTATTGATAAAATAATTATAACTCTTTTACCGGAAATTTTGTTTTGAAAAAAAATAAACAAGCAAGACGGATATTTTCCTATATCAACATCCCTATCCCAAACATTAAGGTAAATACTAAACTGGAAATGGCCATTTTCCTTAGACTGGGATCCAGATCGGGTGCAGATCTTTTATTTTGTACATCGAGCCCGTTCTGAATAAATAGAGGTAAAGTGATTAAAAACAAAAATTGAAAGGGTGAATCATACAGGATGAGCGCGTAAGCTAATGCCAGTCCAAATCCTGTGCTCAATAATATCCAGTGGTATATTACTGCCCTTTTCCTTCCAATTCGAACCGGAATAGACTTTTTCCCGGCAACGGCATCGGATTCAATATCCCTAATATTATTCACATTCAGCACTGCTGTTGCAAATAAGCCTGAAGTCAAGGCAGGTAGAATATGATAAGTATTCAAATACCCTGTAAATAGAAAACATGTGCCTAGTACACCGAGCAGTCCAAAAAACAGCAATACAAACAGGTCGCCAAGTCCGGAATAACCATACGGATTTTTTCCCATAGTATATCCCAATGCCGCCAGTATGGCCGCAATACCAAGCAGAAGGAAGATGATAAACGTAGAGTTCATATTCTCAATGGCAATAAACAGCAGTGCTGTCCCAGAGAGCAATGATAGAATAGCTGTTATTATTATGGCTATTTTCATAGATCCGGCTGAAATGAGTCCAGATTGAACGCTTCGCCTGGGCCCTTTCCTGAGGGTACTATCTGCGCCGTGTAGTGAATCACCATAATCGTTAGCGAGATTTGACAGGATTTGCAGGAATATGGTCGTAATTGCTGCTAGGATAAAGATTGAAGTGTTGAAAAGACCTTCGTCTGCAGCAAGAAAAGAACCCATTGCAATACTTGCCATCGCCAGTGGAAGTGTTCGTAAGCGTATTGCCTGCATCCAGGCCCTGAACTTTGGTAATGAATTCATCGACCCACGATCGGGATCCAGTGCATTATTCAGCGTGATTTGCCTTTCTTGCTTTTGTTCGCTTATCATGGCAATAAACGGCCTGTCTGAATTATCCGGGACAGGTTATACGTCAGTATGTCTAATTATTTTATTTTTGAAATAATATCATCCGAAAGTGGTTCCACTTTGGAAGGGTAAAATGCCACGAGTTCTCCTTTTTCGTTCACAAGGTATTTGCAGAAATTCCAACCGGGGGCTTCGTTGTTCCAACCGTTGTACTTTTCTTCTGATAACCAATGGTATAATGGAGCCATGTCATCTCCTTTTACAGAGATCTTTTCAAACATCTGAAAGGTAACGCCATAATTTTCTGAGCAGAAAAGTGCAATTTCATCATTTGAGCCCGGTTCTTGTTTCCCGAAATTATTAGCAGGAAAACCAAGGATAGTCACTTTCGTTCCATAAAGCTCGTGCAATTTTTGCAGATCTTTATATTGAGGGGTATATCCACATTTTGAGGCTACATTGACAAGCAATACGTTTTGGCCTTTGAAAGTATTGAAATCGATAGTTGAGCCATCGATGGCTTTCATTTTAAAATCATAAAAGCTTTCAGGGATATCAGCGGTCATATCAGGACCGGTAAACGATAATTGAATTGCTGCAATTACAATCAGACTGAGTATTAATTTTTTCATAATAGTTTTATTTTTTACATTCTTTCCGGGACATCAATACCTAATAAACTCATTCCATGCTTTATTGTTTGCGCTGTCTGACGGGACAGGGCAACACGAAAATTTCGTCTATCCAAATTTGCTTCTTTAAAGATAGAAACTTCTGTATAAAAACGATTATAATTTTTAGCCAATTCAAAACAATAATTGGCGATTATTGAGGGTGCATAGTTATCGGCGGCATCCATAAGGTCATTCTTGTATTCATTCAAAGTTGCTATCAGATCCCTTTCCGTTTCATGCAAATTCCATTCCATGTTCACGTGGGACTGATGAAGATCTATCTTCAATTCTTTCCCTTTTCTGAGGATTGCGGATATTCTAGCATGCGTATATTGAATGAAAGGCCCGGTATGTCCCTGAAACTGTATCGATTCTTCCGGGTTGAACATCATTCTTTTCTTTGGGTCGATCTTAAGTAGAAAATACTTCAGGGCACCCAGCGCCAAAGTACTGTATAATTGAGCAGCTTCTTCTTCGGAGAAATCATCAATCTTGCCTAACTCAGCAGTTTTGATTTTAGCAGTTTCCACCATTTCTTCCACCAGGTCATCCGCATCTACCACAGTTCCTTCCCGGGATTTCATTTTTCCACTGGGTAGATCTACCATCCCATAGTTTAAATGATGCAAACCGTCAGCATAAGGCCGTCCCAGTTTTTTGAGGATCTTAAATAATACATCGAAATGATAGTCCTGCTCATTGCCGACCACATATATAGATTGATCAAATCCTGAATCCCGGTATTTCAGGTCTGCAGTTCCCAAGTCCTGTGTCATGTACACTGATGTTCCATCAGATCGAAGCAGAAGTTTTTCATCCAGGCTTTCATCACTCAGGTCCACCCAGGTTGAGCCATCGGATTTTTTAAAGAATAGCCCTTTCTCAAGCCCTTCAGAAACGATGTCTCTTCCAAGCACATAGGTATCTGATTCATAATACACCTTATCAAAATCTACGCCAATAGTCCGGTAAGTAGAATTGAATCCATCATATACCCAACCATTCATTTTTTTCCACAGGTCAATTACTTCAGGATCTTTGTTTTCCCATTTTATCAGATAATCCTGGGCTTCCAGCATAACAGGGGCCTTCTTTCCGGCCTCCTCCTCCGCCATCCCATCCTGTACAAAATGTTCTATCTGCTTCTTATATTCCTTGTCAAACTTAACATAATATTTCCCAACCAGGTGGTCTCCTTTCATTCCCGAACTATCCGGAGTTTCACCCGCGCTGAATCTTTTATATGCGACCATAGATTTGCATATATGGATGCCCCTGTCGTTAACCAGTGTTACCTTTTCTACATTATTACCAGATGCTTTTAATATTTCAGAGACGGAATACCCCAGGAAGTTATTTCGTAAATGACCCAGATGTAAAGGTTTATTAGTATTTGGACTTGAATATTCAACCATTACCATTTGACTGTTCTTTTCTATCTGTTTCCAGGGAGGCGTGTTGAAATCAAAATTAAAAGATCCGAGCCAGGTCTTATCATCAATATGCAGATTTAAAAATCCTTTCACTACGTTGTAAGCGCTAACTATACCTGAGGATTCCTTTAGGAATGAGCCCAGAAGTTCGGCTGTCTCCTCCGGCCTCTTTTTAGTAATTTTTAAATAAGGAAATACTATAAATGTATGGCTTCCTTCAAACTCTTTTATGGTGGGCTGTAATTTAATTTCAGCCGCGTGTATTTCCTGGTCAAATAATTCTTTGAAGGCATCAGAAATTGAAGTTTTAAGAATAAAATCTATATTCATAATTTGTATGAATCGTTGTTAGTATAAACCTGATAAATCCTATATGGAATTATTCGGGGAGCAAATTTCGTAAATAATATTTAATTTCCGCTAATTTATTGCTTTAGTGCCTGATTATTTTTTCTGAAGCTTCCAGAAGGTCCTTAACAATAAAATCAGCTTTCAGGTCTGGTGTTTCATTTCCTATAAAAACGGTACGGATGCCGAGTTTTATTGCCGGTAAAAGGTCTTTCTCACTGTTCCCAACCATCCAGGAAGCTTTTGGATCGATGTTGAACTTAGCAATAGCTTTTTCAAACATCAGGGAATCAGGTTTTCTCAGGAGAGAGTTTGAAAAATCCGGGTAGTAAGAAGCGTAGTAGATCTTATTGATCAGATTATCAGTTTCCTCCATCATATAAGCATGGCAATTATTCATGTCTTCTATCGTAAATAAACCCCTGGTAATCCCTGCCTGGTTTGTAATAACAATTAGTAAGCAGCTATTCTCATGCAGGATTGTCAGGGCTTCTTTTACACCTGGGATAATCTTAAATTCATCAATTTTATAGGTATAGGTACCGCGCTCTTCGTTAATTACACCATCACGGTCAAGAAATACGCATTTATTCATTATCCCATTTCTATTTTAATAGCCTTACTGACAGGGTGGCTTACGCAAGTAAGGATATAACCGGCTTCCAGTTCTTCATCCGAAAGTCCATCAGGATCCTCCATTTTTACGTCGCCGGAAAGTAATTTCCCCCTGCAGCTGGTGCATATTCCACCCTGGCAGGAGAAGGGCATATTGATATCTGCATCGAGGGCTGTCTCCAGGATAAATTCATTGGGAGTTACCATTACTTTATGTTCTTCATTGTCAAGTAATATGGTTACCAGGCTTTCCGGAATTGAAATTTGCTCTTCAGCTGGTTTAGTAGCCTTTTTGGAACCAGATGCGGAGCTGTAAAAACTTTCTTTATGCCGGTTTTTCTTATCTACATTAAGAAGACCAAGTGCTGATTCAACCGTTTCCATCATACCCTGAGGTCCGCAGGTAAAAACAGAAACTTCATCATGCTTAATGTGTGAATGATCAAATATCTCTACGATCTGTTCTTTACTCAGCCTTCCTTTCAGTCCATCCCAGGCTGTTGATGGTTGTGAAAGTACATGGGTAATGCTGAGACGATCAGGATATTTGTTCTTTAAATCTTCCAGAAGTTCTTTATAAATAATAGAATTTTCATTGCGGTTCTGATAAATGAGCTGGATGTTTGATCCCGGTTCTGTCACCAGTGCAGTTTTCATAATTGACATAAGAGGGGTAATTCCACTTCCACCTGCAAATAAAACAAATTTGCGTTCATTCTCCTTTTTAAATTCTGTTGTAAAACTACCTTTAGGCTCCATGATCTTCATCTCATCTCCAGGCTTCAGTTGGTCTACCAGGTACTGAGATACTTTGCCATTATCGATTTTTTTTACGGTAACGCTTAATTCCTTATCGAGGTGAGGCGATGAGCTCAGGGAATAAGATCTGCGGACTTCTTCTTCATCCAGATTCAGGATCAGTGTAAGGTATTGTCCGGGGAGGTATTTAATCTCATTCCCGGGATTCGAAAAAACAATGGATACAGATTCATCCGTTTCCTTTATAATCTCCTTTATGATTAAGTTATGATACACTGCTCCAGCCGATCCTTTTTTCAAGTCATTTTTGTTCTTTTTTTTAAATAAGTTAATTACCATTTTTTATTCTTTAAAACAAACAAATGAATGGCCCTGCAGGGTAATTTACATCTAAATCTTCCAATAAAATTCATTGATTCCACAAAGGTATAATTAATCAATATTATATTACTGGTCTTTTTGCAGAGATATTTGAAAATATTATAACCTGATTGATTTAAAAATGTTGGTTTTTGGGATTTATTAGGGAGATTTTTTTTGTAATTGATACCTTTGCTCTTTCAAATTTTGATTTTATGAATAATTCAGAACTCCTATCCATATCGCCAGTTGATGGCCGGTATCATAACATTACAAAGAGCCTGGCGCCTTATTTTTCAGAATTGGGATTATTTAAGTACAGGATACAGGTTGAAATCGAATATTTTATTCATCTGGTGATGTTGCCGCTACCTCAGCTGGCAAAATTCGATCAGGAATTATTTGGGTCCTTACGTGCCATATATTTTGATTTCGAAGCGACCGGAGGCCGCAGGATCAAAGAAATTGAAAAAATCACAAATCACGACGTGAAGGCAGTTGAATATTATATAAAAGAGGAGTTCGACAAACTGGGCCTATCCGATTTTAAGGAGTTTATCCATTTTGGACTTACGTCCCAGGATATTAATAATACAGCCACTCCCTTATTGGTACGGGATGGCTTTGAAAATGAAATTTTACCGAAACTGGATGCTTTGATCCACCTTCTATGGGAGATCAGTGAGCAATGGGAAAAAATCCCAATGCTTGCCAGGACCCATGGACAGCCTGCTTCGCCGACGAGGCTGGGTAAGGAAATACAGGTTTTTCATCAGCGCCTGATAAAGCAGATTGAATTATTAGCTCAGGTACCCCATTCCGCGAAATTTGGTAGTGCATCAGGAAATTTCAATGCCCATTATGCAGCATATCCTGAGTTTAACTGGCATGATTTTGCCGATGAATTTATTCATGGTCTTGGTCTGGCCCGGTCATTTCCAACCACTCAGATAGAACATTACGATAATATAGCCGCCTTTTGTGATGGTATCAGAAGGATCAATACCATCCTTCTTGATTTTTCAAGGGATATATGGCATTACATTTCTATTGAATATTTCAAGCAGAAGATCTCAAAGAATGAAGTTGGCTCATCCACTATGCCCCATAAGGTGAACCCTATTGATTTTGAGAATGCAGAGGGAAACCTGGGCTATGCCAATGCTTCATTTGAATTCTTCGCTTCGAAACTTCCCGTATCAAGGTTACAGCGGGATCTGACAGACTCAACAGTCTTGCGTAATATCGGGGTGCCATTGGCTCATAGTTTTATAGCTTATAATTCTTTAATAAAAGGAATCAAGAAACTGGAACTCAACGTAAGCAAGTTAAATGAAGACCTCGAGAATAACTGGGTGATCATAGGGGAGGGGATCCAAACCATTTTAAGAAGGGAAGGATACCCGGAACCATTCGAGGCGGTGAAAGCCCTCACCAGGAAAAACGAAAAGGTTACACAGGAGACCATTGCTGAGTTTATTGATGGTCTGGAGATAAGTGAAACAGTTAAAGCAGAATTAAAGGCCTTGTCTCCAAGCAATTATATAGGAAAATAAATCTTCGGATAAACCGCTACTGAGCAATCAAAATCCATCAAACCGGATATTGCTTTCTTGCAGACAGCAAATTTTTCTAAAGCTAGACAATGTTTTTTCTCAAATCGCATAATTAGTGGTAAGGACATTGTTTTCTATCAACCAACAAAATCACCATACTGGTAGCGACATTGTTTGTATTTTTTATTTAACCTGATCTGCCATCCCGGGCCATTTTTGAAAAACAAAACTGTTTTTACGCCGAAATTATGCATAAACCTGCTGAATCCATTTCTATTGGGGGGTATCTTTTCCGGTACGATCAGGTATTCAAATCCGAACTTTTTAGTGACTTCCTCGAAGCATTTGTTCCCGGTTAACGTGCCTTTTGAGTTGCTTCGTACAAGATACCGGATCTTTTTCTTCTTGGGGCCTTCTTTTTTAGCATCTGGTCTTGCACTGGGATTCGTAGCCTGAGTAGATAAAATCTCTCCATCTTCTGTTATGGATTGCCCATAGCCTTTCAGGCATAGTAGAAACAATCCCATAAAAAGTACTTGAAAACATAATAGCCGCATTCCCAGGTCGCGCTTTTCTACAAAGGTAGGGAATCAAAGAGATTATCAAATCTTTCGATCAGGATTCTGAGTCAGGATCGTATAAACTCACATTTTCCTCAAAATCATAAAGCGTTAACAAACGGAGGTTATAATAGGCTGACCAGAAACTTCTTAATGATGCGATATAGGCCCTTTTAGCGTCATCTTTATCCCTTAGAGCAAGGTTCATATCAGTAATGCTTATTTTGCCAATCAAATATCGATTTTTGGCAATATTATATCTTTTATCGGCTATAAAGTCAGCTTTCTGAGAAATGACAACCTGCTCCTTGAGCATTTTAATTTGTTTTACCTGTGTAAATATTTCTTCATCAAAGTTAATTTCTTCAAGCTGAATGGTATATTCCTCCAATCTCCGGCTGGCTTCTGCAGTTTTTACCCTTGATTTCTGACGGCCCCAATCCACAATCGGTATCTGGAAGCCGATCCGTACCTGAGTTCCATTTACTGTGTTCGTATACATGTCAGGCAGACCGGTAGTGGAATATCCTGACAAGCCATATCCTGCTTCAAGCATGGCATTTAATCCGGTTTCTCCACGGGCCTGTGCCACATCCCTTTCTGCTTCCAGTTGTCGTCTTACAAATCCGACAGCATCCGGTCGGTTCTTTTTGGCAATATCTATTGCAGCATTCTCATTGACATTAAATTGCGGGATATAATCAGGTAATACTAATGTTACATTTTCAATATATGTAATTCCCACAAACGTTTTCAATCTCAATCCTGAGGTTTCAAGGTCGACCAATGACTGGGCTACTTGTTGCCTGGAGTTCATAACATTAAGTTCAAGGTCCAATAGTTCATTCTCAGCGATCCTCCCCAGGTTATACCTTCCTTGTCCTATTTTATATATGGTATCATTATTTGCCAGGTTTTTCTGAGCAATTTCCAGGCTGATCTGAGCCAGTAATAAATCGAAAAAACGGTTAGTGGCAATCAGGGATATATTTTCAAGTTGTTCCACGAATTCCCTCTTGGATTCTTCATACCGGAGTGGTTCTATCCTTTTATCCCATTTCAGATCGTTGAAGAAAAACAGAGGTTGTTCCAATCCAATACCGACAGGGACACCGCTATAAATTTTTTCATCGGTTTCAAAATTATCAAATCGGTTAATGCCAGTGGTCAGCATAAACCGGGTCCCGGTAACTGCCAGTGATTGTTCCAGCCGGAGATTTACATTCGAATTGTTCTGGTTTACCAGTCTGAAATCATAGGATCCATCAGGTTGCCTGACCTCATCGAATCTTCTTTGCCAGCTTGGGAATACACCGTCCAGGGATAACTGGGGGTTATAGTTTGATTTGAATACACGATATTGCCAATACCGGTTTTCTCTTCGTACATCTGCCTGAAGGGCCCATATTGACCTGTTCCTTGCCAGACTTACTATTTCTTTCAGGTCGAAGGTTTCAGTTGTTATAAATAATGTGTCCTGTCCACAGGTAATAGCCGAAATACTGGAAAAAGCAAATACAAAAAATAAAGATTTAATGTTACTCATAACGTAAAGAAGTTATAGGATCCTGTTCTGCAGCTCTTCGGGCTGGGGTAATACCAAAAATCAGTCCGACCGTTGCAGCAACTCCAAATGAAACAATAATTGAAAATGTGGTAACGATAGTGGGAATGTCCGCGATATTGGAAATGATAATGGCCATGATAACGCCGAGGATTACTCCGATTATCCCTCCAGTGATGCTGATCATTACAGCCTCCAGCAAGAACTGCTGTACGATATCGACTTTTTTCGCTCCTACAGCAAGTCTGAGGCCAATTTCCTTAATCCTTTCAAGGACGGAAGCCAGCATTATGTTCATGATGCCTATGCCTCCTACTACAAGTGATATTCCTGCAATCGCACCTAATACTATATTAAAAATGTTCTTTGTCCGTTGTTGTTGTTTCAGTAACATTTCGGGGATGGTGATCTCATAATCTACTACATCATAGTGTCTCCGTTTCAACATCCTCGATATTATTTCTGCGGTGGTTTCAAGATGGTCTGTTGCTTCGACCTGTACTGTTAAACGGTCGATCTGATGATAATTTACTGCCTTTTCATCTTCTGCATCATCTTCTCCACCTCCTCCTATGATGATCATTCTCCCACGACTAAATCCAGACCCACCTGTTAACATGGTACCAGTAACAAGATCCCTGTTTTCATAGCGGATTAATATGGATTGAATGGGTGTATATACATCCATATTGAAATTACGAATGCCAAGATTTTCAATACTTTTCTCTGAAATATACCTTTCCTCCAGAACACCAACTACCTCGAGCCACTGGCTCCCACATTTAATGGTCTTACCGATAGGATCTTCCGTTGGGAAAAATTTGGTCCTGACGGCTTTTCCAATGATACACACTGGCGATCCTATCAATATCTGTTCAGGTGTGAACATTTTTCCTTCGGATAAATTAAAATTAGTGAGATTGAAATAGGTGGGAGTAACTCCCACCAGTTTGGTAGACCTTCTGATCCCTCTTTTGATTATATAGGTGTCAAGTATAATTTCGGGACTATTATCCTGAATGGTTGGAATAATATCAATAATAGCCTGGGCGTCCCGCATAGTCAAACCTGGAGAGAATTTCTTCTTTTCCTTTTCCGCATCATCCCCCGATTCGGTAAGATTTTTTTCCTCCTGTTCAACAATGGGCTCTATTACAATATTATTTACACCTACAAGTCTGATTTGCTCAAGGATTTCCTGTTGTGCCCCATTTCCTATGGCCAGCATGGCAATAACCGCACCTACTCCAAAAATTATTCCAAGAGCAGTCAATACAGAACGTAGTTTATTGGATATTACTGCGTCAAACGCCACATAAAAATTGGCTGATAATCTCTCCCACATAAGATTAATTTAAAATAAAAATTTAACTACTCTGACCTGAACTTTCTTCTGAATTCTCCGCTGGAGATTCTTTCTTTTGTTCCGGCACCTCACTTTTCTGCGTTTTTTCCTGATTTTCTTCTACTTTTTGTGCTTCCTCAGTTGTACCAGCGGATTTATTGCTATTCTCACCCCCTTGACGCATCCTTCTCATTTCTCCCGGTTGGCCATCGGCCGGAACAGTTATTTTTCGTCCATCCGGCAATGTGATCACCCGTTCTTTCGGCTTTTCTTCAACCTTTGTCTCTTCCTGTATATTTCGCTTGCCATCGAGTTCAGGCAACAATGCAATGGGGTCGTCTTCCATTCCACTTGGAACTGATAGATAAACCCTGTCGCCATCCTCTAGTCCCAGGTTAACAACCGCTTCATTATTGTTTGTTCCCCCTAACTGAATTTCCTGTTTAATTTTCTTGATGCCTTTTCTTACAAAAACAAAAGATATAGAATCATCCTTGCTATGGAGGCACTCAAGTGGGATGAACAAAGCAGTATCCAGTACGCTGGTAATGATCCTGTTGCTTGTCGTCATGGAAGGTTTAAGCATGTCATCGGTTCCCTGGATCTCTATTATTGCCTCAAATACCTTAGCATCTGAATTAGGCCTTTGCTCACCTACATTTGCCACATTGGTAACTAATCCCGTAAGTTTCTTTTCAGGAAATGCATCCAGACCAATTTCCACTTGCTGGCCCGAAATGATCTTCCTGACATCCACTTCATTGATGTATGTTTTGGAGACCATAGTGGTGAGGTCAGGTAAGGTAGCAACAGTTGGATCCCAGGAATTGATCTGTGAACCTGCTTTGATCGCTTTTCCATCCCATCCCTTTGCGTAGATCACCATACCGTCTTCAGGAGCAAATACCGTAAATGAATTAGCCAGTTCCATCATGCTGTTTAATTCTCTCTGGCTCTTCCTCCGCTCCGCAGCAACATCAGCCATTTTAGCTTTGTTCTGTTGATACTTAATAACGTAATTGTCTTTGGCCTGCTGGTAATTTCGCTTTGCTTTTTCCCAATTGATTTCGTTCTGCTTGACTGTTGCCGGTGGTTCATAAGCTGATTGTTCCAGTACAAGCTCAGCTTCCTGTACTGAATATTCGAGATTGATCAATTCATCTCTTGCCTGCCGCATTTGCAGGGCTGTATCCAGTTGTGTCTGAATATATTGCGATTGGGCTTGCTCCAACTCGATCTGCTGGTCCTGGAGTTTTGTGTTAAATTCTGACCGATCAAGATTGGCGATCCATTCCCCCTTTTTAACCACGGTTCCTTCCGGAACGATGTCGTTGATGGTGACATTATAGATCCGGTGTTCACGCAGACGTGTAGGCCCCTGGATTTTTACAGAGTTTTTGGCTTCAAGTTCTCCTGTTGTAGTGATGTCAACTACGAATTTCCCCGATTTAACAGGTAATATGACTTCGTTGATCTCGGATTTGCCCGTTCCCTTAAACGTAAAAAACAAAACCACCACCACAACAACGGCGCCGATAGTAATCAATGAATACTTTTTCATATCTAAAACAATTTAAAAACAAGTTTTTATGCCCTTATAAAAAATGACAATATCAATGTGTTAAGATACATCTCAATTTTGAAGAAAATCTATTTTGTTAATGTTAAGGCATTAATTTATTAAGCTAAATTACGACTCTTATTAAAAATATTAAACGAAAATTATTTATTAGGTATAATTTTGAGATGTCCGGTAATATTGAGGATTATCTTATTCAATATATTCTGGTTATAGGTCGATATAGGGGGAAAGATCTTCTTAGCTGTTCCTGGGCGGTAGAGGCTAATTGGTAAACATTGATATTGTTAGTTTTATAATACCTAGATGAAATATATTATAAGCTGGGTCATTAAAAATATACCAAGAACGGTATTGCAAAGATTTAGTCATTTTTTTCTGAGAATCATTCAGATCTTCTATTTAGGGAATGATGTTGAATGTTCGGTCTGTGGGAGGAAGTATCGTAAGATGTTACCTTACGGGAGAAATCCAGCCCGGGAAAATGCCTTATGTCCTAATTGTCTTTCGCTTGAAAGACATCGCTTAATATGGCTTTTCCTGAAAGAAAAAACCGGCTTTTTCAGAGATAAAATAAAGTTTTTACACATTGCTCCTGAACTTTGTTTTATCCATCGATTTGAAAGTTTGCCTAATCTTGATTATATAAGTGCAGATATTGAATCACCACTGGCGAAAGTCAAGATGGATATCCATAAGATCCCCTTTGAAGAAAATACCTTTGATGCCGCGATGTGCAATCATGTATTGGAACACGTGGACGATGATATTCAGGCTATGGG
>CAYMFU010000183.1:0-5697 GCA_964389805.1 uncultured Roseivirgaceae bacterium | reverse complement strand
TATTATAATCTTACCTATATCAAGATAATCTACACTATCTCCCAGGTATATATGTACTTCATTTAGTATGTCTTTTTCATAAGATTTATATCTGAACCCCCGGTCTTCCGTATAATAGACTTTTTTAACAGGGAAGTCTATCATCCCGTAGAGATTTACTGAATCCACTTCCATGGATTTCATGGTATACATTTGGTCACCGGCATGGATTAAAAAATTCTTATGAATCTTCCCGATGTCCTTAATACTGCCTGGATCTTCAGTTAGAGGGTAGTTTACCCTGAAATAATGGCAGGAATACGTATGAACCAAAATCAATACAATAAGAACGTATGATATGATCCTGCGCATGAGCGGAATATCATGTGGCCTCATGTTGTTTGGCTTGTTTAAAAAGTGGTTTATTGTTTAAGAAATATAAGTGAAAATATCCAATTTTCCTAGTACATGGAGGGCATCCGGAAGACTTTTCACTTGATTTTCTTTGTGCCATTTTAAACTGATTTTAAGGTTTTGAAATCTGCCTTACTACCAAAGATGTAAGGTAATAAAACATCTCGTAACCTTTAGTCCTTAATCAGTCCGCATTACTTTGAAAGGAAACAGGCTGGACTTATATTATTTTCTAACCACAATCGATAGTAAAAAAGTAGTTGGAACTTCCATTAGATTCTACGACAAAATTTTGATAAGGAGGGAATGGGATCTCCCAAACACATATATCATACAACGAAGGCATATTTGCTATTTCTAACCAGGTTAGTTTTCTGTTATTTGAGATATCTAATGATGATAAATCATTATTTCCACAATGAAGTTGCATTAATCTGGTATTATTCGAAAGATTAAGTGTGGTTATCTGGTTTGAACTGCAACTTATCCAAAATAAATCCACGTTTTTCGATAGATCTAGATTGGTAATTTGATTATTTCGACAGAATAGATAATTCAAACTAGTATTGAGCGATACATTAAGCATGGTCATTCTATTGTTATTGCATGCCAATACCCCTAATAAAGTATTATTAGAAAGATCTAAATTATTAATTTGATTTTGTGAGCATCTAATACGAATTAAATTAACATTATTAGAAATATCTAATTCAGTCAATTGATTGTTGCCGCATTCTAAATTGGATAACAGCGTATTTTTCGAAAGATTCAATGCAGTTAATTGGTTATATCCGCAGTCAACCCAAACCAAAGCAGTATTATTGGAAATATCTATTTCTTTTAACTGATTATTACTACAGTCTAGATAGGTTAATTGGGTATTTTTAGATAGATCCATAATATGAATAATATTATTATTTACATCAAGAGTATCCAAATTGATAAAATTCTCGATTCCGGTCAGCTGGTAAATATTTGCATCCCAGATTTTTATTGAAGTTATGGCATTGGCTTCATTAGTATTAATATATCCATCATTGTTAGTATCATAGCCGGCATCACATAACGCATCTAAGAAATTTATATCAGGTATATAAATATCAGGATTTGGATTTTCATTATTACAGCAGAATATGGATAGAAGTATTGAAACAAGTATTATAACTATTACTAATAGCTTCATCACTGATTGATCCGTTTGGCTTAATAACAATTTAAGAAAACGCCACACGAAAGTCAACTTTCCCCTGTTTCATTCTTAAAAACCTTGATAAGCTACGAGAGAAAGCGTCTGATGTATTCTTATTAGATTGATAACAGATATTACCATTTAAAGTATTCCTGCGATCTCAGGGTGAAACATTTGAATGTTTGATTTTCAAACTTTATTTTGGCGGCTAATTGGCTAGTTATAAGCTGGTTAGGAATATCTCGAAATTTTATCTGCATATTTCTGGCCAACAAATGAGTAACAATCAACTTTTTAAAATTTAAAATAGTATTTATACTTTTGATTAATTGTAAGAATTTAAGGTAGGGGAAGGTTCATTTTCTTACAAATGGCAATAAATCTGGGATTGTTAAATAATGGCTCAAAGAAATAACTTTGTGTGGTAATATAGGGCATACTCTGGCTGCGGCTTTCAAATCCCTTTTCAAGCCAATCCATGGCTTTATCCGGTTGATCCGCCATCATATATTTTACTGCCATAGGAACGGGTGGAACGTATCCTTTTTGAGCCAACACCTCCTCCTGACGCAAAACTTCTTCACAGGCCGCAACAAAACCGGTTTCCCCGTAAATTCTTTCAACCTCTTTGAAGTCTACTCCGAAGGCAGGTAAAAAATATTTGGCCGCCTCCATTACTTTGTCGTAATCCCCACAACCAAAAGCTGCCGCAAAAATTAAATTATTGGCCATAACGTGTCCAGGATCATCAGCCGTTACTTTTTCTCCAAAAGCCAGGGCAGTCTTAAAATCACCCGTAAATGCCAACACTGCTCCATACAATATCTGTCCAATGGGATTTAATGGATCCAGTTCTATCGCCAGTCGGCCCTGTGTCAGTGCCTCATCATTCCTTTGCAGGCAACATAATAACTGTGCATAAATGACTCTTGAACCAGCGTCACTGGGATTAATGGCCAATGCTTTCAATAACTCCATTTCAGCCTTTTCCCAGTCCCATTCAATCAAAAAGGCGATCATCCCACTTATGGCATGAATTTCAGCAATATCAGGATCCAGTTCAAGCGCTTTGTTAATGTTCTCGTAGATTTTCGGACCTGCAATTTCCGAAGATTCTAAACCCATCTGATAGATTGATACCCAGACTCTTGCCAGACCGGTATAGATAGGTGCCCAATCAGGTTCTTTCTCAGCAGCATTGTTTAAATATTCCAGGTATTTATACAATGATTCTCTGCTAAAATCATTCCTGTTTGCCTTCAGGAACTCGTCAAAAGCCTCCTTGTCAACTGTTCTTGATTTGGCAAGTAAGCGCTCTTCATTAGGCGTTAATATTGTACCTATCTCACTAGATATCTCTTTTGTCACTCTGTTGTACAAATTCAGGATCTCACTTCTTTCAACCTTGAAGTCCTTAATCCAGAGTTGCTTTTCTTGGGGATAAGCGCTCCTAACTTGTACTTGTAAGCATACGCTATCATCTCCCAGGCACAAAACAGAACCTTCAATAAAAGTATTGACCCCCAATTCCTCAGCGATTTCTGTTAGTGACTTTTCAGTATCTTTGTAGGCATTGGCTGTAGTCCGGCCCAAAACCCGTAGAGCACTAATCTTTCCTACATTACCAATCAAAATATCATGCATCCCTTCAACAAAATAATCCAATGTATCACCTGTATAATTTGTAAATGGAAGGACCAGAACCGATTGATCCTGTTTCGAGGGTGGATTTATAACTTTTGGCAGTAAATAATATAATGCATAAGCTACTAAGGCTATGACCATTATTCCAACTACTATAGTAGTTCTTCCAAAACTAAAAGGTCGAACCAGTTCACCAGTATCGAAGGAAAAATCCAGAAGGTTCTCATCCTGACAGGTAACTTTATAAATACCAACAGGCTTTGTTACGCCTTTTAAAGGTTGTTCTCCTATGTAATCAATTTCTAATCCCTCTTTATTCTTAATATCATTGTATACAGTTTCAGATATTACGATGCTATTAGAACTGACAGCATTCTGTATTCTGGATGCAACATTTACCCCATCACCCAGCACATCTTTTTTCTCGAAGATCACATCGCCAAGATGGATGCCAATGCGCACTGGAATTTCAACTTCTGTGGTTGCTTTCTGAATGGACACTGCACACATCACTGCATCTATATTGGAGTTAAAGCTGGCCAGGATGCCACCACCCATTTCTTTCAACCATCGGCCATTGAATTTTTTGATTAATCGCTTGTGGATTCGCTGGTTTTTTCTGAGGTATTCAAACGCTTTCTTCTCATCTTCCTTTAACAAGGAATCATAACCAACAATGTCGGAAAACATGATTGCAGCTAAGCGTCTTTGTGACATGTTTTAATAACCGAAACTTTAGTGAAGGCGATGTTTGTTGTTAAATAAAAATCAGCCGCACGAAAACCTATCTTAATACCCTCCTTCGCTAAAGCTACGGAAAGTAATACAAGTTAAGAAAAATTGGGAAAAGTCAAGTAATCCCCACAACCTCAGGTTTAAAAAACGTTTAATATCCACATTCCTTACAATTCACAAATGCTATCACTCGTCCTTTCTCCAAGTTTGGTATTTTAATGGCTGCTCTTGCATCCTCCCTGGATATGTTAAATTAATTTAACCTTCTTTAGTTATATTTTGTGTTTAAAAAACTTACCTTTGCAGATTGTTTAAACCCGAATCAATGAGGCAATTAACAATCTCACAATCAATTACCAACAGAAAAGAAAGTCACACAATTGAAAAGTATTTCAATGATCTAAGTAAAGAAGAAAGAATTACCCCTGAAGAAGAAGCCGACTTAGCAAGAAGAATCCGTACTGGAGACAACGTTGCACTTGCGAAATTAGTAAAAGCAAATCTACGATTTGTGATTTCCGTAGCAAAGCAATACCAGAATAGGAACATTCCTTTAAATGACCTGATTAATGAAGGCAATATAGGTTTAATTAAAGCTGCTCAGAAATTCGACGAGACTAAAGGTTTTAAATTTATATCTTATGCTGTATGGTGGATACGACAATCTATTTTACAGGCTATCAACAATCATTCAAAAATTGTAAGAATACCGGCCAATAAAAAGAGTCATATCAGTCAAATTAAAAAAGTGTATTCCTCATTTGAACAAGTATATGAAAGGGAACCAACCCCAGAAGAATTAGGAGAAATTCTCGAACAGAATCCCTCTGATATTTATAATACTTTAAATGCCGATTTTAGTAAAACATCCCTGGATGCTCCATTTGGTAATGACGGAGAAGGTAATTTGTATGACGTCATGGAAGACAGTTCCATCGAAGGTACTGATTACAAGATGGAATATACCCAGTCACTTCAGCACCAAACATTGAGAACTTTGAAAACGCTTGATGCGAGAGAAATGGAAGTTATTAAAATGTCCTTCGGAATTGATTACGACCATGCAATGAATTTTTCAGAAATTGGTGAAAGAATGGGATTGACGAGAGAAAGGGTACGGCAAATCCGGGAAAAGGCGCTTAGGAAACTAAAATCTACAAGCCGTCAAAAACTGCTGAAGGAATTCTGTTCAAGATAATAACTCAAGATATATACTTAGTAGGGATAATTAACGTTCTATATAATTCATATTTATAAGAATTGTGATATGATTATTGTTAATGTAGCCTCAATAGAAATATGAGGTTTTTTTACATTCTAATGAATTTAATCCATAGAAACCAACCTAACCACCTGAGGAGTGTTCCTTGACATTGGATCGATCCATCCTTTTGCTAAGCAACTATTAGATAGACAAATGGAATTTACTCTTCAAGTTCATTAATCTTGTCAATAGTTTCTGAGATAATATGTATCCACTTTTTTTTGTGCGGCAGATATTCCATAATGTTTAAATATTTTCCATTCCTTTTTACACACCAGGACCACTCTTTTAAGTGATTGGTACAATATCTCTGAATCTGTATTTAGAAATATCCAGAATAAAAAAGGAATTAAAGCAAACTTTGTCAAAGAAGAAAAACTTAAAAATGTCAAACATCCTGTCAAAATTTGGCACAATATCGAACCGCACTTTATACGATTCCTTCATAATTAAATCTCAACATTAATAACAA
>CAYMFU010000182.1:0-11071 GCA_964389805.1 uncultured Roseivirgaceae bacterium | reverse complement strand
GATACTGTATCAGGCGGTCCGTATTGTTTGAAAAATTGGCCAACTTTACTTTTCAAAAACGCAAAACCAGCTTTACCCATAATCACAATCGATAACATGATGGCCAGTTCCGGAACGCCTAGCATCAGAAATCCGGAAAGTGCAGTTTTTATCCCACTACCAAGATCAGAATCAAGTACAAAGGGTATCAGCAAGGGCGATAATTGTCCTGTTATAAAAATTAAGGTGCCGGTTATTAACCGGTTCGAGGGAATATTTTTTTCTATTGCTTCCATTTTAACCATTCCGTGACGATATAGCGATAGGCAACGAAATATCGACACTTGTTTTTCGATATTTGACTTGTAAATTCATATTATATCCTACACTCATTCTCTATTTTCTTTTAGGTCTGAAAAAGTTTCAATATGCTGATCTCGTAATAATCCCAATGCTTTCAATGAACCGGCGATCATGGTGTAATTTTCAGATTTCATATATGAAAACATCTCTTGTTTGTCTTCAAACGTCATTTTTACGCAAAATAGATCTTCACGTAATATGTCCTGAAATACGTCTATATGAAAAAACTGATTTTCCGGCATTCCAGCCATCAGTTTCATATGTTGTCTGAATTCTTTAACTTTTTGAACAGGAATATATCCATTTAGGATTATTGAATACACGAGCTTCTGATTGTTTGGTATAATAATTCCAATAACAATGCCATATGTCATCAGCCAAAGTATTAAGTACTTGTTTTGAGGTATTTAAATTGTTTAGCTAACTTACTACCATGTTATTCGCAAAGTATATTATATACAGGATTATCGCCGTTCTGTTAATATGCGGAATGTATACATACACATTCGGAGAAATAGGCCAAAATGGACTACCGTCCGATCCGGATGACTCTATCATCTATTATTTAGATTATTCTGACTTGCTGGCGTTCAGGATCTACACCAATACCAAATGGAATGCACTTGATATTATTAAGGATGAAAACACTTTACAACTCAGACCCAATGCCCCCACTGCCCTTGGCGTCGGATTTAACTATAAATCATATGGATTGGGGATAGCCATCGGCATTCCTAAAAGTGCATCCAGTAATGAAAAATATGGCAAGACAAACCGGTTTGATCTTCAGGCAAATGTGTATAGTCAAAAGATTGGTATAGATGGATTTGCACAGTTTTATAAGGGCTATTATGTAGCTAATCCGGAGGATTTTATGGAATGGGAAAACGATTATTTCCCACTGCTACCTGAAATGAAAATTTATTCCATCGGATTAAATGCATTTTACATCTTTAATTCAAATAAATTCTCCTATAAAGCTGCATTTGTAAGAAACCAGGTACAGAAAAAAAGTGCAGGCAGTTTAATTTCCGGTATATTCGGTCAACTCGATGTGGCTGAAACGGAACAAGGATTCATCCCACAGGAATTTCCGGATAGCATTCGGTTGAATTTTGATTTAAAAGCTTTTAATACGCTAGCTGTTGGAGTCACTGTTGGTTATTTGTACACATGGGTTATTTCTAAAAAGTTCTTTCTAAATATTGGTGTGACACCAGGATTTGGATTACAAGCCATAAATCTTGAGACCATAGCAGGAGAAAAGTCCACAGAATATGCACCTGCCGGACAATTGGCAGCAAGAGGTGCATTAGGATTTGATTCCAAATATTTTTATGTCGGAATTACGGGTTTCACCATCTGGAGGAGTTTTAAATACAAGGGTTATGAATTGGGTCTGGCAACGGAACAGCTAAGGTTTTTTATCGGTAAAAGATTTGACTTATCAAAAAAACGCTAGTATGCATCAGGCTGGTATCAAGAAACAGGATTTAGCTAATCAGGTCGTACTATATTTAATTTTTTCATCTTCGAGCGAAGCGTACTGGGTGGGATTCCAAGTTTCTTTGCAGCTCCATTTTCTCCATTTATTTTCCAGTTGCATCCTTCCAGAACGTTAAGAATATGGTTTCTTTCAGTTTCGGATAAGTTCGTCCCATTGCCATTCTTTTCAACGCTTTGGCTTTGTTCTTTGATTGATTGTATTTGCCTATCTTCAATTATTAAAACATTACCAGTACTATTAATAATGGCTCTTTCAATTATGTTCTCCAGTTCACGAACATTTCCAGGCCAGGAATAATCAGATAGCTTTAACAGATCACCTTTTGATATTTCTTCGATTTTCTTTCCCATTTTGCCGCCAATTTTATCTGCAAAATGTCTTACCAGTAATGGGATGTCTTCTTTTCTCTGTCTGAGTGAAGGAATGGTTATGGGATATACGTTCAATCGATAATAGAGGTCCTGGCGGAAGAAACCTTTCTGTGATTCCTGATCCAAATCTTTATTTGTTGCTGCTATTATCCGGACATCGACCTTTTTAGTAATTTCACTTCCTACGCGTTCAAATTCACATGATTGTATCACACGAAGTAGTTTTGCCTGTAATTCAAAAGGGATTTCACCAATTTCATCCAGAAATATTGTACCTTTTTCAGCCAGTTCAAATCGCCCCTGTCTTGTTTTTAAAGCACCGGTAAAAGCACCTTTTTCGTGTCCGAAAAATTCACTTTCTATCAATTCCTTGGGAATTGCGGAGCAATTAACTTTGATAAATGGTTTCACTGACCTTTTACTCTTACGATGGATCAGGTTCGCAAATAGCTCTTTGCCAACGCCCGTTTCTCCTTCAAGCAGAACTGTTGAATTGGTATCGGCTACCTGTATTGCTCGTTTTATTGCGTATTTTAATGAATCGCTTTCGCCGATAATATCAGGCCAGGATTCCTGAGCACTTATTTCTTCCCTCAATAAGATATTTTCCCTCTCCAACTGGCTTTTCAAAAGACTTATTTCTGCCAGTGCTGATTCTCTATCAGTAACATCTGTACCTATGCGTAGGATACCAATTATTTGTTCGTTGTGATCAAAAAGATGCAAGTTTGACCACTGAATACTTTTCTTTTCGCCATTCCTTGTAATGATGTAATTCTGATACGTAAATTTATCCTCTCCATTAATAATCTCAGAAAAAGTATCTTTGGCGGTTGCAATTTCCTGCTTATCTATCATGAAATGAAACCAATTCTTTCCCAAAACTTCAGTTGGAGAATAACCGGTTAAAGTTTTAAAATACTTATTTACGTACTCAATTTTTCCAGCAGGATTTAACTTTATGATCAAAAGATTTATTTCCTCCATGAGGGAACTCCACTCTTTTTCCTTTCTTTCTAATTTTTTATCCAGAAAATAACTCCTAATGATATCCTGACCCATTCTATATCCGATGATAATGGAGAAAAAAACAGGAAAGAAATCCAATAAACTAATAAATCCGGCAGGATCATAGATTAATATGATGTTAAATACTATGCCAATACCTATAAAAATAGTCAGGAAGAATAAGAAGAAAATAAGCAGAAGATAGATTGACCTCCAAAGCTTTTTTTCCCCTCTCAATCCTTTTATGCCTGCCACTATTCCATAACTACTGATTAAAAGTATGATTAAATGGGCTATTGCTTCCCATATTTGCCAATCCAATTTAGAATACTTGACCAGAATATAAAGAAAAACCAATGATATGGCTAAAATTGAAATTACCGTCTGAATCACCGTTTTTTTATATCCTGTGTATTCTCCAATAAACCATATAAATAAAGTATAGAATGCAACTGCAGCAATTACACTGACTAAATCAATGGTTCGAATCACATCAAAGGTGGATGTAGTCTGAACCTGTATAAAAAGGTATGCACTTGCAAAAAGACTTAGAAGACCAAAATACAAATAGGATCGATCTTTTTTCAGAATTGTTCCAATTGCAAAATTTATACTTCCAATAGTAAAAGTTAAACCACTGCAAAAAATCAAAATATAATTCGATACCATGGGACAGTTCTGTAGATTACTAAATTAATAGATTTGTAATTATTATAATCGATGAAAGGATAATTTGTTTCGTACTTATTTAATCCAACGGTATTGGTAAGTTAGAACCACCGCATCGAAGTCCGAGCCCCGTTCAAGTCTGACACCGGTCACTCCGGTTAGCCGTAAGACATGATCTTGTCCCAAAGGCACTGCAAAGGTCAACCCGAACCTGAAAGTGGAGATCCGGGAGTCTTTCCTTTCTCCATTTAAGTATGTGGTTCCACCCAGTCCATAACCAGCATCAAGTGCGATCCACCAGTTTTTGGGGAAAGAGCGTATTCCATGAATCTTTAAGGCCCCCAGAGGCTTCTGCTTCAGCTCCTGCCCCTCAAAAAAATCAGAATTGGTAGTAAAAAAGTAAGCACTCAGATATGTTTCTATAATCCAGTTTTTAAAATACCTGGCAAATCCCCACTGAGGTTTGAACACCCAGCGATTGGATCCGAGGTTAATAAGCCGGTCCGGATCATATTGCCCTGTCGGAACAAAAATTTGTAAACTTGCCCCGGATATTTTACTGGGTTTATATCCACTGAAATCCTGCTTAATAAGCGGAGGGGCACCAGCAAAATTGACTGACAAACGGATCCTGGCATCTCCTATGCCATTAACAGATCTTGAGGTATCAATACCTGTATATATTCCGGTCCAGTCACCAGAGGCCCATGGCAGAATGACATCCACTTTACCTGCTAATCCAAAGATCTTGATAGACCGAAGGTAGGCACCTACTACAGTGTGAATCGTCCCATCCAGGTCCTCGATGGGCAAAGCTGGATCCAGCAAGAGATCTCCCTTAGAATAACTATATCCCAATACAGCAAAGTTCATTCCGATGGGGACATTTGCAAGAGCCCTCGGTTCAAGTTCCTGGCTTCTGACTGGCTGGGTAAAAACCGAACAAAAGAGAAGACCTGACAGAAACATCCAGGGAACCCGGTTTCCTCTATAAGCAAATCTTCTCTTTATTGACAATTTGATTTTCCTTTATTTAACTTAATAATAAGATAAATATATTTTATTCTGTCAATTTAACAATAACTTTATCCGGTTCTCCGGTTTTACAAACAGATCTATATTCCTTCTTGACTGCTCTAGTTATATACGTTTAAACTAAATAATCTCCCCAAGGCGTTTTATGGAATCAATATGAATGCTATTTTTATAAATTATCCTTATATTTCAATCGTTCAAAATATTTTTCTAAAAACCTGATATGCAACAAAGAAGACTTGCTGCCATAATGTTTACCGATATCGTGGGATATACCAGTATGATGTCGAAAAATGAAAAAGATGCATTGCAGGCCATCCAGGTGGTTAGGGATGTGTTAAGGCCCTTGATCGAAGAATATAATGGGAAATGGCAGAAAGAGATCGGTGACGGCACTTTATCGAGCTTTTCAAGTGCTGTTGACGCAGTAAGTTGCGCCATTGATTTTCAGCGGTCCATAGGGGAGGAATTCTTTAAGGTCAGAATAGGGATCCATGTTGGAGAAGTTACAGTGACCGAAGAAGATATCTTTGGCGATGGGGTAAACATCGCCTCCAGGATTGAACCGCTTGCACCTCCTGGAGGTGTGTATATAACCGACAGGGTATATGAAGATATTGCTAATAAAACGGGATTCAATGCGGTTCTGGTTGGAACGAGGAGTCTGAAGAATGTTGTACGGCCAATCAATGTATATACGCTGGCCGGAGAAGGCCTGCCGAAACCGCCGGCAAAACCAATGGGTAATAGCATAGCCGCATTGTTGAAAGATATCTGGGCAAGAAGAATGCTTCAGATTTCTGCACTCTATCTGCTGTTTTCCTTTCTTATTGTTCAGATCGTATCATGGGTGGTCAACAGGTATATGTTATCCCCGAACTGGTTTGACTTTACCTGGATCTTATTGTTATCCCTGCTGCCCAGCGTTGCCTTCATGGCATATTATCATGGCATGTCCGGAATGGACAAATGGGTGAAAAGGGAAAAGATCTTCGTGTCTGCCAATTTTGCTATTTCAATTGTTATTCTTATCATACTATTTCAGGGGAAAGACCTTGGGGCAACAACCAGGGAAGTTATCCTAGAGGATGAGGAGGGAAAAACTTTGCAGCGGATTGTACCCAAGAATGAATTTATAAAGACTATAGCAGTTTTTAACTTCGAAAATTTCGGGGATCCCGATGATCATGGGTGGTTTTCTTCAGGAATTAATACTGCTATTCTGATAGATCTTGGCCAGGATGTTTTTTTCCAGCCGAAAGGTACGGAATCATTTGTGGACGAGCTGAGAGGAGCAGGGGTTAATAATCTTGATAATGTCGACTTTAATCTCATGAGAAAAATAGCAAGAGATTTCAGAATGGAATATATGCTATCAGGCGGATATGACATTACAGAAACCGGGTACCAGATTGTAACAAAACTGCATCATGTTGAAAATGGCAAATTGATATCAGAATATTCTTATGAAGGGAGAGATATTTTTAGCCTTATCGATCAGCTGACCCTTCAATTGAAAAAAGATTTAGAGATGCCGGAAAATTATTTAGAGACGGTAGAGGACCTTCCGGTTTCCAGCATCTTGACAACAAATATGGAGGCATATAAGGATTTTACAATGGGGATAGAAGCAGCCAGCTACAATAACGATTATAATGCCAGTATTGAACATTTTCTTAATTCTCTTGACAAAGATCCAGGATTTATGTCGTCAGCCTTCCATCTTGCTGCTGTCTACCTGTTTAATGGCCAGATGAAAGAGGCTTCAGAATACATAGGAATGGTTATGGAGAAGGATTATATGCTACCTGAACAGGACCAGTTTCTTGCAAAATCCCTTTATTATCATATCAATGAAGAGCAGGAAAAAAGGATCAAAGTCATGGAAATGTGGAAGGAACTATATCCTCAAAATGTGAATGCATACAATTACCTTGCTCAGATTCACAAAGTATCTGGTGAACCCGGGAAAGCGGAAGAGGTATTAAAAGAGGCGCTCGAGATTGATGATAACCGGGGTGATTTCTATGTTGATCTGGCTGATGTATTAATGATTCAGGGAAAGAATGAAGAAGCGCTTCAGTATTATAATTTATATGCGGAACGCTACCCCAATCACTCCCGATCGTTCAGGTTGTTGGGAGATTTCTATTTTAATCAGGGAGAATATGATGAAGCAGAAAAAAACTATGAAAAATCTGTTTTGCTTTCTGAGGATAATTTAAAAAGTATTGGTCAGATGGCCATTATTAAAGAGCGACAGGGAAATTTCAAAGAAGCCGAAAGCATATTGGCTTCAGCTTTGAAAAAAGCAAAAACCACGGCCGATAGCATGACGGTTTATTATACAATGATGGAGTATTATGAGGCTCATGGTCAAATTGAGCAAGTAATTGGACTCTGGGAACAGACTCTTGATATGGGCAAAAGGGAATATCCGCCATTCGTAATATCGATTTTCAGGATCACCAGGTTGTACTGGTATTTCATGATCGATCAGGCTGATACGGCTTTGCAGATCATCCACCGGGAAGAAGGAAAATTAAGTGATTCTTTTAAAAATGTGACGGCATATGGATATATCAATTATTATCTGAATCTTGGAGATGTAGAAAAGACCGAGGCAGAATTACTAAGAGTTGAAGAATATATTTCTAAATATGGATCTTCGGGTAATATAGATAAATACTATGCGGCTGAGATTATGTTTTTAAAGGAGGAATACCAGGAATCACTGGACAAATTCCTTGAATTCAAGGCGGTCAATGTATTCTATTCTAAAGAAATGCTGGATAGTAAAATTGCCGATTGTTATGTTAAACTCGATCAACCTGATAAAGCCATGGAAATTCTTGAAGAAAGACTGCATTTGAATCCTTATCAGGCTTCGGCACATTTATCTATTGCAAAGATTTTTTTGGAAGAAGGAAATAAAACGAAAGCGAAAGAACATTTATTGATTGCCAATCAGGTTTGGGAAAATGCGGATGAATCATATGGATTAGCCCGGGAGGCAGAAAATCTTCTTGCTGATTTAGAGGAATCAATGTGATAGTATTTTTAGTTTTTAAGGATATCATATTACAAATTCCATTAGATTTCAGATATATAGCTTGATTTTCTTATGCTTACTGATGAAATGGAATTGAAATAGTCTGAAATTCATTACTTAGAAAAAACTTAGAAAATATATTTTTTAAAACCTGAAAATAAAATGATCAAATTCGGTCTGGACTGGATATCACGACCAAAAAAAATCGCATTATGAAAAGGTTATCTCTTTATTTGATATTATCTGTTATATATCTCACAGGATTTTCACAGAATAAGCAGGAAAAGGAGGAGTGGCTAAAAGATGCAGGTTTCGGGATGTTCATTCACTGGAGTATGGATTCCCAATTGGGGATTGTTATCAGCCATTCCGCAGTAGGAGCATCTGAAGATTACACCGACCGCTATTTTCATGAATTGCCAAAGACGTTTAATCCCACTGATTTTGATGCGGATAGAATGGCTATCCTGGCTAAGCTTGCCGGCATGAAGTATATGGTTTTTACAGCCAAACATCACTCCGGTTTCTGCATGTGGGATACAGAAACCACACCTTTCAATATAATGAACACCCCGTATAAACAGGATATCGTTAAGGATTATATTGAAGCCTGTCGTAAATACGGCCTCAAAGTTGGCTTGTATTTCTCTCCGGAGGATTTCTGGTTCCTCTACCAGAATGATGAATTGATCAGAAGGAGTAATATAGATGATATCTCGGATGATCTGAGAACAAAATATATCGACTACAATCAGAGGCAATGCAATGAATTGTTAACAAAATATGGCCCAGTCGATGTTATGTTCTTTGATGGGGGAGAAGGATCTCTTATCAAGGCACTAAAACCCTTTTGCTGGGATATTAATCCTGATTTGCTCATCACGAGGGGTGAACTACAAACTCCGGAGCAATATCTTCCTGGGATCACATCGGAACGAGTATGGGAATCATGTATAACCATGGGTACGCAATGGCAATTCAAGCCGACCAATGAGTCATATAAATCAGGTGCGCAGATCATTAAAATGCTGGTTGAAACACGGGCCAAGGGGGGAGCACTTTTATTGAACATTGGCCCCGATCCCTATGGGATTATTCCATTTGAACAGGACCGTAACCTGAGGGAAGTGGCCGCCTGGTATTTTATCAATCATGAAGCAGTGGATAATGTACGACCCTGGATCATCACCAATGAAGGGGATATCTGGTTCTGCCAATCAAAAAATGGTCAAGTGGTTTACGCAGTTCTTTTTGGTCAGAGAGATTGGGCAAGGGGTGAAAGAAGAGAATTTACGATTAATTCAGTAAAGGCAACGGATCAATTGAAGGTCAGTGTATTGGGACAAAATGATAAAATCGTCGAATATATGGGCGTGGACCCTGTCACAAGGTTCGATCAGAATTCAGATGGTCTTAATATTTCTGTTGTCAGAGCCCAGCGGATATATAATAATCACAAATGGCCCAATCCTATTGTGCTTAAACTGGAGCATGTAGAAGGGGCTCTTGAACCACCCGTTATCCATACTCTTGAGGATACCGAACTAGAAGGTCGCGATGTGACTTTCATGGTCAGCCTGGATGAGTTAGGGGATGCTGAAAAGGTCGGGGTAGCCATACAATACCGGAAAGCCCCCACTACACTGAATGAAAGGGTGGCAGGTGCTGATTGGATACTGACAGAGACAAAGGATGTTGATAAACCGGGAAATTATAAAATCACCATAGAAGATATGAATCCAGGGGCCTATCAATACAGGGCAGTGGTTCTTCATCCTAAAATTATGATATCAGGTGAGATCTATACTGTCAATATTATTTGAGGTTTTCTATAATTTAATTGAGTGCATGGACATCCCAATTCCTTTTAAAAAAATGTATGTTATCTGGTGCCTGATTATGTCAATCCTTACAACATGGTCCTGCCATCGTGAAAAACCGATAAACCCGCATCCGAACATAATTCTGATCATGGCTGATGATATGGGCTGGGGAGATGCAGGTTTTCAAGGAAACGATACAATGAGTACACCCAACCTGGATAGATTGGCAGGGGCCGGTATCAAATTCAACCGGTTTTACGCAGCCGCCCCGGTCTGTTCACCTACCCGGGGGAGTTGTCTTACAGGAAGGCATCCATACCGTTATGGAATTTATGGTGCTAATGTTGGTAAAATGAAAGATGCAGAAATAACTTTGGCGGAAGCTGTTAAGACTATTGGTTACCGGACAGGACATTTCGGAAAATGGCATCTTGGAACCCTGACCAATGATGAAATGGATGCGAACAGGGGAGGCAGGGATCCGGAAGTATACGCCCCTCCCTGGGAACATGGATTTGATGTCTGTTTCTCTACTGAATCCAAAGTGCCTACATATGATCCGATGTTAACACCAGAATCTGATGCCGAAGATATAGGAACTAGAGAACCAGGCACACCTTTCGGGACTTTTTACTGGACAGGCCCGAAGCAGAAGGTGGCGGATAACCTTGAAGGTGATGATTCAAGAATTATTATGGACAGGGTAATTCCTTTTGTTCGTAGCAGTATTGACAAAAATCAGCCTTTCCTGAGCGTGATCTGGTTCCATACCCCGCATTTGCCGGCCTTAACCGGAAGAAAGTATCTTGATATGTACCGGCAATATGACAATAACATTCAGCATTTTTATGGTTGTATAACTGCAATGGATGAACAGATAGGACGATTGGTCAGAGAGCTCGAAGATCTGGAGGCCATGGACAGAACCATAATATTCTTCACCAGCGATAACGGGCCGGAAGGCCGGGAGAGAAAGGATCGTACCCAGGGTTCTACAAAAGGTATGAGAGGCCGTAAACGCAGTTTATATGAAGGCGGTATCCGCGTTCCCGGTCTTCTGTTCTGGCCTGAAAAGGTCCGGAAATACGCTGAAGTTAATATCCCGGTCAGCACCAGCGATTATTATCCCACTATATTGGACATTTTAAAGATCGATATTCCCGGTCAACCCATTCTGGATGGGATCAGCCTTCTTCCATTGATTGAAGGTAAACCGTATAGCAGGAATAAACCCATTGGCTTTCAATCAGGGGACCAACAGGCA
>CAYMFU010000181.1:0-54691 GCA_964389805.1 uncultured Roseivirgaceae bacterium | reverse complement strand
TCATTCATCATTGCATATACATAGTCAAAAACATCTTCTGCATTTGCTTTAGAGAAATAATCCCCATCGGAACCGTAGGCAGGACGATGTTCTTTAGAAGTTAAGGTGATAGGTTTTGAATCCAGATAATGATATCCATTTTGTTCTTCAAGCACTTTTTGCATCATATAAGCAGATGCTCCTCCTGGTACATCTTCATCTGCAAAAACAATCCGATTAGTTTTCTTAAGTGATTCCACAATTTTATGATGGATATCAAAAGGGATCAGCGTTTGCACATCAATAACTTCAAGGGAAATCCCGATCTTCTCAAGTTCTTCAGCCGCGTTCATAACAATCCTGCACATTGCACCGTATGTAACAATTGTTATATCCGAACCTCTTCTCAGGATTTCAGGCACACCAACCGGTACTGTGGAATCCATCAAATTATCCGGAATTCTTTCCTTCAATCGATAACCATTTAAAACTTCAATAATTAAGGCAGGGTCATCAGATTGTAACATTGTATTATAAAAGCCAGCGGCTCTGGTCATATCCCTGGGAACAAGTATATTGATTCCTCTTAGACTATTCAGGATCATCCCCATTGGAGAACCGGAATGCCACACACCTTCCAGTCTATGTCCTCTGGTCCTGATAATCATCGGAGCTTTCTGTCCACCTTTGGTCCGGTAATGAAGTGTTGCCAGATCATCGGATAAGGTTTGAATCGCGAAAATCAAATAATCCAAATATTGAATTTCTGCAATTGGCCTTAAGCCACGCATGGCCAGCCCTATCCCCTCTCCAATAATAGTTGTCTCGCGTATTCCAGTATCCATAACACGCATGTCACCGTGTTTTTCTTGTAATCCAGCAAATGCCTGGTTTACATCCCCTATCTTCCCGACATCTTCACCAAAAGCCAGAACTGTTTTATCCCTTTCGAGTGCCTTATCAAAAAATGCCTGCAAGACCTCTCTCCCGTCCACCGATTTTGAATCTTCAGAATAAACAGGATTAACTACCTCTATATTTAACGAAGAATTTTCCGACTCACTGTATAAGTGTGATGAATAAAACTTCTGATTATCATCGTTAATCTTAGATAACCAATTTACTAGTCTTTGTCTTTGTGGAATTTTTTCCTTCCTTGTCAGTATTAGTGTTTGCTTAACCGCTTTAAAGAAATCTAGCTTTAGAGGATTATGAATTTTTGCCAAATCGGCTTTGATGTTCAGGATCTCTCTGCGGTATTTAGATTTCTGGGCTACCGTAGTTATGATCTTTGCTGCTTCAATTTGGTCATGTTTTATGCTTTCAAGATATTCTGCCCATGCCTTATCTTTTTCAGCCTTTGCCTGGAGTTTTGATTCTTTTTCAATCTTTTCCAGTTCTACTTCACTAGCAATTTGGTTCTCCAGGATCCATTTCCTGAACTTAATATTGCAGTCGTATTCGTTTTCCCATTCCAGACGCTCCTTTGATTTGTATCGTTCGTGCGATCCAGAAGTAGAGTGTCCCAAAGGCTGCGTTAATTCTATAAAATGGATTAAGGAAGGGATATGTTCTTCGCGGGCTAACTTAGTTGCCTTCACGAACGCTTCAACACATGCTAGATAATCCCAGCCTTTAACCTGAACCACTTCAAGCCCATTCCCATTCTTTTCACGCTGAAAGCCCTTCAGTGCTTTGCCTATATCTTCTTTAATTGTATGAAATTTATTGGGAACCGAAATTCCATATCCGTCATCCCATACAGACAATACCATTGGGATCTGTAATACACCCGCAGCATTAACCGCTTCAAAAAAACACCCTTCTGAGGTCGCCGCATTTCCTATTGTTCCAAATGCTATTTCATTTCCATTGACAGAGAAATCTTTAAGTTCTCCCAGATCAGGATTGTTTCGGTATAATTTAGATGCAAAGGCAAGCCCAACAAGGCGCGACATTTGTGCACCGGTGGGAGATATATCAGACGATGAATTTTTCAGGGAAGCTAGTTTTTTCCATTTTCCGGCTTCGTCAAGCATTCTTGTGGCAAAATGACTGTTCATCAACCTTCCCGCTGAAGATGGATCAGCTTCGATATCGGTATGGGCAAAAAGTTGAGCAAAATATTGCTGAACAGTTAACTCCCCAATAGCGAACATAAATGTCTGATCCCTGTAATATCCTGATCGATGGTCTCCATTCTGGAAAACCCTGGCCATAGCCAACTGGGGAACTTCTTTTCCGTCACCAAAAATCCCGAATTTAGCTTTCCCCATAAATACTTCTTTTTTTCCAATCAGACTGGTTTCCCGGCTTAATACAGAGATCCTGTAATCTTCCAGGATATCTTTTGCAGGGACCTTTATTTGATCGAGAACTTTTGCTTCAGCCAAATCGAGTTCTTTTAAGGTTCAGATTGAATCAAAATAGTGCTTTTTCTAATTAGCAAGCTAAACAAACTTAAAGAAAAAAAAATTTCTCTCAAAGATTGTCCGATTGAATAAATCAATATTTTAACGAATTTTAATCAATTTATTGCAATAACAATTCAACAAATTGATTAAAATTATGTTATAAAACAGAATAATATTTTGATATAAACATTTTTATAAAATTTAATTCTATTCTTAATTATTTCTAAATTTCATTACATTTACATGTATTTTTTATCGCCTTGAAATGGTTTTTATTCAAATTAAATTTTTATTCGATTTCGAGGTGTTTTATAAACAAATAATATAAGGAAATGATAATCGGCGTACCAAAAGAGATAAAAGACAATGAAAACCGTGTCGCCCTGACTCCTGCAGGTGCAAAGGAATTAAAGAAGAGAGGTCACCAGGTTTTTATCCAATCAACAGCTGGTGATGGCAGCGGTTTCAGTGACCAGATATACAAGGATGCTGGAGCTGATATATTGAAAACCATAGAGGAAGTATACCATTCTGCAGAGATGATCATGAAGGTAAAAGAACCGATCGAACCTGAATATCGGTTGATCAAGGAAAACCAGCTGGTATTCACATATTTTCATTTTGCCTCAAGTGAAACACTTACCCGTGTTATGATCGAAAGCAAGTCAATATGTCTGGCATATGAAACTGTTGAATCCAGCGATGGAACCCTACCTCTCCTGGTCCCTATGTCTGAAGTAGCCGGAAGGATGGCCGTTCAACAGGGAGCAAAATATCTGGAAAAACCGCTCAAAGGACGGGGGGTATTGCTTGGAGGCGTACCTGGTGTAAATCCTGCCAAGGTGCTGATACTAGGTGGAGGGATCGTAGGTACTCAATCCGCTAAAATGGCAGCAGGATTAGGAGCAGACGTTACCATATTAGACATTAGTCTTCCGAGACTCCGACACCTGGCCGATATCATGCCTGCAAATGTAAGCACCCTGGTATCTAATGAATACAATATTCGGGAACTTATTCCTACGGCTGATTTAATAGTTGGAGCAGTACTTATTCACGGCGCAAAAGCTCCTCACCTGATTACCCGGGATATGCTAAAAGACATGAGACATGGTTCAGTATTAGTAGATGTAGCTGTTGACCAGGGTGGATGTATTGAAACATGTAAACCTACAACGCATAAAAATCCAACCTATATCATCGATGATGTAATTCACTATTGTGTTGCGAATATGCCGGGCGCTGTTCCTTATACATCTACGCTAGCCTTGACAAATGCGACCCTGCCATATGCTATTCAGCTTGCTAACAAAGGATGGGAGTCAGCATGCAGCTCAAATCCTGAATTGGCGCTGGGATTAAATATAATTAATGAAAAAGTTGTTTATAAAGCAGTAGCAGACGCCTTTAATCTGGACTATACTAATTTGAATGATTTCCTGAACTAAGTTGATCTTTTATTTAAGTAAGTTTTAGTTCTGAATTTTTCATTGTCAATCCTTGTCTTTATCTTAAGACCAATTCAGGTATTTATTATTTGATATTTTATAATATCATAAATATCCTTTTCTTAAAAAAGTGATATAAATTATACTTTTTCTATAAATTATGCTTTTTTAATATATTATATAATGCTATTTTACGTTCATTAAACATACAATAATTTTGTTTCAGAGCAGGTTTTTTGATAAAATGCAGGAAAAGAAGTTATTCAAAGTCCAGATTTTATATAGTTTAATCGTAAGTATACTTTTTCAGATAACGGTATCTATCCCACTTTTATCAAGTAACTTACCACCTTTTATTGCTTTCAGAATAAACGACGGCAATCGATATACCAATCAGACCGAAATATCACTTGAGGTTAAATCATTAAAACTAGGTGATAGTTTGATTGCCGAAATGAAAATAGGCTTAGAATCGTCTTTAAGTGATGCTCCCTGGGTAAAATACTCAACTGATAAAATCAATTTAATCCTTTCAGAAGGCGATGGAGAAAAGATAGTATATGCACAACTTAGGGATATTGCAGGAAACATTTCTTCTGTTGAGTCATCCAAAATATTCCTTGACACGACGCCCCCTCAGGATATAGAAATATCAATAAATAATGATGAGAAATACTCAGGTGATGAAAAGCGAAGAGTATTGATTTATATCCGGTCAACCGAGGATGATCTTGAGGATATGATTTTTAGTAATAAAAGTGATTTCAGTGATTCAAAATGGGAAAAGATGGCCGGAACAAAGAAATGGATGCTGGATGGTACGGGTGGGGATGGTATCAAAACGGTTTATGCGAAATTTAAAGATCGAGCTGGCAATATTAGTCAAGTATATAGTGACGATATCATACTTGACACACAACCACCTGAACAAGGATCCGTTGTGATAAATAGTGATTCAAAATACACCAAAGACAATCAAATAATCTTAAAGATTCGTGCGAAAGATGCTGCAATGGTCCGGATTGTCAGTCCAGGAAAATCAGAAACGTTTCCTTACGAAGTTGAAGAAGGTCAGGAACATATGGAAATTGAATGGTCCCTGGACTCCGCTGAAGGGACAAAGGTAGTAAGGGTATATTTTATGGATGAAGCAAAAAACAGGACTACAACGGTAATTCAAGATGAAATTATGTTCGACAAGTCAGGTCCTGCCCCACCTCATATATCTATAAATGGGGATAACAGGTTCACAAAGCATAAAGAGGGGAAAGTAAATATCCGGTTATCTACCAGGGTTAATCCCCAGACTGTAAAGCTTATGATCAGTAACCACATGAATTTTGAAGACACAAGCCCACAAAACTTCAGAGATTTAATAAATAACTGGCAATTACCAGCTGAGGAAGATGGCATGAAAACGGTATACGCAAAACTTATTGATGAAGCCGGTAATTCCTCCGAAATAGCCCAAGCTAAAGTTATTCTTGACAGAATTCCTCCCAAGATGATTGAAATTAATATTAACGATGGAAGCACATGGACAACCTCAGTAAATGTAAACATTAATATGGATGTAGAAGATGTGTCTCATATGCAGTTCAATAATACCAATGCCATATCAAATATGGAGATTTGGGAGAGGTTTGAACCTACGAAGGTTGATTGGACCCTAATCCCAGGGGATGGCCCTAAAACCGTTTATATGAGATTTAAAGATGAATCCAATAATATTTCAGATGTAGTTAGTACGGTTATCACCCTCGACACTAAGCCACCAACCGGAGAAATAACATTAAATGAAGGTGCTAAATTTGTCAATAGCAGCGATAAGGTTGTAAGTATAAAAATTATATCAGAAGATGGCAAAGGAATTCAACTCACGAATAAACCAGATTTTACTGATATTAAACTTGAGCCTTTCCTTCCCCTAATCAATAATTGGGTGCTAGATGGTGAAGATGGGGTAAAAACAGTATTCCTTCGACTAAGGGATGAGGCAGGTAATTTTTCGAATGTTATTACTGCATCAATTATCCTTGATCGGCAACCACCTACTGAACTGAACATGGTAATTAATGAAGGAAATGAATGGCTGACAAACACAGCTCGCAAGGCAGGTGTTCAGCTTACCGCCAGAGGAGCATCTCACTTTATGATCAGTGAGGATCCTGAATTTAATGGCTTAGAGTGGGAGACGTTCAAAAATGTAACTACCTGGGTGTTTTCTGAGGAAGAAGAGGAAAAAGAACTTTTTGCGAAATTTAAAGACCCTGCAGGAAATATTTCAGAATTGATCACAGATAAGATTAAATTGGATTACTCTCCCCCAATATGTGAAGAGTTTAGAATTGAAGATGGATCGGATTTCTGTAATAATCCTCAGAAAAAGGTGCTTTTAAAGATAAAAGCCCCGGATGCCATTAAAATGGCCATTTCGAATACACCCATCTCAGATCCCACTAATCCATCAATTGTTTGGGAAGATTATACAGAAGAAAAAGAATGGACCCTGGAAGGGGAAGATGGATTAAAAACCATATACCTTGTCCTTCAGGATGAAGCCGGGAATTACTCCGGGAGATATAATGATCGTATAATATTAGACAGGGTAGGTCCCACAAATCCGACGGTCGTCTTTAATGCGAACCTGAGATTTGTTCCGCCTGGCGCCAGGAAGGTCCCTCTTGAACTTTCTGCTGAGGGTGCTGACAAGGTATTTATTACAGAAGACAACAAATTCGAAAATGGCAGGTGGGAATTATACGTTCCTAAGAAAGTTTTCGAAGTATCAGATGGTGACGGTATTAAAAATATATATGTTAAATTCAGGGATAAAGCCCTGAATGAAACAGATGTTATTGCAGGATCGGTTACTCTGGATACCAAACCTCCTGAAGCTCTCAAATTCACTATAAATGAAGGTGAAAAATTCACCAGAAGTAAGGACAAAAAAATTACATTGAAGATCGAGGCTTCGGAAGCGTCGGAAATGAAAATAGTCCAGAAAGGCCAGGCCCCAGGAAATTGGGAACCTTATTCTTTCGAAAAGGAATATACCCTTTTGGGAGATGATGGTGAAAAACAGATCGGGATTGCTTTCAGAGACGAAGCAGGAAATGTAACAAAACCTCTTAATTCAATTATTATAATTGACAGAACTCCACCCAAGCCAGAATCCTTTGTTATTGGGAATGGGCAAGGTTGGACCAATGATCCTGACAAGAAAGTTAACCTTCAGATAAAGGCTGAAGGTGCCTATGAAATGGCCATTGGGACCGATCCTACTTTAAAAACTGCTTCATGGGAACCATATAAATCCGAGATCCGTAATTACGAATTGCTGGGGGAGGATGGTGAGAAAATAATATTTATTCGATTTAGAGACGAAGCTGGCAATGAATCTGCAGTAATTTCTTCCAAAGTCAATCTTAAAAGATCATTTTAATATCTCAATACGATTCGTATTTCTTAATCAATGATCTTATAATTTAACATTCATTAAAGTATAATCGATCTTGGATTTCATTTTCTTATATACGTTAAGGAAAGAATAATACTGAATCAAAACAACCTTACCTGATCTTTCAATTCCTACTGTTATACCTTTGTTTGATATACCGCTACCTGGATCTATAACCTCATATTCATATTTGATCCCTGCAGGAATATATTTCACAACTAAATTGGACATCTTGAACTGTTGATTATTATGCTCCACAAATTTGAAAGTATAATAATAAATTTTAGCCTTTAATTCATCCACCATTATTTGGAATGCTGCATCACGGCCAGATTTTCCCTCATAGTAAAATATCGTTTGTCCATTTATATAATCTGATTTATTAAATTCTTTGGGAACAGGTATAATTATACCAGCATCAGATATTTTTTCTTTATGGAACAAAGCCTGATCTACAATGAAATTGGAATTTCCAATAGAGAATAATCCAATTACTCCCTGTATTTCCCAGGATGAATTCCTATTCTTTTTAATTGACAGAAGGCAATCTTGATTATTCCCATCCTTTTTAAAATTAAATGCCACCAGAATTGAGTGATTATCAAATACTTCATAACACTTGCTGATCATTATATTATTAGTGTGGTCATCCAGAAATTCATCAAAGGTATATGCGTATGATTCCGATATGGAGAAATCAACCGAATTAATTATACTTTCCAATTTTAATTTGACTTCTCCGTAATCAATCCACTGTCCATTCCCTGTATAGATATTATCCGTAGCAATCAATTCTTTTAAATCATTCATCTTTACAGATTGTATGAGTTCTCTGAACTGATCCGCAAGTTTTATGGCCTGTTCCTTATCTTCTAATGTCATATCACTCCAAAACATCTTCTGAGCCAGAAGAGGATGAACAATGAAGGATAAGGGCAATAAAATGGCTAAACAAAATGTTTTCACGTCAATTTCTCTTTAATTTTATAAACACTAGTCTACAAATTTGCTGAAAATGGATGTCACTTAATTACATTTGCTTCAAAAATTAATTTTAATCCAGTTAAATAATAAATTTTATCTTTAAAATCAGGATCGTACATTAGTTTAAAAATAGTATCAATAATTTATTCATAAATTTATATTCAGACCTTGATCTTGATGGTAATCTGAAACAGATTAAATGAAAATACAGCGTAATCAATCTCTATTCGATTTTAATTTCTTCAAAGTTCATGCCACGGCGCGAGAACTCATTCTTCTTGAAAGGGAGGCAGATTATGCAGATATGATTGACAGAACAAACTTTGATAAAGAACCTTATCTGGTACTCGGGGATGGATCTAACATACTTTTCACCAAAGATTTTAACGGCACTTGCATTAAAACTGTTTTATCTGGTGTTCACAAGGTAAAAGAAAGCAAAGATTTTATATGGCTTCGTATTGAGGCGGGTATGAACTGGCATAACCTGGTAATTAAAACAATTGACATGGGATTACAGGGTCTTGAAAATCTTTCATTAATACCAGGAACCGTCGGAGCAGCACCCGTCCAGAACATTGGCGCGTATGGAACTGAAATAGATCAGTTTGTTGATCAGGTAGAAGCACTCGATTTAATAGGTGGAGAGGTCTTTCACCTCGATGCCAAGGAGTGTGAATTTGAATATCGATCAAGCATTTTTAAAAATCAATATAAAAACAGGTTCCTGATAAAATCGGTTACGCTTAGACTAAATAAAAATCCATTATTCAATATATCATATGATAAGATCAAGGAAACTCTGGACTTTCTTAATCTTAGGGAAATAAATGCTAAAAACATTAGTGATGCTGTAATACATATCAGAAAAAGTAAACTTCCGGATCCGGAGAAGATTGGAAATGCAGGAAGTTTCTTTAAGAATCCAATCATAGACAAAACAGATCTTGAAGGATTGAAAGCTGAATTCCCAGGACTTCCTGCCTATCAAGTAGACAAATTTCGTTTTAAAATTCCAGCTGCCTGGCTGATTGAAGATTGTGGTTGGAAAGGAAAATACATTGGAGATGCGGGCGTAAATCCAAATCAACCCCTTGTACTTGTCAATATGGGGAAGGCAACGGGCAAAGATATTTTGAATTTATCAGAAAAAATCCGAAAGGATGTGGTTCAAAAATTTGGCATTGAACTCCAACCGGAGGTGAACATCTTTTAAATCCTGATTCTCAATTTTGATAAATAATCAATCATAAATCCTTATTTTTGCAGAATTGTTAATCGGAGGTTATGCTATCAATAAACGATCTATCATACTACATAGGAGGCCGGCCAATTTATGAGAATGCCTCCCTGCATATCAATGAAAAAGATAAAGTAGGATTGGTCGGGCCTAACGGTAGTGGAAAAACCACCTTGTTAAGGATTATATTAGGTGACTTACAAATAGACAATGGTTCCATATCAAAGCAGAAAGATTGCACGATAGGTATATTAAATCAAGAAATTAGTATCATAAATGAATCCTTACCTATCCTATCCATTGCTTTACAGGCATTCGATTCAGTTTTAAAAATAAAGAAGAAAATCGATGGTTTGATCGTTGAAATTGAGAATGATCACGATGAAAAAAAAATAGATCTGCTGGCCAGATTACAAGAAGAATTTGAGATCAATGGAGGTTATTCACTTCAATCAAAAGCTGAAGAAATACTGGAAGGAATAGGATTTAAAACCGTGGATTTAACCAGGCCAATCAACGAATTCTCAGGTGGATGGAAAATGCGCGTAATGCTGGCAAAACTCTTGTTGGAAAAGCCATCTATCCTGATGTTGGATGAACCGACGAATCACCTGGACCTACCATCTATTAAGTGGTTTGAAAATTATGTAAAATCATATGAGGGGTCTGTGATCATTGTTTCGCATGACAAAAGGTTTCTTGACAATACTGCCAATAAAATTATTGAAATAGAAGACCTTAAACTAAGTCAGTATACTGGAAATTATTCCAACTATATTGACGAGAAAACAATGCGCCAGGAGGTTCAGAATAATGCTCATATGAACCAACAGAAGAAAATTAAGGAAGCGGAAAGGTTTATAAACAGGTTCAGGGCAAAAGCTACAAAAGCCAGACAAGTACAGTCGAAGATCAAGCTAATGGATAAAATGGATCTGGTTGAGAAATCCAGGGATGTCCAGAAGGATATCAGGTTTGAATTCAGATATGGGCAACCCTCCGGGAAACATGTACTGGATATAAAACAGGTTTCTAAATCTTATGATAAAGTAAATATTTTCGATCACACTTCAGCTAGCATCATGAGGAATGATAAGATTGCCTTGATTGGTGCTAATGGATTGGGGAAGAGTACTCTTCTTAAAATCATTTCTCATACAGTTCCATTTGAAGGCTCCTGCATACCCGGACATAATGTAATCATATCTTATTATGCACAACATCAAATCGACGCCCTGAATTACAAAAACAATATCCTTGAGGAACTTGCACAAACAGATACTGATTATACAGAATTGGAATTAAGATCAATCCTGGGTTCGTTTTTATTTTCAGGTGATGACGTATTCAAAAAAATCAATAATATATCAGGAGGGGAAAAGGCAAGGGTTGCACTTGCAAAAGCCCTGATATCAAAGGCAAATTTTCTGGTAATGGATGAGCCTACAAACCACCTGGATATTGCCTCAGTGGATATCTTATCAGAAGCGTTGCAAAAATATCAGGGATCTCTAATAATGGTTTCACATGATCGCCAGTTTATAGAAGCAATTGCAAATAAGATCTGGTTTATAGATAACAAAAAGCTAAAAGAATATCCGGGCTCTTACTCTGCCTATGAATTATGGGTGGGTAATTCAATTCAGAGGAGGAAAACACAAAAACAAAAGCCAGAAAAGGTTGTTAAGAGAATCCCCAAATCCAGGTCATTTGAAGACCAGAAAAGGTTAAAGAACAAGTTGAATTCATTGCATAATAAATTACAGACTCTAGAAGAGGAAATATCTAAACTGGAATCTAAAAAGGAATATGTGGAAGAACAAATGCTAAAACCTGAAGTATATACTGATTATGAAAAGTTATCCGAGATGACTACTGATTTCGAAAGCATTGAACTGAATATCAATAAGAAACATAAGGCCTGGGAAAGGATGTTCAGTGAAATCGAAAAACTAGAGGCTATACTCGGTTAAAAACCAATCCCTATGCTAAAGCTCAGCCTTTTGTAAGAACGATCCGTTACTCTTTCTCCGCCACCCCAATCCTGTCGATAAACTGTTTTCTGTAGTTTATAGCCCAGGGCGATCATGACATTTACCCTATCCCCGCTATACATTTTAAATCCTATCCCGGAATGAAACATGATCCCTCCTTCAACATCAATAAATTCCCATCCATTGTTTTCCTGATTTGTATCCCATGCACTTCCGTAGCCAAGATCAACGAAGTAATAAGGCGTAAAATAATGATCTATTATATCACCTCTGACTGAAATGAAAAAAGGTAAAGTAGCCGTTGAGTTGTACTGATCGTATGCGATCCCAAGTCCTATAGATAAATACCGGTAAATTCGGATCCCATTTATTGTTTCTACGGTAAGACTTGCGACCGGTTGAGAATCATCATTGCTTTTTCCTGAAAGAATACCCACAAGAGTATTGTTAAAATATCTTATTTTTAATTTTTTTTGATTTATCCCATCCGATTCAAGAGGTGAATCCGACTGATTATAAATTCTCAAACTGGCTGCTCTTAGAAGATCGGTATTTAATACAATACTATCTTGTGGATTATAGTAGACCGTTAGATAAGACGGCAGAGATTTTATTTTGATATACCCGTTGATCCTGTCGCCATTATTAGTAGTGGCTGATACTTTTAACCTGGTTGCTTCCTGGGCACATGTCTGCCCATCTGCCATCATAATCAGTACCAGTGCGATAAAAAAATACTTAATCATGTTTACTGGTTCTCGTTATAGATTGGGAGATGGCTCAATAATTGAATGTTTTCAAGTGAGGTATAATCATACTGATATAATCCGTCCCTTCCAATCATTATTAAATTATCATTAAATGGAATAACATCGTAGGAATGCATATCAGTATAGTGTTTTATCTGATTATTCGTTATGGTATTTATATCTGATGCATTAAATATTTTCAGCCCCCATTCTCCCTCACAGATAAACAGAGCGTCTCCATCCAATCCAAGGCCATGTGGATTCTCCATAGGATAACTTTTTACAAGATACGGATTATACAAGTTGCCAATATCAATAACATCCAACTGGTTTGTAAATCCTTGACAAACCGTTCCAGACCTAAGTGTTACAAAAGCATAATCATCGTTTACCACGACAGGATCGCAACTTGTCACATGGGCAAATGTCGACATATACTCCGGTGCAGATGGTTCCGAAATGTCATAAATATACATACCGTTTTGTGCTCCTATAAAAAGGTTATTTTCATACGGGAAGATCGTTTCTATGTTCCATCCTATATCCACCTGATTCCCAAATACAGGATCTGAAGTACTTGTAATGTCGAATATCCCCAGATTATAGCTACCGATGGTATATAATATGTCATTTACAATTGCAAACCTGGCCATAGAGCCTCCTATACCTGTTTGTTGGGCCGAAGGTGGTGGGGTAGAATTTATAGATGCATCCATTGCTCCTCCAAAGGTGATAAATCCACCTTCAGATCTCAAAAATTGTGGCATAACTCCACCGCAATCCGGATTATCGTACCAGGTTGTATCTACTTCCTCATAAGAAACTATTACAGCTTCCTGATTTTGATCTATGAATTCATAATGATAGTGATCATTAAAGACACCCTCAAGTCTTTTGACAAGTTTTACATCATTTGTATTGGAAATATCCAGAGCCAGAAGATCTATATAATTATCTGCATAAAGAATATTGCCTTTAACCGCCATATCATAGTTTCCTGGAATATTAATAAAGCCAATATTTATAGGATTTCTTTTATCAGTGTTATTAATTATGTGAATTCCCTTGCCAACTTCATTGACAAACAAATGGTTCCCAAACAGGTAGATTTTACCTGGAATAGAAAGTTCAATAGGTTTCTGATACTCAAAAGCATCACGGATTTCCTGAGTGGTCATATATACCGGTGATAAATAGGTATAGTAAAGTTTTGATTCACAATCATCCGTGCAGCCATTTAAAAAAATACCTAACAGAAAAAATACGATCACAAAAATTCCAATCCTTTTCATAATATTTGGTTTCTTAAGTTTTGATATAATGACACCCGTAGAAATCCTATGGTTGTAATACCTTATATTTTAGAGACTATCTTCGAATCGAAACTCTGCATTAATGAAGGTATAAGAAATTTCCTGATAAACAGGTATGTTGGTATCAACTCCAACGGCAATCCAAAGCTTGCCTTCTGCATCCGTAGCTGTATAAATAGGGAAATCGGTGTTTGAACCATTCAACAAGATTGGTGAAGCTTCTAAGCTTGTATATTCCAATCGACCTATCATTGTCATATCCAGGCCTCCCTTATCGTCTTCCCCTTTGTCAAAATCAGTCTTGACAATTGAAACCTCTGCATTGTCCTCATCCTGGACTATAACCGTTGTTGGTTCTGTTTTAAAGGCCCCAACTTTCAGGAAGGATCCGTATGCTACATTATCGAGATCACCAGCGTATTCCTCTTTCAGTTGAGAATTTAGCTCAACTTCAATATTCACAGTATATCTTGAATTCGGTTGCAAGCCTGATATTTGTTGTTTCACAAACATAAATAGATCAGAATTCGTGGCATGTCCGCTTTGTTTGAAAGCCGATATATTTCCTATGGATTCAGATACAAACAATGAACTGGGCTTAAACTCCAATTTCATCGAATCTTCCAATCCTTTGGGATAGTCTGCAAATTCTGCGACCCAACCTTCATCACCCTCATCAAAAAAACTACGTTCTACCAGATAGCCACCACTTGGGGCATCCGGACTATCCAAACTGCATCCAAATAAAACTATGGAAACCAAAATCAAAACACTTCCAAATCTCATAATATTCATAGTTTTAACATTAAATCATAAAATTAAACTTCTAATATAATTAACTCTCACAATCAGTTTCATACTATATTTTACTTAAAAACATAAGCTATCCCAGCGGAAATCATAAATGAGGAGGGTTTGCTGCTAAAGGCCGCATTATTATTCGTTAATTCGCTTAATCCTATCCTGTAAGATGGTTCAAGACTAAGCTGATAGTTCCTTAAGAACGTGTAATTCAGCATGGTTCCAAACTTACCATTAAAATATACAGGATTATACGGTGAATCATCACCAAGTTTATATTGAATGGGATCAAAGAGATTCTGTGAATCATCAATGCTGTTCTTAACAAAGATGTCGGTACTGACACCCGCAGTCATCAACCATTTGAATTTTCTATCGACCAGATAGTATCCAAAATTCACTGGAATGGTAATAAACTCAAATGTACTATTCAATTGAACCTCTGTATTCAATTCATTATAGGAGTTAAGTCCTGATTCCGGGCTAGCTCTTTCGATTACAATTGCATGGTTTGCATATTTAGCATGGCTTTCGGTGGGCTCAATATAGGTGTTCACCGATGTAGATCCAAAATTATGCTGATACCCTACCCCGCTAAATAAAACAAATTTCTTGCTGAATTTATAGCCAAAATTCAGACCATATGAAACGGACATTTCAGACCTATAACTGGATTCCTCTGGCTTATAGGAGGCCATGGAATTCGATTGGCTTTGAAGATCAGCACTGGTAGCATTGATACGCTCAACAGAACCAAGAGTATTTTGGGATGCATCTGCCATTATATCCGGGGATCCCTCATAGCTAATATTCGGATCAAATACACCGGATGATACCAGAACTCCAGCCCACAATTTCTGAGAATCTTCATTCTGATCTTCTTCTTCAAAAGGCATTACATAAGGTGTTTCGAAGGGATTTTCTTTCTTCTGCAGATAGTATTTTCTCCCAGGCTTTTCATATGGGACATTAAATGAAGATTCAAGATGATACGTTATGGCCGCATTTTCATTCATATAATTTCTCACAACTTTTAATTCGTTTTCAATCTCATCCTGATTTGATGTTAGACTTACCGGCACAATTTCAGTCCTGTTTTCTTTGGAGGCAACTCTTGGAGCGGTCCCAGATTGATATTTATCACCTTCTACATAATTCTGGGTTTGTTCTTTAAAAATATCCGGGGCATCTGCCTGACCACTTTCACTTTCTTCCACTGCAGAAGGTAATTGTACCAATTGTCCAGGATTGGAATCTGAATTCAGATTGAATAAGATATAGGAACCAAACAATAAAGCCAGCAGTATTGAGGCTGCGGCGGTAATCTGATAATAAAACAATTTCTTTTTATACCGTTTAACCTCACTCCCCGCCATGTTCGCATCAATTCTATCCCACACAGATGCTGATGGCGTTGCTTCAGCATCCTCAAATTGCTCCTTCCATCTATTTTCGAAACTATCGTTCAGCTTCTTCATAATTTCCTTTATCACTCTCTAATAACTTCAATTGCAATAAAGATTTAGCTCTAGAATACTGCGATTTTGAAGTCCCTTCGCTAATTTTTAATTGCTCCGCTATTTCCTTATGCGTGTATCCTTCAATTGCATAAAGGTTAAAAATCACCTGGCATCCAAGCGGAAGATCCTGGATCATATTCAGTAATTCCTCAAGATGAAAATTTGATAATGCCACATTCTCATCGTATGACATCTTCAAATGTTCAACATTTACCATAGGATATAAATACAACTTGCTTCGTTGGTAATTCAAGGCAGTGTTAATCACTATCTTCTTGATCCAGGCCGCAACATTCGTATATTCCCTTAGATTTTTCAGGTTTTTAAATATTTTAATGAACGATTCCTGCAATATATCTTCTGCTTCCAGATCTGATTTTGAATATCTCAAACAGATCATCATCATCTTCGATGCAAAAAGATCGTAAAGCTTTTTCTGAGCTTTCCGGTCTTCAGCAATGCAGTCATTAATTAATTGTTTGAAATCTTCCATTCAATGCCTGACATTCTATTGGCATCGATTTTATCTAATGACACCAATATTATATATTTGGTTGGAAATTAAATTAATTTCTATTTTTATCGTTTAAATATAACCAATGAAAAAAGTAACCTTAGTTATTTTCGCCCTTATTATCCTTTTTAACGACTACTCACACAAAAAAGTCTATGCTAAAACTAAAAACAACTTAAAGAATACCACTGACCTTGAGTACCGGGATCATATATATAATCCTAATATAAAAACCGTAAACCTGTACTCCGATAAAAATATCAGATCAAAAATCGAGCCACCTGCTATTAATATTGCATCCCCCAACCAGTTAATACTCGAATTTGATGAATTATATGAGGATGCCAGATATTTTCAAGCCAAAATAATTCACTGTAGCTGGGATTGGACACCTTCAGATCTCAGACCTATAGAATACCTGACTTCCTATAATGAGTTCGACATTCTTGATTATGAGTATAGTGTATATTCCAGGATACCTTATACACACTACACTTTGGTGTTACCACGGGTAATGATCCCCGGGAACTACCTTCTGGTTGCATACAATAAAGACGATCCGGAAGAATTGGCTTTTTCAAAGAGGTTTATGGTGTATGATCAGATAATAGGCATTGCATATTCCTATGGAGAGTCTATGGGAGTGCAGGAACGAAGGACCCATCAACAGATCGATTTTATTTTAAATTACAATAAAATAGACATTTTCAATCCCCAGAACGACATAAAGGTAGTTTTGAGGCAAAATCAGTCATGGGTAACAGCAATATATAATTTAAGGGCCACCCAAATCGACGAATTCAAAAAAGAACTTGAATACAGGCCTTTCAATCTTGAAAATAATTTTTTTGGGGGTAATGAATTCAGATTTTTTGATCTGAACTCAGTGATTGCCCCTGGTAGAAATGTGGACCGGGTATTCTTAAAAGAGGATAGAGTAGATGCCTTTCTTCTACAGGATAAAATCAGAGAGAAAGAGTTTTATAGTATCTGGGATGACCTTAATGGAGGCTATATAATATCAAATATTGATGCCCAGGACCCAAGACTTGAGTCTGAGTATGCTAACGTACATTTTTTTCTTCAATCTCCACAAAAACTCTCTACAGAAGTATACATTTTTGGTAAACTAAGTAACTACGATCTGCTTCCTGAATTTAAAATGCAATATGACGATGAGCTTAGAGGATATAGAGCGGATGCACTTTTGAAACAGGGATGGTATGATTACATGTATTATACCCCTGATGATTTATATGCCGTTGAAGGAAGTCATTTTGAGACAGAGAACGATTATGAAATTCTTGTATATGTTAAACCTCAGGGAAGAACATATGAAATTCTTGCCGGCTATGTATTCTTTAACAATGACCCAAGGAACTAAATATAGTTTTCTACCTTATATTCTTTTGTTCTTTTCGTAGGATCAATATTAGCTAGATCCAGCATTCCAAATCCTTTGTGGCTATAAGCACCTAACCCCAGGATAAAAACGAATCGTTGTACCTCAGGAGCAGCGTATAAGGTAAACGGGAATGTATAACCGCGTACTTCATATTTTACATCCTGATCGAAAACAGGATATATCCTGGCAAATTTCTTCTGGCTCTGCTCAATCTTCATTAAATATGAATGATCAGGCACCAGTTGAAACTTAAAGAACGTTTTCAGTTGTTCAGGTGTAAATAGTTCTGACTGGTTCATCCTGAGAATGGTAGATTCATATAACAGGTCCGAAAACTCATCTGTTTCGGGATGTATGAATTTTTTCCCTTCTGAATCGTTGAAACTAGGAGAAGTCAACACTATGGGAGAAATGCAAATAAATTTATTTACATTTTCGAACTCAACAGTTTGTTCCTCTTCCACCATTTCTGGAATTAAAGTAAGATTACCAACCTCAAGTTGTGGAAAATCAAAAACGTTTTTCACAAAATAGTCAATGAAATCTTTATTCATACAAGAAATAACCAATGTTACTCGGCTTGAGAAAAAATGCAATCCATTACGGCTGATCTTAGTCTGGCCTTTTAGACCAGAAAAGTTATATCCGATATAATTGAAGTATTCCTCTTTCCCTCCCTTTAGCAAAATGCCTTTTATAAGCTGAGTAAGCAGGTATTGGTGATGAAATGGAACATATCCCCCTTTATTTTTTAAAATAAAAATTAATCTGATCCTCAATTCTCTAAAAATTTATAAGTGTTAAAAAGTACTAGTAAAAATCTACAATAGAAATGGATTTAAGTTTCAAAAGTAAACGAATAAGTTAAAAAATTGTTTACATTTTCGATAAAAAATCTATTTAAAATAGAGTTTTTTTAGTATAACGCTAAATTTAAATAATACATATACCTTATTCAGATTACAAAGTAATATTTTTTTTCAATATATTAAAATCTAAGAGCATTTTATACATTAAATCTGAAATACATTACATCTCCGTCCTTTACTACGTAATCTTTACCCTCAACAAATAATTTCCCCGCTTCTTTGCAGGCATTTTCACTTTTATAGTGTAAATAGTCATTATATTTTATTACCTCAGCCCGAATAAAACCACGTTCAAAATCCGTATGAATTACACCCGCAGCCTGAGGGGCCTTTGAGCCCTTTCGAACCGTCCAAGCCCGCACCTCTTTCTCTCCGGCTGTAAAAAAAGTAATCAGATCCAGGATACTATAGCTTGCATGTATCAAGCGAACCAATCCAGATTCTTTGAGGCCATATTCTTGCAGGAACATATGTTTATCATCCTCATCAAGTTCGACGATTTGAGCTTCCAGAGAAGCGCATATAGTTATTATCTCACGATTCTTATCGGGTATAGAATCTCTCAATTGCCGAGTATACTTATTATCATGAATTGATTCTTCGTCAACATTAGCTACATATATCTCTGGTTTCGAGGTTAATAATTGGAGTTCTTTTTTTAACAACTGACTCTCCAAAGGGTTAAAAACCATAGTTCTTATACTATTCCCTTCTTCCAGATGATTTTTAGCTTTCTCCAGAACAAGCATCTCTTTTCTTGAATTTGCATCTCCCGATTTTGCTGTTTTTTCTGTTTTCAGGATCCGTTTTTCAATTGTCTCAAGATCTTTTAATTGCAATTCTGTTTCTATTATCTCCTTATCCGAAACAGGATCGATTTCTCTATCTACATGAGATATGTTTTCATCTTCAAAACAACGGATAACATGAATTATGGCATCCACCTCTCTGATATTTCCTAAAAATTGGTTGCCTAATCCTTCCCCCTTACTGGCCCCTTTTACAAGACCAGCTATATCAACAAATTCTATAACCGTGGACGTTATTTTCTTTGGGTGTACAAGCTCGGCGAGATTGCTGATCCTTTCATCAGGAACCGTAATAATACCCACATTAGGTTCGATCGTACAAAACGGGTAGTTTGCGGCTTCAGCTTTTGCATTCGATAAACAATTGAATAATGTCGATTTACCCACGTTAGGTAATCCAACTATCCCACAACGTAATCCCATACTTTAATCAATTTTTAAAGATCTGATACTGTTTAAATCCACTGGAGAATTCAATAAAACTAACCCGGACGATGGTGTAAACGGGTATAGCAGCAATCATACCAATGATCCCCCCCAGGCTTGCCCCCACAAAAATAATGATAAAAATTTCTAAAGGATGTGCTTTTACGCTTTTCGAAAAAATTAGGGGTTGAAATACCAGGTTGTCATTTATTTGTACAATCCCAAAAACAGTTATGATCTTGAGGATCATAAAAAGCATATCATTCACAGAAGTGAAATCTGAAACTGATAAGGATATTACAATACCAAAGACTGCCCCTAAAAGTGGGCCAAGGTAGGGTATTAGATTTGCTACAGCAGCGAAAAGAGCTATTGAGGCTGCATATTTTACTCCTACTATAGATAGTCCGATAGTCGCAAGTGTAAATATTGCAGTCATTTGGACCAATATACCAATCAGGTAATTGGAGAGGAGTTTTTCAATTTTGGCAAAGGCAGTGATAACCATTTCAAAATAATTGTTCGGAACCATTTTTAAGACAACCTTTCTGAAAATACCCTTTTCATATAATAAAAAGAAGGTAATAAAGATCACAGCTAATATGCCGATAGTTACACTGCCAGCGACAGTGAAAAGGTTATTGATGATCAATCCAATATTAATTGCTCCTCCTTCATTTATAAATGCAGCAATGGTATCTTTAATATTAGTCATCAAGGTGCCCTTAGGCTGATTGTATAAATTATTCTGGATTAGGAAATCCTCCAGATTATTAATTGGAATACTCACCTGTGATATTATGTTTTCATAATTCAGGGATGATAAGATTCCCAGTTGCTCATTTATTAAAGGAATAAAAACTGAAATAAACAGAAATACAATTAAGATAAAGGCAGCAAATGAAGCCAGTACGGATAGTACTCTTGGAATATGGACCCGATAAATCTGAGCCTTATGTATGTAATCAACTAATGGTCGAAGTATAGTAGCCAAAATGCCGGAAATGACCAGATAGAAAAAAATGTTGGAAAAATACCATGCCAGGAAAACAAACAAGCTGATTCCCAGAATAATAATAAGTATCGGTTTCCTCATATTTAAATTGTAGAGCTAAATAAAAAAGCCCTTGACAAAATCAAGGGCCACCAATTTCTTTCAATTTTTCTATTCCCACTTTAACTCGCTTTCAGCTGAATCTGCCGCTTTTTTTTCGGGGTTACTTGATTCCATTTGAGTAAAATCATATTCAGGCAATAATTCTGTCTTCACATGATCGATTGTCCCCTTTAACGCATCAATAAACTTGTTAAAATCCTCCTTATATAGAAAGATCTTGTGTTTCTCATAGTAATATCCCTCCTCTTTATAGCGCCTCTTACTTTCTGTAATCGTCAGGTAATAGTCATTTGACCTAGTTGATTTGACATCAAAAAAATACGTTCTTTTACCAGCTCTCACCCTCTGAGAGTAAATTTCATTTTTTCCATTTTCCTTGTTCTCTTCCACAATCCTATTATTTTTGGTTGATTAAGAAACAAAATCCGTAAAATCGAATTAAATATAGTATATTATTTATGTAAGATGCAAATCTAAGGTAAATTAATGCTAAGAATCATGTATTTTGCAGCACTCAACAGTTTACCCAATCAGTTAAATTATGAAATTGTTAAAATTTAGCTTTTTTATTAAAAATTCAACAATATAATGAAGCTTGACTTAAGGAAAATACGGGAGATAAGCACGATTGACCTTCTGGCGAAACAAATGGTGGAAGGATTCATAACTGGCTTACATAAATCACCATATCATGGATTTTCAGTTGAGTTTGCTGAACACAGGCTGTACAATGCCGGAGAAAGTACACGGGATATTGACTGGAAGGTATACGCCAGAACCGATAAGCTATTCACTAAACGATACGAAGAGGAAACCAATTTGAGATGCCAATTGGTAATCGATAATTCTTCGTCAATGTATTATCCTGTAAAAAATAAAGCCAAAATAACATTCAGTGTTATGGCATCAGCAGCCCTGGCTTACCTTTTGCATAAGCAGAGAGACGCAGTAGGCATTACCACTTTTTCTGACACAATTGAATACCAAAGCCAGGTTAAATCTACAAAAACTCATCTTCACAAATTATTTCTGGAACTGCAAAAATTATTGGACCAGAGTCAGCCCTCAAAAAAAACAGCTGTTGCAGATGTTCTCCATCAGATCGCCAATAAAATCCCTAAACGATCCCTTGTAATCATATTCAGTGACATGTTTGATAACAAGGAGGAAATTAAAGACATTATCAATGCTTTACACCACTTAAAACATAATAACCATGAGGTCCTTCTTTTTCATGTAACCGATCCAAAGACTGAATATGAATTTGATTTTGAAGAAAGGCCATATTTGTTTATTGATCTTGAGACCAGGGATAAGGTGAAAGTGCAACCTTCGGAAGTAAAAGAGTTTTACAAGAAGGAAATTAAGAAATATTACTATGACCTGAAATTAAAGTGTGGCCAGTTCAAAATAGATTTTATAGAAGCCGATGTAAATGAAAATTTTGATAAAATACTCTCTTCTTACTTGATCAAACGGGCCAGGATGAATTAATTATTCCTATTTTTTAGCTTCCATGCAACCAATCCTTTTTCTCCTGTAAAACCTCTATCTCTTCTTCGTAATCCGGATCAGGCACGCAACAATCTACAGGACATACAGCTGCACATTGGGGTTCTTCGTGAAAACCAGTACATTCTGTACATTTCATTGACACAATGTAATAAAACTCATCAGAAAAGGTTTCTTGTTTATCTTTGGAATCGACGACCGAACCGTCTTCTAATTCTACCTGAGTTAACTTAGTACCACCTCCCCAGGTCCATTCAACACCACCTTCATAAATAGCTGTATTGGGACATTCAGGTTCACAGGCTCCACAATTGATACATTCATCAGTTATAATTATCGCCATACGCAGGAATTATATTAATTTCATTATTTTTAATTAACAAATCTAAACGCAATATGTTTATGTTAGGATATTCTGAGAAATAATTTTTATGAGTACTGAGAAAAAAATTAAGTCTCTCTCCATTCTAGGAATGGAAATTCTCAATATTGTCGAGAATAAAGATGATGTTATAAACCAAGCCTATAAAAAAAACCAGTGGTTTTTCCCGGATTTTATACTTAAAGCTTTGAGCGGAATTTCATATTTGCTCAAAGAAGACAAATTGAAAAAATGGATTTCGAATTATCAATTCAATTATAATACTAAAAAAGACATTGGAATCATTATGGCAGGCAATATTCCGCTTGTCGGTTTTCATGATCTTATCGCAGTATTATTAAGTGGCAATCGAGCCATAGTCAAACTTAGCCATAACGACGATGTATTAATCCCATACATTGTTAATATTTTGAAATCTATTGATCCAGAGTTTGGCAATTACGTACTTTTCGGGAATTCGATAGATAAAGTACATGCTGTGATCGCCACAGGGAGTGATAATACCGCCAGGTATTTTAAAAACACATTTAAAAACATCCCTTATATCATCAGAAAGAACCGAACAAGTTGCTGTATTCTCGATGGGCAGGAACAATCCCAGGATTTCATTCATTTAAGCGATGATATTTTCAGCTTTTTTGGATTGGGATGTAGGAATGTTTCTAAGATCTATATTCCAGAAAATTATAATGTTCAAAGTCTCTATCCATATTTGCAGAAATATAATTGGATAAAAAAACACGTGAAATATTATAACAACTATCGCTTTTTAAAATCAAAATACCCTCTTGAAAAAAAATCCTTTATTGATGCAGGTTTTTTTACTCTTTTAGAAAACGAGGAACTTGTTTCTCCCATTTCTTGTGTTTATTATGAAAGATATGACGATATTAAACACCTTTCATTGAAGCTTGACAAAAATATATCTAAAATCCAATGCCTGGTTTCCAGGGATGCATGGTATCCGGGAAGTATTTCTTTTGGGAAAGCCCAACTTCCAGAGCCGTGGGATTATGCAGATCGTGTAGATACTATGTTATTTTTGAGGTCACTATAAGGAATCATCGACTTTCTCCCCGCCAGATCTCCACCCATCCTTTATATACTCCCCTTCCAGGAATATCTATTCTGTAATAGTAGGTTCCATCTGGATTATCTCCTCCATCCCAGAGATCATTATAATTATAATCATCTGACTCATATATAGTTTTTCCCCATCGATTTGATACAATTAAAACCGTTCCAGAACCCGGACTAGGCAGGTTCCTAATAAAAAAGTAGTCGTTGTGGGAATCATTATTAGGTGTAAATACATTGGGCACAAATACGGCTGTATCATGTCCAATGGTAACCTCCTCAAATAATTCACATCCATACGCATCCCGTACTGAGACCTCGTATACGCCACTATAGAGTTCTTCATGGGTATAGGTAAAACTTGTTCCATCCCATGGCACCTCATCCCAGTCTCTATCGATATCCTGTCCAGGGAAATGTGACATGACCGTCTCAATCCGTGTTTCATAGGGATCTCCCCCGCTAGGAGAAACTTCAATCGATACGGTACCACTTGCAACATCCACCCATGATTCGGTGATTCCCGTAATATTAAATGCAAGTTCATTTTCAGGTTCTAAAATCTCAAACATCTCTGATGTCGATGATAAATTACAACCTGATTGATTCTGAGATAACCTGATCTGGTATTGCCCTTCTACAATTTGGTCAGTTACTGATCCATCTAGTGTATATCCACCAATAAATTCATCTTGCGTCAAAGATTCATTGTATACAATATTCATCGACGGAAATGATATTAATTCTAAAAGATAAATTTGGGTCGAATCACCTATAACATTATCAATTGTTACCGATCCTGTTCCATTTTCACCTTTACAGGGCACTCCTCTTACATCTGTAATATTAAAGGAAATGGCAGTAGGCCCTCCAGTAACGGCTACATCTGTTCGGCTTTCACATGCAGTAGGACCGGACAATAACACATAATAAAATCCATTGGTTAAAGTATCTATAGTGACCCAGGTATTCGAAGGAAGCGGTTGCATGTTCACATCGGATTCCGGGGTATTATCATCCGCAAAACCATATAGATAGGGTGGCTGGTGTGTATTTGCTGCTGAATCAACATATATTCTGACCTGCCCATCCTTGCCATCTCCGGCACATGTTGGGGGTATTGTCTGAATATTAGTTTGTAAATAGCCAGGAAAATCTACCAAAACGTTAGGATCTACCACCACACAATTGTTAATATCCATCACCCTAATATTCTTAAATCCCTCAGAAAGATTGCTGTATACAGGTAAATTATTCAAATCAACTGGGTTGAAAGCTCCAGACTCAAAGGATATTTCATAGGGTTCTAACCCCCCGGCAAGGGTTTCAATTATTACACTCCCATCATCATTACTACAGGTTGCATCAATTGTTGAATACGTAAATACTATTTCCGAGTATTCATTATTTATAGTTACTGGTACTTGTTCAAGACATACCGAACTGGCATTTTCCCTTACAAGAATGAGGAAGGTCCCCAAAGGTGGAAGGCTGTCGATATATTGACCTGAAACAAATGTATTCCATGTAAAGCCGTTAAGAGAATATTCATATGGATTAGAACCACCTGCTACGTTTATAATAGCCCTGCCCCAGGGTTGATCATAACATACAGAATTCACAAAAGAGGCAGTATCAGCTGATGCCGTTATATTTGACGGATCGGTTAATACTACTGTATCCCTTTCCGTGATACACATGGCTGTATCATCAACTATTTCATATACATACATTCCCTCTGCCAGATTATCAAAAAACCCTGTATTATTAGAAAGAAGTATGCTGTCCGGATTAATCAACTGATATGTATAGAATCCAGTCCCGCCAGACGCAACAATCTGAATTTCGCCATCGCTGGCATTACATCCGGGATCTACAGTTGTTACTGTTGCCGTAATACCGCTACAATCAACAATACACCATATTACATTTACAACTACTTCTGCGCCGACACTTTCTCCGCAGCCATCATCCTGTGTAGCAAAAAAGGAAGTAGTTCCTGATGAAGTCATATCAAGAAGTGTTGAATCAGGAATAAAGCTATTTCCGGTACCTATTAGCGTTGTAAGGCCTGCATCGCTATACCATCTGATATTGCTACCTAATGCTGTTAAATTTGGAGCAGGATCACCTACACAGACAGTCGTTAGTGAATTTACAATTGGTGGATAAGACTGGATCTTAACATGAACAGCGGTAGAATCATAAGGTCCATTCCCGCAGGAATTGGATTGAACCATATAGAAATAGGTCGTATCAGGAACAGAAGTATCCAACTCCCCTGGTCCCGGCGTATACGTATTACCTGCCCCTACAAAAATAGTTAATCCGGGATCAGCATACCATAATATGCTGTTTCCTATTGCCGCTAGTGTTGGAGCTGGATCATTAACACATACTTCATAACGCACTTGTCCAGGAATTGGTGGATTAGACGGGATGTCAATATATTCAATCCCGCTTGAGTCGGATAAGCTTTCAGAGCATGTTCCAATGGTCTGCGTGGCATAAAAAATGGTATCAAGTGGATTTGTATTGTCCAATACAGGGGTATATGTATTACCAGTTCCAATCAGATTCGTCAGTGCCAGATCGGAATACCATTGTATATTTACTCCGGCTGCTATAAGTTGTGGGATAGGATCATTAAGACAATTAAGAGTATCAGAAAAAGCCATAACAGGAGCAGCAGAGATTCCCGATCCGCCTACATTTATGGATCCATCATTAAGTGTGAGGTCTGCGTCACATAGATTAGCATCAATCACTGAAATGCTAATCGGGTTATTTGCAAATGCGATTGAAGATGCAAAACAATCCGGTCCTATCAATTCATATCGAATCTCGAATAAGCTCTGTCCATCTGCTAATGATTGCCCGTTTGAACTTGATTCTGTCCAAAATAATGTTAAAGTAGAAGAATCGGCTAAATTAAAATCAGTAGGATCCAGTTCACTTATTCCAGCTATATTTTCAACTCCAATAATACGTATTATAGTTTCATCCCATGTGATGGTCATATTAGTGGTTATGATATTATTAAATCCCTGTACAGATACAGGTATTACCAATTGGTCTCCAAAATTTCCAGAGGAATTTGGGATGGAAAACACAACATCTTCACGGGGATTTACAGTAATAGTTACGTCTGCAGGTAGATTTGCCGGGTCAAGAGTACATCCGTTCAGATCACTGACACCAACCACTGAATATGTGGTTGATACTGACAATGGACCTGTATTGTATGCAAACGGACTTGAGTCCGGTACTAAAACTGTATCGGCTATGGTCGTTCCACCATCTGTCGAAATATAAACACTATATGGCTGCGTGCCGCCTGTAACCACCATGGATAAACTGGTGCTTTCATTTTCACATATTGTAGCAGTTCCTGTAAAAACTATTGACGCTGGTCTTGGATTTACATTTATCGGTAAAATAGTAGGATTCAAGGCAGAACATCCATTTACGTCCAAATAATTCACACTCACCTCAAATGGTCCTGTTCCATCCCACTGTATTTCAATATTCGCATCTGTGTTTGTTCCCCCGCTAATAACTGTTCCACCTGAAACTACCCAATTATAGTTTGATATACCTGGACCGGATTCAGTAGAATACGTTTCAATTGATTCAAAACAAACTATACCATTCCCGGTAATTGTAGGAACTGGGAGTGGATTAACGGTCACAGGCAAAGCGGTCGGTGGTGAAGCCGTGCATCCATTCACATCGTTATAACTTACGCTGACCAGATATGGGGCACTACCGTCCCAGGTAATCTGAACGGATGGATCAGAAGTGGTTCCTCCACCTACAATTGTACCTCCGCTAACTGTCCATACAAAATTGGATTGGCCTGCAGTTGAATCTGTAGAATATACTTCAGTTGATAGATCACAAACCGATCCGGGTCCGTCAAGAGAAGGAATTGGCAATGGGATCACAGTAATTGGAAGTACAGTTGGTGATGTGGCCGTACAGCCATTGATATCTGTATAATTAACACTTATATTGTATGGCGCTGCCCCATCCCATAATATTTCAATACTTGAATCCGAGGCGGTTCCCCCATTCACAACAGTCCCTCCATTTACAACCCAGGTATATGCTGATTCACCTGAGCCGGATTCGGTAGAATAAATTTGTGCAGATCCAAAACAAACAGAAGAAGATCCTGTAATTGTCGGAATCGGAAGGGGATTAACAGTTATGGGCAACAGGGTTGGTATGATTGCGGTACATCCAACTGCATTGGTATAATTGACACTAACTTCATAAGGTGCACTTCCATCCCATAATATGTCAATGGAAGGATCTGTGGCAGTACCTCCGCTAACTATAGATCCTCCACTAACTGTCCATACGTAATTTGACTCCCCGGCTCCAGAATCTGTAGTATATGTTTCCTGAGAACCGGCACATACATTAGCAGGGCCTGACAAATTCGGCACAGGTAATGGATTGACATTTATTGGCAGAACCGTTGGTATCGATGCAGTACATCCATTACCATCGGTGTAACTTACACTTACCTGGTACGGAGATACGCCATCCCATGTTATTTCTATACTGGCATCTGCAACGCCGCCCCCACTAATTATCGAACCACCGGAAACATTCCAAATGTAGTTGTTTTCACCGGATCCGGATTCGGTGGTATAAATGTTCGTCGAACCAATACAAACATCATTAGAGCCTGTGATTGTTGGAACCGGCAGAGGGTTTACATTTATTGGATAGCTCGTTGGGCTGGCTGCATCACATCCGAAAGAATTATTATAATTTACCGAGACATTATAGGGCCCCAGCCCATCCCAATGCACCTGAACTGAAGGATCCGTTGAGGTGCCTCCCCCTATTATAACGCCTCCAATTACCTCCCAAACATAGTTAGACTCACCCGAGCCTGATTCAGTAGTATACAATCCAATATCCCCAAAGCATACATTGTTCGGACCGTTAATGGTAGGTGTTGGCAATGGATTTACCACCACGCTTACCGGAGTCCCGAGGTCAGTACCGATACATCCATTTCCATCACTTAAAACGGTAACTTGATATACTCCAGCTGTTGCACCGGTAATAGTATAAATGTCTGAGTTATGCCCGGTAACTGTAACGGGTGTTCCTGAGACTGTATAAGTAAAATCGTAGGGTGTTGCACCCGTAAAATTTATTACAACATCCGGCAATGGATCTCCTGCACATGCAGTACCTCCTCCGGAAAGACTTGAGGTTGGTAAGGGTTGTCCAGGACCAATGCGCATTCCCAATGGATCGCCAACATATATATTTGAACAATTATCACCATCTTGCCGTTCCGCAATAATAAAATAACCAAATAATCCGATGTTAGGAGGGAGATTTCTAAATACAATAGTATTGGGTGAAGTAAAATCAATATAAATATTTGGATTAATTGGAGAAGTTGGTGGGGCAAATCCAATATCATCATAAACATACCCGGGAATACTCGCATCCCATAAAGCATATCTATATCCGCCGGTAGGGTCCAAATCACCCAGGATGGGTTCGTAGATCCCGGCTGCAGTAACAAAATTGATCGATATAGATCCGTCTTCAGAGCCAAGGCAAGTTTCATCTTGCGTTGTTGCTGTATTATTACTTTCGATTGGATCAGGACATTGAGCATACAGCGCTCTTGCACCTAAAAACAAAAAGGCCTGAATTACAATATATGTTAACCGAACAATCCTCAAGTATCTTCTTTTTACACCTTTATTGACTTGTAATGGATATTTTCTCTGCAGGACATTCCTCCCCAATAAAAATGACCAAACATCTTAACAAATCTAAATCTTCCGGAACATTCCTTAGCTGAATACGATTGCCTGATTTATTTATAGTAACACCGCTATCAGCACCAATTGATGGGATATTACTACTTTCAGCAATCAGATAAGAACCTGTACTGTTGTCAAAAATGTTAATCTCAAATCCGGAAATATTGACATTAGAATCAAATGAATCAAATACATTTAACTCCTTCAAATCAGATGTAGCAGTCGCCCTATTTTCTATAACTACTTTTTCAGGACACTGCGAAAATGCCTGCCATGAAAATATTACAAACAACAGTGACAGTAATACAATTGATTTGAATCGCAGCATAACCAGTTGAATTTTTACCTTTACAATACTGCCCACATTTAAAAATTTGTTTTAGTATTTATACATTTTACCACAAAAAAGTAATTATTTATAAAAATTGAAAGAAAAAGTTGATATTCCTTAATATGCACTAAAATTTCAATTCATTGAATAAACAAAATCTCCAAATAATCCAATTTGAATTTAAAAAGAAAACCGCCTTTTAAACTCCTGTAGCTCTGTTTTTAGATGATTGTCGCTTACATAGTTAAGATAGTCCCTCAGCTTTGACTCTGGTGATACCTTAAGGTCTCTCAATGAAAGATGCTGATTTACAAATATAAATTCTAATAATGGATAAAGTGTTTTTAGTGCATCGACTATATCGAGGATTGAATAATTCTTGTCTACCAGATTATATGTTCCCATCGGAACTTTATGTGTAATTAGCTTTTCCATGACATCAGCAAGCAACCCAACACTAATAAATGACCTTGATTGTTTTCCATCGCCATGAATGGAAATCCGATTATTAAAGTTTGCCTCAAACATGAATTTGTTTATTACTGCATCAAATCTCATGCTTTTACTATAACCATACACATTCCCACATCTAAGGATATAAGTGTCTTTCTTTTTGAATAGTCTTCTTACGTGCTCCTCTCCCCTCAGTTTTGAAATTCCATAAAATGTTTTAGCATTTGGAATGGTATCCTCGGTAAGAAAATCCTTTGACGAGCCATACACAGAAGTACTGCTGGCATAAATAAACTTCTGAACTCCTGAATCTTCAACTGCATTTACAACTTCAGCTGTCCCCCAATGGTTAACCTGTTCATGGAAATGAGCATCTGTATTGGCAAAGGGAGTGGTTACTCTGGCTGCGAGATGATATACTACATCAACTCCTTCCAATACCATTCTGAGTTTTCTGGAGTCAAGAATATCGCCGGATATAAAATTTACCTTTTCATGTCTTTCAAGACGTCTTCCAAGAAAAAGATTGTAATTCTGGCGACCAAGATTGTCATAAATAAGAATATCTTCTACATCACCACACTTGACAAGAGTCTTTGTAAGCTCAGTCCCTACATACCCGGCACCACCGGTTATTAATACCTTCATTGATAATTAATTAACGATAAGATCGGTATGAAGACCACATTCTGTCTTATTCTGACCATACCAGCGTGCTTCGCGTTCTTGCATATCGGGATCTAATTTCCTGGTACACGGTTCACAACCAATACTTAAATAACCCTTTGCCTCCAATGGATGGCTGGGTAAATCGTATTCTTTTCTGTAATAGTAGATTTGCTTGTTGGTCCAATTAAGAATTGGATGAAACCTTAATACATTGTGAGGCGCTTCTTGTTCAATTTTGAAATTTCTCCTGATAGTACTCTGGTCCCCACGAACACCATTTACCCAAATGTCATATCCTTTCAGAATTTCTTCCATAGGAATGGTTTTATTTAAATGACAACAGTGATCCGGATCTGAAGTAAATAATAATCTCCCATTGGAGTCCTTCTGCATATATTTAGGTGTATAAGGTTTCAGATCTATTGTATTAATCCCAAACAAATCCGTTATTTCCTCTTTATATTCAATGGTTTCGGGGAAATGATAACCTGTATTGATAAAATAAACGGGTATAGATTTATCAATCCTACTTAAAATATGTAGTAATACAATGCTATGGGATTGAAAAGATGAAGTCGTGAAAATTCTTTTCCCAGATTCAGTATAGCCCGATATTCTCTCCTTTATTTCTGAAAAATTCAAGACCGTAAAAAATTGTGTTCGGGCAAATATATAAAAAATTATGTAGCTGTCACAAAATATTAACTGCTTATAATTTTTTCAATGACTCAATTCTAATCTCATAGCAAAGATTTTAATCCAATATTGGGAATATTTGAGGCAATTTTCTTGAAAATGATCATTATCATTATATTATTTAGTATTATTAAAATATATTTATAGTCGGATGTGAGAAATTATTTTAAACCACCAATTTTCAAGATATGGCAAGAATCGGAACAATAGATTTCAGTGGGATATCGGGACATAAATACACATTTAATGTATACCCGATAAAAAACGATTTTAAGAAAAATAAAGGAGCGGTATATGTTGTTACCCGCAGAACTGTAAAATATGACGGTACAGTTGATCATAACTTACTATATATTGGCACATGCAAGGACGTTTCAACCGTTCATGACATGATCAAAGACCTGGTTTGTTTTACCAGAGAACATGCAAACTGCATTTGCACGTATTGGGAGGACAATTCTAAATTGAGAGTAAATATAAATGATGATTTAGTAAACCATTATCATCCACCATGCAATTATGAATAATAAGTATCCGCCCTAGCGGGATTTATTTTTCTTCTTTCACTTTTGCAACATTAAAAATTTCTTTCTCAGCGTAATCACAATAGGTACATCTGTATCTTTTCAATAATTCACCTGATGAAATAATTGTCGGCGCTATCAATAATTCCTCTTTTTCGATTTTAAAGGTTTGATAATTACACTTTGGGCATTGTTTAATTGCATATTTCCCCGAATATTTTTCTATTTGAGTGTATCCTGATTCTTCATCAATCCAAACATCATAATCAACAGAAAATACATCTTCCTCAGCTTGCATACCTTCATCGAGATAAACATCTTCCTCTTCCTCTGTTAACAATTTCATTGGTTTTCTTGTTTTTGGGGAAATTCTGGGCTTATACCTTAACCGGTTCAAGCGGCGGTTTACAAAATCAGGATAATAATGTTTAAGAATATAATAAACGGCATAGGCTATCGCAAGCGCCAGAATAAGTATAATAAAAAAATCAAGGAGGAAATTCATTCTGACTGCATCAGAAATAATCTCTTTTGGATATACAAGCAAGGCAGCTAGCCAGAGGATTGTTGCATTCCAGATTACTTTTTTTTCATATCTGCTAATCAAATTATACTTTTCCTTATTTCCTTTTAATAAATACTTTTTGATGAAGTACACTACAAAAAGTATTATCCCAGAAAAAACAAGCAGATATGAAAGAATTGGGGAAAATTTGTTTAAAATATCTAAAAACATATTTGAGTTATTTCCCAATAAAAAATTAAAACCAATCACAGGCAAATGTAATAACGATCGCTTAACATATCATTATAAACTAGTTAAATAAATTTCAATCAAAACACAAACAAGGCCTAAGCTTGAATGATTTCCGGATTAAAACCTATATTTAGAATAGAATAAACAACGAATGTAATCAGGATAGAATTTGGTTGGTTAACCTTAGAAAAAAAACATTGGATCAGCGGGATCGTCTCTCCAATTCCAGGATTTCATAATCATAGTCATTTCGTTCATTCTTTTGTATATACATTTTGGAGATCATGTTCCATTGATTTATTCGAATCTGTTTGAAAAAAGCATCGCCTTTAGGACTCGCATGGACTTGTGTCAGATATAATTTATTAGACATCTCGTATGCTGCATTGTACACCGCTTCCCCTCCTATAATAAAAACTTCCTCTTCCCCACTTTCTTCTGCGAAGGATAATGCCGCATCTAAGGATTGAAATACAATACAATCCTCTGCTTTATACTCTTTTATTCTGGACAAAATAATATTCTTACGATTTGGCAAAGGTTTCCCAATAGATTCATAAGTCCTTCTACCCATGATTACAAAGCGCCCGGAAGTAATTTTCTTAAAGTTTTTCAGATCATCAGAAAGGTGCCAAATCAACTTGTTATCTGAACCTATAACTCCGTTATCTGCCACTGCTACTATTATAGAAATTTTCATATCTGGTTTCCTCTAAAGAATTCGTCGATTTTCATTCTTTTCTTCCCCTCAGGTTGTAATTCAAGAATGTCGATAATACCTTCTGCGCAATATATGTGTAGAAACGTTTTCGAGTCAGTCGAAAAGTTCCCAAAAACATCATTCTGCTTATCCCCTGGCTGTTTATCCACTTTAAATATCTTATACATCTTTCCATTAAGTATAGTCCATGCTCCAGGAAATGGCGAAAGCCCTCGAACGAAATTTTTAACTTCTTCACAGCTTCTATCCCATTGGATTTCACACATATCCTTAAAAATTTTTGGAGCCTTTTTTAATTCTATTGAATCTTCCTGTACCAATGGATTAATATCTCCGGCCTCCAATACCTGAACAGTCTTAAGCACAAGATCTCCACCTAAAAACATTAATTTGTCGTGCAGGGTTCCAGCATTGTCATCAGGTAAGATATCGACTTCCTCCTTAAATAGTATATTACCGGTATCGATCTCATGCTTGATAAAAAATGTAGTAAGGCCCGTTTTTCTTTCCCCGTTTATCAAGACCCAGTTAATTGGAGCTGCTCCTCGATAGTCTGGCAATAATGAAGCATGCAGGTTAATTGTCCCATATTGAGGCATCGACCATACCACTTCCGGAAGCATCCTGAAGGCAACCACTATCTGTAAATTTGCTTTGTAAGATCTAAGAGTTTCTATGAAGTCGAGATTCTTTAAATTTGGGGGCTGCAGGACAGGAATACCATTTTCCTCAGCAAAGGCTTTGATTGGTGAGGGGGAAAGTTTTCGTCCACGCCCTCTGGGTTTATCAAGGGCAGTAATTACGGCAACTACTTTAAATCCTCTTTCAATTAGAATTTTTAATGAAGGAATGGCAAATTCTGGGGTACCCATAAATATGATACGCAAGTCCTTCTTCATTGTTGATTGAGTTAATTTGAGTCAGGATATAGCAAATACTTCCTTCTTAAAGTCTTATAGTTATTTAACTCTTCCATCCAGGAAATCCTGATTTCATCTTCAGTCAAGCCAGCTTCAATCTGTCTTTTCAGTTCACTGTTACCAGCTAGTTTATTAAAATAATCGTTAAAGAAATCCTTATCCCGTCCTGATTTATTATAAAATTCTATCAATTCCCCTATATTGAATTTTGGAGGGGGATTAATATCTCTGAAATCTTTACCAAAACATGATTTCCCCATGAATTTGGGTGTATTTGCTCCCGGACGGTTTTGAGGAATAAACTTAAATTCACCAAATGATGGATCCGGATAACCCACAGTCTGGAATGGGAAATCTGTTCCTCTACCCAGGCTCATCATAGTTCCTTCAAAAAAACACAATGAAGGGTATAATCGAATGGATTGATCGTTTGGTAAATTTGGAGAAGGCTTTATTGGAAGAGAATAGGAATACTGATGGTGATAATTCCCTACACGTACAATCACCATCTTGCATTGGAGGCTGTCTTTTAACCAGTATTCTCCATTTATCATCTTCGCCAACTCACCTATTGTAAGCCCATGCACAACCGGTATCCTGTGCATTCCAACAAAAGATTGAAATCCATTCCTTAATACAGGTCCGTCAATATAATCGCCATTTGGATTAGGCCGGTCTAAAATCAGAAGTTTTACATTGCTTTCCGCACATGCCTCCATCACATAATGCAAAGTACTTATATAGGTATAAAAACGTGCACCTACATCCTGAATATCAAAAACAACAATGTCCAATCCCTGTAAATGCTCCTGTTTAGGTTTTTTATTATCCCCATACAATGAAATTATAGGAATACCGCTACGTTTCTCTTCAGAGTCTTCGATTTCTTTCCCGGCGTCAGCAACTCCTTCGTAGCCATGTTCGGGTGTAAAAATCTTTTCAACATTGACATCATTGGATAGCAGAAATTTAACAAGCGGCTTCCCGTGAGCTACAGACGTTTGGTTAACGACTACGCCGATATGCTTATTTATTAAGAGGTCGATATAAAAATTATCCTTCTCAGCACCGACAATTATATTTTGTGCATAAGAAACTGTTATTATACCCACCAGGAATATAATTGTATGACAAACCCTTGCTTTCATGTAAACCTTTTTAACTTTACATCAAAAACTGATCCTAAATTAAAAATTGATCTGAACAAAATATAATAAATTAAAGACTAATTTGAACTTACCTTTATTTATATCAAAAAGAATCAGTAAACCAGGGCTGCAATCATTCTCATCTTTAATACACAAAATAGCAATAATCAGCATTAGTATAGGACTGGGAATAATGATCATTTCCTATATTATTATGGGTGGGTTTAAGGAAACAATTACCAATAAAATGGTAGGATTCGTTGGTCATCTTCAGATAACTAAATATACCTTGAACTCAACCTATGAAGAATTACCAATTTCTAAAGAGGACAGTATATATCAATTTATTGACGACTTAAGCTATGTAAAACACATCCAGGGTGTAGCACATAAGGTCGGATTGATCCAGACGGATGAAGAGATCCATGGAATAGTATTTAAAGGAGTAGACGAAAATTTTAACCTTGATCAATTTGGGCAAGTGATATCTGAGGGCAGGGTAATTAACAACAAAACCGGGGAGCCTTCATATGAAATTATGATAAGTAAAAAAATTGCTGATCTCCTGAAACTAGCTCTTCAGGATGAGATTAGAATTTATTTTATTCAAAATCCGATCCGGGTACGCAAGTTTAAGATTGTGGGTATCTACACTTCCGGAATGGAAGAATTTGATGAGAAGTTAATAATTGGAGACATTTGGATAATTCAACAATTAAATGACTGGCGGAATTCTCTGGTAGGGACACTGGAAATTTTTATCGATGACTTTGACAAACTTGAAGAAGCTGAAGAGGAACTCTTTCGCAGCACGCAATACGACCTTTTCGTAGATAAAATTACCGACAAGCATATAGAAATTTTCGATTGGCTAAGCCTGGTAAATCGAAATGTTACTATTCTTCTCACGTTGATATTGTTTATTGCTTCATTTAATATGGTTTCTGTACTTCTGATCCTTATTATGGAAAGAACCCAGATGATTGGTGTACTAAAAGCTATTGGGGCAAGCAATAAATTCATCCGCCGGATTTTTACCTTTCATGGAATCAGGCTTATTGCATTAGGCTTGATGTGGGGAAATATTATTGGACTGAGTTTCGGATTTATTCAGAATAAATTCAAGTTAATACCTTTGGATCCTGTTAATTACTATATGGAATATGTACCTATCAAATGGGAATGGTCAGGCATAATTGGTCTCAATATCCTTACATTTACGGTTGTTACACTTGTTCTCATTATTCCAACCTTATTGATATCCAGGATAGACCCAATAAAGTCGATCAAGTTTGATTAGCTGGTTCGTATTTTTTAAAAAAACTACCTATTTTCATCGAGATAACTCCAAAAATCGCTTCTTTAATAATATTAACTGACATTTTAGATTCTCCCCGTTGCCTGTCTGTAAAGACTATTGGGACTTCCTTAATTCTGAATCCAAACTTCCATGTAGTAAATTTCATTTCAATCTGGAAAGCGTATCCTATGAACTTAATTTTATCCAGATCAATGGTTTCCAGAACACGACGTTTATAACATTTAAATCCGGCGGTAGAATCTTTTACCGGCATACCAGTTATCAATCGCACATAAGTGCTCGCGAAATAGGACAAAAGCACTCGCCCCATTGGCCAGTTTACTACATTAACTCCGGATATATACCTTGAACCAACTGCAAGATCATAACCCTCATCAGCACATGCATTGTACAAATTTATAATATCATATGGATTATGAGAAAAATCAGCATCCATCTCGAAAATATATTCATATCCCATATCCAGGGCTTTCTTAAATCCATAAATATATGCAGTCCCAAGTCCTTTTTTATCTTCCCTTTTATCCACATAAATTTTTAAATCATCTATTTTTACGTCGTGTTTTCGGGATTTTATATAATCCTCTACTTTATCGGTAGTCCCATCCGGAGAGTTATCATCAACAATTAAGATATCAAATTTTTCGGGTAGAGCAGCAATATCTTCAAGCAGAGGAACAATATTTTCCACTTCATTATATGTTGGTATAATAATTATTCCTTTATTCAAATCGTCCCGGTTTTTTGATCGTCATAAAAATTAGATTTCATATTATTAGACGAATAAATTCATAAGGGCAAATATATTTCCATAAGATTAAGAATTTTTAAAGAATAATAAAAAAAAAATGCAATCTTAAAAAAACTTCTCATTTACCCGTGTTGTATTTAATTTTGGTAAAAATTACTCGCATCAATTTTTACATCGAACAAACTCTGTTCTAAATTTGATGTGCATTAATCAAGTTTATACTAAAATACCATGTTGAGAATTGCTATACAGAAATCAGGTCGGCTCAGTGATGAATCGATGAAACTTATTCGTGAATGCGGCATTAAGGTAGATGACGGCAAAGGAAAATTAAAATCCGCATCCTCAAATTTCCCGTTGGAAATATTATTTCTGAGAGATGATGATATACCGGGATATATAGAGGATAATGTTGCAGATATTGGGATTGTGGGATTAAACCTTGTAAAAGAAAAGAAAAGAAAGGTCGACATCATTCTAAAACTCGGATTCTCTAAATGCAGATTATCGCTTGCAATACCAAAAGGCAGAAAATACGAAGGGTTAAAATTCTTTGAAGGGAAGAATATTGCCACTTCTTACCCTAACATTGTAGCTCAATATTTAGCTTCAAACGGTGTAACAGCTGATTTGCATGAGATCAGCGGATCTGTTGAAATTGCTCCCGGGATAGGGCTTGCCGATGCAATCTGCGATATTGTAAGTTCAGGGAGCACCTTATTAACAAATGGTTTGAGAGAGGTAGAAACCATACTTGAATCTGAGGCGGTATTGATAGGCCATAAAGAACTCGAAAAATCAAAAAAAGAAATATTAGATGCTTTAATGTTCAGAATTCACTCAGTGCAAAACGGACGAAACAATAAATATATATTACTTAATGCATCTAATGATAAAATAACTGAGATTATAAATATACTCCCGGGCATGAAAAGCCCCACTGTAGTTCCTCTGGCAAAGGATGGTTGGAGTTCTTTACATTCCGTTATTAATGAAGATCAGTTCTGGGAGGTTATAGACAATTTAAAGAATGCCGGAGCTGAAGGGATATTAGTAGTACCTATTGAAAAAATGATATTGTGATAAAATATTTTATGAAAATAATTAAAAATCCTGATAAGAAAGAATGGTCGAAACTTCTTAAAAGACCAGCCATAAAGGAAAAAGAGATCAAGAGGATTGTTAAACCCATTTTAAGAAAGGTAAAAGAAAAAGGCGATAAAGCACTAAGACTTTTTGCGTTTGAATACGATCATGTAGAATTAGAAAACATACTTGTATCTTCATCCGAATTTGAGGGGATTGAGAAAAACATAGATAAGAAAATCAGGGAAGCCATTAAGAAGGCATATGACAATATCAAAAAATTTCATGAGGCCCAACTGACTGAGAGTCTGGAAGTGGAAACAACACAGGGTGTAATATGCAGGCGAAAAAATATCCCGGTAGAATGTGTAGGATTATATGTTCCTGGAGGAAGTGCTCCTCTATTTTCCACAGTATTAATGCTTGCTATCCCGGCAAAAATAGCGGGGTGCAAGGAAATAATCATCTGTACACCTCCGGATAGAAATGGGAAAATCCATCCGTTAATCCTTTACGCAGCCAAATTAACTGGTGTTGACAAAATTGCCAAAGTAGGGGGAGCCCAGGCCATTGGTGCTTTGGCTTATGGCACTGAAAGTATACCCAAAGTCGACAAGATATATGGTCCCGGGAATCAATATGTAACTGCTGCAAAACTGATTGTAAATCAAAAAGGCACCGCCATTGATATGCCGGCCGGCCCTTCAGAGGTTGCTGTTATTGCCGATAATTCAGCATACCCGGAATTTATTGCTTCTGATCTTTTAGCTCAGGCTGAACATGGTATTGATAGCCAGGTAGTATTAATAACTACCAGCGAAGAATTAATCAAAAAAGTTATCAAGGAAATCAAAGCCTTATCAGAGAGTTTACCTAGAAAACACATTATTGAGAAATCTTTATTGAACAGTCGATTCTTCCTGGTTGAAAATCTTGATGTGGCCGTTGATTTATCAAATGCTTATGCACCGGAACACCTGATCATCTCAACAGAAGATGAAGAATCCGTTGCTGAGAAAATCATAAATGCAGGATCAGTTTTTCTGGGCAATTATACACCTGAATCTGCTGGGGATTACGCTTCCGGGACAAACCATACTCTTCCTACAAATGGCCATGCACGATCCCATAGCGGAGTGTCTGTAGATAGTTTTGTTAAAAAAATCACATTTCAGAAAATCTCAAAAAAAGGATTAAAGAACCTGGGGCCGACTATTGAGTTAATGGCTGAAAAAGAAGAGTTAGATGCTCATAAGCTGGCTGTTTCAATCCGTCTAAAGAACCTAAATTCAAATGGTTGATATTTTAAAACTGGTCCGACATCATATTCATAAATTAAAAGCTTATTCTTCAGCTCGAGAAGAATATTCCGGCAAAAAGGGTATTTTACTGGACGCAAATGAAAACCCTCTGGGTTCAACTTCGAGAAAATCATACAATAGGTATCCTGATCCATATCAGAAATCACTGAAAAAAGCCATTGGGAAATTAAAAAATATATCGCCAGAAAGAATCTTTCTTGGAAATGGCAGTGATGAAGCTATCGACTTGCTGGTAAGGATCTTTTGCCACCCCAATCAGGATAGTGTTATAGTAATGCCACCTACATTTGAAATGTATGAAGTGGCTGCTCGAATAAATCAGAATGAAGTAATTGCCGTAAGTCTTACGAAGGACTATCAAATTGATACAACAAAAGTACTGGAGGCAATTAAACCACATACAAAGATCATTTTTATATGCTCTCCAAATAATCCTACTGGAAATAGTATGCATCGTGATAGTATTCTGGAGATTGTTGAAAAATTCCAGGGGATTGTTGTAATTGATGAGGCCTATATAGATTTTGCGAAAGATGCAGGTTATTTTGATATTTTGAATAATTATAATCACGTAGTTATTCTCCAAACCTTTAGTAAAGCCTGGGGTTTAGCTGGATTGCGTCTCGGGATGGCCTTTGCCGACAAACAGATTATCGAATTACTGAATAAAATAAAATCACCATATAATGTAAACCGTGCTACACAATCCCTGGCCTTGAAAGCCATCAAAAAGCTGGAATATAAGGATTTTATGGTGCAGCAATTATTGGCAGAAAGAAAAATATTGATATTGGAATTATCCAACCTGGATATTGTTGAGACGGTATATCCATCAGATTCAAATTTCCTTCTAGTCAAGTTCAGAGATGCTGATAAGATCTATAATTATTTACTGAAAAATAAAGTAATCGTCAGAAGCCGATCGAATGTTGTTCTTTGCGACAACGCACTTAGAATAACTGTGGGTAATGAAAAAGAGAACGACATACTAATAAGCACATTAAAAAATTATAAAGGATAAAATGAAAAAAATTCTTTTTATTGATCGGGATGGAACAATTATCGAGGAACCATCAGAAGATTTTCAAATTGACTCCCTGGAGAAATTACAATTTATCCCAAAAGTAATAACAAGTCTCTATAAGATATGTAAACATAGTGTTTTTGAGTTGGTTATGGTTTCAAATCAGGATGGATTGGGTACTGAAAGCTATCCTGATGAGACTTTCTGGCCTGCCCATAATAAAATGCTTGAGGTTTTAAAAAATGAAGGCATTGAGTTTACAGCCATACATATTGATCCCAGCTTTCCACATGAAAACTCCAGCAACAGGAAACCAGAAACCGGGATGTTACAGAAATACATGGCAGGAGATTATGATTTAAAAAACTCATTTGTAATTGGTGACAGAATAACAGATGTTGAATTAGCTCTTAACCTGGGATCAAAGAGTATCTTGTTCGGAGGATTAAAATCGGAAGAGGCTGATTTATGTACAGATGATTGGAATGAAATATATAATTTCCTGGTATTTCCGGAAAGAAAAAGTACAATTCGGAGGAAGACCAATGAAACAGATATAAATATTAAGCTAAATCTTGATGGTACTGGTAAATCAGAAATAAATACCGGGCTTAACTTCTTTGACCATATGCTGCAACAAATTTCCAGGCATGGGAAATGCGACCTGGAGATAACTGTTAAAGGTGACCTGGAAGTTGACGAACACCATACAATTGAAGATACTGCCTTAGCTTTGGGAGAAGCATTTACAGAAGCCCTGGGAGATAAGAAGGGCGTTTCAAGATATGGGTTCCTGCTCCCTATGGATGATGCGCTTGCCCATGTGGCGATTGATTTTGGAGGCCGGCCATGGCTTGTCTGGGATCTTGAATTCAGGCGTGAGAAAATAGGCGATGTTCCGACGGAGATGTTCTACCATTTTTTTAAATCCTTTACAGATACTGCTAAATGTAATCTTAATGTGAAAGCTGAAGGAAAGAATGAACATCATATAATAGAGGCAGTATTTAAAGGATTTGCCAAATCCATTAAAATGGCTGTTATAAGAAATGAAAGTGAACTGGATTCCATCCCGAGTACCAAAGGATCCCTATAATAAGACCATCTGCCCGGAAGTCTTTGATTTGGCCAGCTGAGAGGAATAAAAGGTTAAGTAGATCTTCCAGAGTCCAGTATCAAAAAATAATAAGGCGGTATTAAGATTTTATAATGCTATGTTTTTGAAGAGTTTGTGCTTAGGCAGCAACTATTTTCACTTTTGCCAGCTGAGATGCAGTAGCTAAGCCTACGAGAGCTCCCATAAGGTGCGATTCCCAGGACACACCGGGTTGTTGAGGAAAGATTCCGTAAACTAGTCCTCCATACAATACCAGGATTAATAAAGAGATGATAATAGACCTGAAGTCTTTTCTAAACATTCCAAAAAAGATAAGAAAGGAGGCCAGTCCATATACCAAACCACTTGCACCTATATGAAGAGAAGGGCGGGCAAAGATCCAAACTAGAATATTTGTAAAAAAATAACATTGAAAGAAAACCTTTCTTGCAATGCGGTCATAGAACAGAAATAAAATGATTCCAAGAAATAATAGTGGAAGGGTATTTGAGATCAGGTGCAACATGTTCCCATGAATTAAGGGGGCAAGAAGAATTCCAACCATACCTTGAAATGATCGGGGATAAATCCCCAGTAAGGCGAGATCGAAGGGTAGAATCAAGCCTAATGCATATACGACCCAGAGAATAAAAACAAATCGAATTGGAGTAACCAGGCTTTCCTCAAATCGCATTTTAATAAATCATTTGTATGAGGCTGGATTTTTGATCATCTTCAGCTCCATTAATTTTGATTCTTCATAATCAACAGTGATATATCCCAGTACACCACCCGAAGCCTTTGCTATACGTTTTGCAATATCCTTCATGCTTTCATAAAATTGAATGGCAAATTTGGGATCAAGTTTTGTCAGAATTTTATTAAGCTTCTCAAGCTCATTAATTATTACCGGGGTCCTTTTTCTAGCCTCCCTGGGAAGCGAAGCTATCTCCTCGATCAGGTTATACTCGAAATCATCCCCGATAGAGGAATAAAAACCTTTAAGCAGATTTCGAGCTTTTATTGGTTTATACCTGGAAATTCTTAGCGCTTCTTTTATTTCAGATCTATCTATCTTATTGTCCGCACCAGCTATTAATATAGCCACGAGAACAGGTGCTTTCTGCAGGGAGAGCTTCTCCTCATCAGATAATGGGTACAAATAATTAATCATATACTATTAACTTAAAACAAAGGTAAATTATTATACTTGCCTATCTGAAAAGTACCTGAAAAAGCTTATGGTCGTCTTTCACATTACCTGTTGACCCCCTTGTAATCAATACCTTCAATGCCGGAAGGGATAGCCTGGAAATTAAAAGTCAGAATTGATATTTTAAGAATATAAACACAAAAAAAGACTATACGGCATGTTCGTTTCGTTATCATTAAATAGAAATTATTTTTATTATAATTTTCGATTAAAGATTAGAATCATAACCAACTTATAAGATAATATTTAGAATAATGTCATCTAATGAATCTATAAAAATTTTCATTGTAGAGGATGATCCTGTGTATTTGAAATTCCTCAATTATGTGATAGGGCTTAATCCTGATCATGAAATAAAAACTTTTTCCAATGGGAAAGATGCAATAAATGCATTACATGAACGGCCTTCCATTATTACACTTGATTACAGTCTGCCCGATAAATCAGGTGAAGAAATATTAAAGGAAATCAAGGAATTTGATATAAACATACCTGTCATTATCGTATCTGGTCAGGAAGAGATCGGCATAGCTGTACAGTTATTGAAACTTGGCGCATATGATTACATAATAAAAGACGAAGAGACAAAGGAGCGACTTGAATATGCATTAACAAATGCCAAAAGGAATATCACTCTTGTCAACGAGATCAATACTTTAAAACAGGAGATCACCGAAAAATATGAATTCGGAAATAGTATTATCGGCAATTCACCTGCCATTAAAAAGGTTTTTGACCTGATGAAAAAAGCCATCAAGACCAATATAACAATTTCAATTACAGGTGAGACTGGGACAGGGAAAGAACTTGTTGCTAAAGGAATTCATTATAATTCCTCGAGGAAAAAGCGGCCATTCATCCCGGTAAATATTGCTGCTATCCCCAGGGAATTAATGGAAAGCGAACTATTTGGTCATGAAAAAGGCTCCTTTACGGGTGCAGTGACCAGAAGAATCGGAAGATTTGAAGAAGCCGATGGCGGGACCATTTTCCTGGATGAGATTGCTGAAATGGATTTAAATCTCCAGGCTAAATTATTAAGAGTAATCCAGGAAAGAGAAGTCACCCGGGTAGGTGGTAATAGTATAATACCGATTGATGTAAGGTTGCTTGTTGCGACACATAAAAATCTGACAGATGAGGTGAAAAATGGCAACTTCCGGGAAGATCTATATTACCGATTGCTTGGCCTTCCCATTCAGCTTCCCCCTCTTCGTGAGCGGGAAACTGATATTATTATACTTGCAAAACACTTTTTATCAAGTTTTTGCAAGGAAAACGACATGGAAGATCTCGCCATGGAAAGAGAAACTCAGGAAAAACTATTGCGTTACCATTATCCTGGTAATATCAGGGAATTAAAATCAATAATTGAACTCTCTGCTGTGATGTGTAATGACAACGTGATTCTCTCTGAAGACATAAATTTCAGTAGCCCAAAGAGTGAAGAAAATTTCACTTACCAGGAACTTTCATTAAAGGACTACAATAACAGAATCATTGATTTCTTTCTTAAAAAATATGATAATAATGTATTAAAGGTTGCTGACATACTAGATATTGGGAAATCCACCATTTATCGATATTTAAAAGAAAAAACAATTTGATATATGAGAAGTGATGATCGTAACGGTGAACGAATAACGGATCTATCTTATCTGGTTTCTATTTGCGGGGAAGACCATGAGTTTAAAACAGAAATGATTGAAACATTTTTAAAAAACACACCTCCCCATATCAATGATATGAAAAACTATCTGATAGATTCAGAATGGAAAATGATCGGAGACATTGCACATAAAATGAAACCATCCTTTACGTTTATGGGTATTCATAGTGCTAAAGAATTGATTATAAATATCGAGAGACAGGGAAGGTTGTTTGAGGATGTTTCAGAAATCCCTACAATGGTCTTAGAATTGGAATCGATATGCAATGAAGCATTCGCCGAACTGGAAACAGAATTAATTAATGTTAGGGGTAGCATAACAAATTAATCGTAATAAAACTCCAATCCGAATTCAGTAGCTATTCCAGGTTTGCTTTTCACTTTTATGACTGCTTTATGTCTTTTAACTATTTCCAGGCAGACCGACAGTCCCAATCCATAGTGATGTTCCTGCTTTTTGGTAGAATAAAATGGGGCGAACACCTGCGATTTATCATTGAGTGAAATACCACATCCTGTATCAATGATCCTATAAACAACCTTCTTCTTATCCACATAATAATCAATATATATATTCCCCTCATTACTTATAGCTTCGATGGCATTTTGAAGCAATAAATGGATGAGTAAAAGTAGGGATTCCTTATGGCAGAATACATTCAAATCCGGATTTGTATTATGATGGATCTTTATATTCTGATTAAAATATTCACCTTTAGAATCTATTAATGATTGGTTTAACATGCCCAGGTTTACATATTCCCAATCTTCTGAAAGAATATTCTCCACTTTTAAATGTTCTTTTTTATACCTGAGACGGTCTCTTACTTCCTGAAGCCTTGCCCACTGTTCAGCAATAAACTGATGATTTGCCTGCTCTAAAAATTCTGTTTTTGACATTTCATGGCCAGATCTTTTTGCGGTATTAGCCAATACCATCTCATTTAATATATTATCTTCACTACCAGACTCATGCTTTAATTTCTTCCCGCTTAAATTAAAAATAATCTCTTGTTTCTTATTGATTTCATTTGACAGGCTTTCAATCTCTTTATAAAGACCTTTCATTTTTGCAACTGATTTCTTCTGAGAGGAATAACGAAAGATCAACAGGACCAGAATCCCGGATATAAACAAAATGATCAGACCAAATCCATATACCATAAACCGATATCGATCTGTTTCCTTTTTATTAAATTTTTCAAACTCTTTAAAAACCTCCCGTTGTTCAGTGTATATCGCATCATTTAATGAAAATCTCAGTTTTTCATTACCAATAATTCCTTGATTATTGGTCAGGCTATCATTCAGGTGTATATACTTTTGATGAAAATCGTAGGCCGGTTGATATTCACCCCTTTGAGAGTACAGTTCAGAAATTTCAATAAGAAGTTCTTTTTTCAGGTATATCCTTCCAAGTTCACCGGATAGCTCAATGGCTTTTATTATGTAACTAAGTGATGAATCTGTGTAAGATCCCATATACACCCTATACTTTTCAAGATACAATTCAAGTAGCAGTTCCTTTGATCCCAGTTGTTGGATCAGCTCTTCAGCGTAGCTATAGTAATAAGTAGTTGAATCGTAATCATCCATTTTAAAATAATTCTTAGCTACAGCTATTGATGATTTAGCTATGCCTGCATCATTTTTAAGGCCCAGAAAAATGTCCAATGCTTTAAGATTGCTTTCTAAAGACAAGCGCGCGCTCCCCACATTTTCATATATCCTGCCAATACCAAGCAATGATAGTCCGGCGCCTACATAATTTTTCAAAGATTGATTCAGCTCGTAGGAGTTATGGAAAAACTGTTGACTTTTGTCATATTCTTCTATTTCTTCATAAGTTAGAGCAAGGATCTCATATGTTCTTAATTTCAATTCCGGATCATGCAGTTTATCAGCCATCTCAGATGCCTCTTGGCTATATCGTATTGCATCATTAAAATTGCCATAGAGGTACTCAATATATCCCAAATTTTGAGCCGAATACCCGGTTCCTTTCTCGTAATCGAGATTTTCAGCCAGAACAGAGGCCTGAAGGGCGTAATTCATGGCCTCGTCCGTGTTATCAAGTTTATAGGTATCGGTCAGTTGATTCAGAATGTCAACCTTTTCTATACCATTTGAAGTCTCCAGTCGAGAAAGAAGCGAATCAATATTGGATTGAGGATAAGATTTTAATGATATGGCCGTTACAACAATAGAAAAGATTAACTTAACTCTCATGATTCATTGGATTTTGAAGGAATCAAGAACTCAAATTTCAATTAAGAATGAATATATTTAATTTTGACAGCTTCAAAAACATATAATAGTTGATATTTAAGCATTATCCTAAATATTTAAGGAGAATTGGTATTCTCATCCTATCGCTTTCGTTGGTATTTGCCACCTATGGCTGTTATCCCGTTACAGGTTATACCCATAAAACCATTAAGCCAAAAGGCCATAAGAAACCATACAGTCATACAAAAGACAAAAGGAAAAAGAAAACGAAGGTATATTGGCAAAAGAACTATTAGTCTAAAACAATTCTTCTAAAAATCAGTATTTATTTAGAAAAAGGAATAATGAGCAAAGTAGTATTAATAATTAGTGCGGTATTTATATTTTCCTGTAGTGCTAAATCTCAAAATGATACCAATATGGCTGATATGAATAGCAAATCAGATTACAAAGTAAATAAATCAGATGAGGAATGGAAGCAAATCCTTACTCCGGTAGAATTTCAGATTCTGAGAGAAAAAGGAACTGAATATGCTTTTACAGGCGAATATTATAAACACAAAGAGGAAGGGACCTATGTTTGTGCGGGTTGTGGCCATGAATTATTTACTTCAGAATCAAAATATGATTCAGGTTGCGGATGGCCTAGTTTTTATAAACCACTTGACGAAGAGAAAGTGGGAGAATCCGAAGATCGCGCCCATGGTATGGTAAGAACAGAAATTGTCTGCAATAACTGCGGTGGTCATTTAGGTCATGTTTTTCCTGACGGACCTAAGCCAACAGGCTTGAGGTACTGCGTAAATTCCGCCTCCCTCGACTTCAAAAAGAAAGACGAAGAGTAGAACCTTGGCAAATCATAAATAATTACAGTTAACTAACTGACTCTTAAAACATTGTTCCAAAACAATGGATTAGACCTGTTTATATTGGTTGATAAATTTTTATCTCTTACCTACCATCAATTTGACACTTTTATACAAGTTTTTCACTCAGCATGTTTTGGGTATTTTATGCTGTAATATCAATATAATTTAGGATAAGCATCGCGAAACCATTAAAATGATAGAATAAATCATTCTAATTCTATGTTTTCTCAAAATACTGGGGATATAGGGCTATTTAACCACTCTCTCTCAATTGTTTTACAGTTTTATAAAATCTACAAAACTCCGATTCTGGGCTTGTTTTTTCTAAAAAAACAAGGAACTAATTGTCTCTAATTAATGTTTTTAAATTATATAAGTATTTGATTACCTTGGAGAATTTTTGATTTGCTAATTCCGCTAATAGTATTATTTACATTTTTTGAGATGACATTGATAAAAGAAAGAAGTTTTTACAAAAATATAATCCCAAAATATCATGAAAAACAAAATTGTACTCTTATCAATCTTTATTTTAATAAGTTTCTTATTTACTTATCTATCATGCGAAACCAAAACTGATGACGGAGACCCTGCAAATAGGGATCCCGTTGCTCCCGTTCTTAGCTTTCCGGAAAACAAAGCTGAAGATGTAGAAATTGACATAACCTTATCCTGGCAAATATCGATGGATCCGGATGGAGATAAAGTAAAATACAATGTCTTTCTGGACACGAATGTTTCTCCTGCTCAAATAGCTAGTGCGGGACAAACAACCACTACTTATAAACCTGATATCAATGACAATACCACTTACTACTGGAAAGTTGAGGCGATTGATGAAAATGGAGGGAGAGCTCAAAGTGGAATTTGGAGTTTTACCACTTTAGGTAGTTTGCCTACAGCGTTTAGTTTGATCAGCCCTGCTATGTCAGAAACCTGCGTGGCTCTGGATGCAAAATTAGTTTGGGGATCATCTACTGATCCGGATGGTAATGACATAACATATGATGTATTTTTTGGCACCGATAATCCGCCAATGTCTACAGTCAGCACCGATCAATCTGATACAACTTTCCTCCCGGCCTTAGTTGACAATACTACGTATTTTTGGAACATAAAGGCTAAAAATAAAAGTGGAGGGGTATCCCAAAGTGGGATTTGGAGCTTTACAACTTTAAAAATTCCTCCTGTTGTAAATTATGGATCTTTTGTAGATCCACGGGGAAATATAGAATATAAAACCGTTATGATAGATGATAAAACCTGGATGGCTCAAAATCTTGCCTACCTACCGGAAGAACTTGGTCCTTCAGAACTGTCTGACACAGATCCCAGGTTTTACGTCTATGAATACTATGGGACAAGTACCTCAGAAGCTAAAGCAACGGATAACTACGGGATATATGGCGTTCTTTATAATTTACCTGCTGTTTTAAATGGCGCTGCAATGAGTTCAGCCAATCCAAGTGGCGTTCAAGGCGTATGTCCGGCAGGCTGGCATGTACCTAGTAAAGCTGAATGGATTGAATTAGATTCGTATTTAAGGGGTGAGGGATTTGATGAGCCAGCTTTACCCTTAAAGGCCGTTTGCGGCTGGTATGATGGTGGAAACGGGGATGATACATTTGGCCTAACTATTCTCCCCGGAGGCGCTTTGACACCCAATTTTACTCAAATCGGACTCCGTGGATATTGGTGGACAACCTCAGATTGGTATATCAGCATGGAATATACACATAACGGTATAAGAAGCGATGGAAAGGGCCACCCAAGATATGGCATGTCTGTAAGGTGTGTAAAAGATTAGAAAGATAAACTTTTAGTGAGGTTTCTTAACAAAAAATCGATAGACTAATCCCTTATTGATCGGCTTTAAAGTAAGGAAGAAGGGAGTATTTTAGCATTATAGAATCATTAGGTATTATTCCTGCGGGATTATTGTATAATAACGAATATTACAAACTCCAATGTCCGCTCCACCGTTCGTGGGCAGCTTTTTCTAACCCTTCTCTTTGATCCGGATGGGCAATTTTTATCATTCTTCTTGCCCTTTCTTTCATAGATTGCCCATATAGGTATGCTATTCCGAACTCCGTAATCACATAGTGTACATTTGCCCGGGTACTTACAACTCCCGCACCTTGTTTCAATGTTGGGACGATTTTAGAAATCCCCTTGCCAGTTTGAGAAGATATTGCAATTATTGGTTTCCCACCCCGGGAATAGGAAGCCCCACGAATAAAGTCTATTTGACCGCCAACCCCGGAATAATGTTTTGTCCCGATCGAGTCAGCGCAAACCTGACCCGTTAAATCAATTTCAATCGCCGAATTAATAGCGGTCACCTTTGGATTTCTTCTTATAATACGAACGTCATTTACAAAAGAACAATCCATCATAGCTATCTGAGGATTATCATGCAGGAAATCGTACACTTTCTGTGAGCCCATAGTAAAAGAGGATACAATCTGTCCCGGAACCACCCGTTTAGCTGAGTTATTAATTACTCCCTTTTCTACCAATGGAATTACGCCATCGGAAAACATCTCTGTATGAACACCAAGGTTCTTATGGTTCTCAAGCTTTGTAAGAACAGCATTGGGAATACCACCAATCCCCATTTGCATTGTGGCCCCATCATCTACCAGGCTTGCTACATAATCTGCTATCTTGTCTTCAGTCTGAGTAGGTTGAGGTACCGGAACTACAATAATATCAGAATCATGCTCAACAAAGGTATCGAAATGTCGCATATGCATACTCCCATCCACAAAGACCCTGGGTACCTTTGAGTTTACCTGAGCAATTACATGCTTCGCAGATTGAACTGCTGCTACTGCCACATCAACTGAACTTCCCAAAGAAACAAAACCGTGTTTATCGGGAGGAGAAACATTCATTAAAGCTACATCGATGTTTACAATACCCTTTCGCATTAATCCTGGTATCTCACTTAGAAAAACAGGAATGTAATCTGCCAGTCCTTCCATGGTTGCTTTGCGTACATTAGCGCCTACAAAAAAGGATTCACACCGGAAGATTCCTTCATATTCGGGATTCACATAAGGTGCTTCAGCTTCGTGATGAATATGCACAATTCGTACATTTTCCAGTTCAGGTGAACGGGCCACCATAGCATCGATTAATAATTGAGGAGCCTGGGCAACTCCATGTATAAAAACGGTATCTCCTGATTTTATTACTTTTACAGCCTCAGCCGCAGACCGGTAATTCATAATTTTATATTATAGAAAAACTTCGAAATGAATTGCAAAATTATTCAGTCATTTTTGATTAAAGTATGAGATTAATCATTTTTGATTGAATGATATTAGACTAGTGTCATTATATCAGCAGTAATAAATCCGTATAAGCCTATGAAAGGAGATGTTTGTTTTTTTAGGTGGATTGAGTACCTTCAAGTACTTTTATAGTATCTATATGTTATGATATCGAATAATAATTAAGAGTGGGCAAACTCAATGTGAAACTTCATTTCAGATATTTTAAATACGGCTAAGAAGAATACAAACGGCAAACATATCTCGCTTTAATCTGAAGACACACATGGCAATGTTCCAGTATATTGAAATTGAGTAACTCCTTCTATAAATTTTGTGAAAAACTGAAATAAATTTTCTAACAAAATGAGTGATAAATCCTTTTATAATCAGACTAAGCTCGGATTTTCTGCCTTTATTGGAATCCTCACGTTACTTTTTATTTATTCCTGTACTCCACCTTCCAAGGGTCCATTGAGAGTTTCAGATAAAAATCCCAGGTATTTCACTGACAACAGCGGAGGAGCAATTCTATTGACAGGCTCCCATACTTGGAATAACCTTGTTGATATGGGACCATCCGATCCTCCTCCACGTTTCGATTTTGATGCTTACCTAATGTGGATGCAAAGCTATGGACATAACTTCATACGTTTATGGGCTTGGGAACTGATGACCTGGAATACTTCTGGAAATAATCCTAATAACAGGAGTAAAGAACCTGAAATCCATTATGTGACACCTCATCCCTGGATCAGAACCGGACCGGGAACAGCACTGGACAGTAAACCTAAATTCGATCTGGAATCATTTGATGTTAAATATTTCAACCGCTTGAGGTCCAGAGTCGAAGCTGCTGAAAAGCATGGAATTTATGTTTCTATTATGTTATTTGAAGGGTGGGGCTTGCAATTTTCTCCTAATGCTTATGATAATCATCCTTTTCACCCTGAAAACAATATTCAGAGTATTGGAGGAAACATCAAAGATGACAGCCTTGCTTTAGGTATCCATGAACTTATGGATGACCGTATCACTGCAATACAGGAAGCATACGTAAAACATGTCATCGATGTGGTAAATGATCTGGACAATGTTCTCTACGAAATATCAAATGAGAATCATCCGTCTTCAACTCTCTGGCAGTATCATATGATTGACTATATACATCAGTATGAACAGACCAAACCAAAGCAACATCCCGTAGGCATGACCTTCCAATACAAGGGGGGCAGCAATGAAGACCTTTTTAAAAGTCCGGCTGAATGGATTTCACCAAATAATGAAGATGGTTATCGCGAGGATCCTCCCGAAGCAGATGGCAGTAAGATCATAATCAACGACACAGATCATCTCTGGGGCATTGGCGGAAGTAGTGATTGGGCCTGGAAAAGTTTTTGTCGGGGTTTGAATCCAATCTTTATGGATCCGTATGATGGGCTGGTCCTTGGCAAATCCTTTGAAGAACGATTCAAACCGATAAGGGTGAGTTTGGGTCAGATCCAGCACTTTGCACAACAGCTAAACCTGGATGAAATGTTACCGAGTAAAAGTCTTGCATCCTCGGCATACTGCCTAGCCAATGCAGGAAAAGAATACCTTGTGTATTTGGCAGATACAAATATGGTTAACGTTGACCTCCGTGCGATAAAAGGCAGTGCCGGAGTTGAGTGGTTTAATCCATCCACAGGTGAAACAATACATGCTGCAGGATTGGAAGGGGGGAGTATCCAAAATTTTGAATCACCATTTGTGGAGGAAGGTGCAATACTATTCATAAAAAGCCCACCATCGAAAATGGGAGATACATATTAGTAGATGAATCTCCTCAACTCGATTTAGGAATATTTAGGACGGCGTTAAATCAGATAACAGATAGCTTACTTTATTCGTATCTGATCGTCACAATTACTCATTGGCTTGCTTTTTTTATTGATACTAATAGGTCCTTGTTTACATATATTAACTAATGTTTGTGGTACTATTTCAGTATGGAAATATGTTGGACTGATGTTATACGACTGAAATTTTGGAATTATTTTTTTATCTTGGCATCTTAAAATATACTTTTTTGGAATCAGATATTGTAATTATTGGAGCTGGCATTGTTGGATTGGCAACAGCTTATAAAATACAAGAAAAAAATCCCGGGTTAAAGATCCATGTGTTGGAAAAAGAGAAGAGTGTTTCAGCACATCAGACAGGGAATAATAGTGGTGTAATTCATAGTGGGATCTATTATAAACCAGGTAGCTTGAAAGCCAGAAATTGTACTTATGGATATAAGCTTCTTCTGGACTTCTGCGATGAAAACGATATTTTATATGACGTATGCGGAAAAGTAATAATTGCTTCCGATAAACACGAGATTCCTGGGATGGAATTGCTTTATAAGCGGGGAATAGAAAATGGATTAAAGGGACTTAAACTTTTAAAAGGGGAAGAACTGAATGACTATGAGCCCCATGTAGTGGGATTAGGAGGCATTTTGGTTCCACAGACAGGTATTATAGATTTCAAAATAGTATCCGAAAAACTAGCGGAAAATATCAGGAAGCGAGGTGCCGAAATATATTTTGGTCAAAAAGTCAGGGACATAAAGATTACAAAGCAGGAGGCTATTGTAAGCACAGCAACTGAATCTTATAAATCAAAACTTGTAATCAATTGTGCAGGATTATATTCCGATAAAATAGCAAGACATACACATCAAAAGGTTAATGTAAAGATTATTCCCTTCCGTGGGGAATACTATAAAATCAAACCGGAGAAAAAATACCTGGTAAAAAAC
>CAYMFU010000180.1:0-26899 GCA_964389805.1 uncultured Roseivirgaceae bacterium | reverse complement strand
TATGAAGAAAGAGGCGGAAATGTAGCACTCGTCAATCCAACACCGGAGGAATATGATATCATTAGCTCATTTAAAATTGAATCCGGAACCGGTCCTCACTGGGCGCACCCTTACATCGCAGATAAAAAACTGTTGATCCGTCATGGTGAGGTTATAATGGTATTTGATATACAAGATAAAAAAGGATAATTTGTTTAATCCTAAAAACATATTTTTATATTCTGCAGGTCTCTTATTTATAACGGCGTTGATCTGGTGGAATCTTTCTGGACCTTCTATTGACTTCAATACAAGCGAACCTGGTATGGATAACCGGGGCGGTGATGACGGTGGCGGCACAGAAGTAATTAATATTGGTGCTTTTTTTGAACTTTTCTCTGATTCAGATAGTGAGTTGAATGATGTGTGGCCACGGTTTAGAGGTCTAGAATTTGATAATATTAAGAAATCTGGATCTGGATTGATAAATAAGTTTAATAGCGATCCGAAAATTCAATGGTCTGTCGAATTGGGTGAAGGGCATGCCGGGCCATCTATATATAAAGGGAAGGTCTATTTACTTGATTACGATGAAAAGGTCAAGGCAGATATGTTGAAGTGTTTTTCGCTCAGGGATGGGAAGGAATTATGGAGGAGGTGGTATAATGTGAACATTAAAAGAAACCACGGGATGTCAAGGACCATCCCGGCTGTTACAGAAGATTATATATTAACTGTCGGACCCCGGTCCCATGTTATGTGTCTTGACCGTGAGTCAGGTGATCTTCGCTGGGGAATGGATATAGAGAAATTATATGAGACGGAGATCCCATTCTGGTATACCGGGCAATGTCCTTTAATTGACGATGGCAATGCCATTATTGCAACTGGTGGACATGCCATCATGATCGCGGTAGATTGTGCAACAGGTGAAATATTATGGGAAGTGCCTAATCCAGGTATTTGGAAAATGTCTCATGCTTCTATTATGCCATGGGTATACCAGGGAATAAAAATGTATGTGTACAGTGCTGTAGGAGGTGTTATTGGGATAGGTGCTGAAGGCGACCTGGCTGGTAAGGTTTTATGGCAGTCCAATGAATGGAGCTGCTCTGTGGTGGCGCCATCGCCCGTTTGTTTGCCGGATGGGAAAGTTTTTCTTACAGCCGGATACGGCGCCGGGAGTATGGTTTTTCAAATTGATTATGAGAATGGTAAGTTTTCCGCAACCAGGTTATATGATTACAAACCAAAAGATGGACTTGCCTGCGAACAACAAACACCTGTATATCACGACGGCTTGTTATATGGGATTTTGCCAAAAGATGCAGGGCCAATGAGAAACCAGTTTATTTGTGTTGATCCCCAGGATACCCGAAAGATAGTCTGGACCAGCGGCAAAACACATCGCTTTGGATTGGGACCTTATATGGTTGCTGATGGAAAATTTTTTATATTGAATGATGAAGGCACTTTATCGATCGTTCAGCCTAGCCGTAAAAATTTTATTTTACTGGATCAGATAAAAGTTTTTGAAGGGCATGATGCCTGGGCACCTCTTGCAATTGCAGACGGATACCTGTTGCTGCGGGATGCCAATAATATGTATTGCATGGACATTAGAAAAATGTAATCCTGATAATATGAAAAAGATCTTTATCTATATCATAGTAATAATACTTGGATTACTCATCATCGTGATAATCCTCGGCGATTTTATGTCTGGTGAAATAAAAGACACAGCAAAAAATCCATATGCTTATGAGCTTGACGAGTATAAAGCGGTGGATTCATCCTTGATAAAATTCAAGGAGATCAAAAGAATAGGATTGAGTATTTCGGAACCAAAAGCTATCGATATTCATAATAATCTGATAGCAATAGGATTTAAAGATCACCTACAGGTCATTGATACTTCTGGATTGGAGATCATTAACAAATCTGTCAAAGGACCATTAACCGCTGTATCATTTTCCCCGGAAGGGAACATTTATCTCGGATGTCAGAATTCTATAGAGATAGTCAGCTTGGAAGGGGAGTCACTGGCCCGTTGGGAAGACTTTGGAGAAAAAACTCTGATTACTGCAATAGCCTTTATGGATTCTATTGCCATTGTTGCCGATGCCGGAAACCGCATTGTATTACGACTGGATCTGAACGGGCAAATCCTTGATTCATTTGATGGGACAGATAGGTTGGAAGGGAACTATGGTTTTATACTTCCCAGTCCTTATTTTGATCTTGAAGTAGATCCTGATAATCAACTCTGGGTTGTGAATTCCGGATTGCTGAAGGTCGAGAACTATACTGACGATGGTTCTGTCAGGGCTTTCTGGGGAAAACCTTCCTTTGAGATCGAAGGATTCACAGGATGTTGCAACCCGGCTCATATTGCAATTATGGAAGATGGATCCTTCGTCACAAGTGAGAAAGGTCTATCAAGGATAAAGGTATATAAACCATCTGGCGAATTGGATTGTGTTGTTGCTGCTCCCGATGATTTTGAAGAAGATAATGAACCTGCTGATATCGCTGTTGATATTCATGGGAAGATATATGCCCTCGATATCACATTAGGTAAAATAAGGATTTTTGAAAGAAATTAAACGGAATGAAAAGAAGAAATTTTATACAGGATTTTGCCCGCTACTCATTATTAGGTGGACTGCTATCCTCAGTAGGATTTTTGGTGAGTCACCGGACCATCAAGGCCACTGACGATTGCACGGCTTCCGAAGTTTGCAGATTGTGTGGTAAATTTAATACCTGTCAGAAGGTTACAGATATAAAAACTATTGAAGATGGAAAAGTCTCCTAACAATAAAGCCAATAAAAGAAGGGAGTTTATACGTTCTACAGCTCGTATAACCCTCGCCCTGGGTATAGGGGGAGTGAGTGGCCTTGCTTTAAGTAAATCTACCAAGGAGGAGTGGGTTTGGCAGATCGATCCCTTTGAATGTACACAATGTGGCAGATGTGCCGAGGAATGTGTTTTGACTCCTTCTGCAGTGAAATGTGTCCATGCTTTTGATCTTTGTGGGTTCTGTGATCTGTGCGGGGGGTATTTTAAGCCGGGTGTTATCGATCTCCATACCGGGGCTGAAAACCAACTTTGCCCGACAGCTGCAATAAAAAGGGATTTTATTGAGGAACCATTTTTTGAATATACGATTGATGAGGATATCTGTATTGGGTGCGGGAAATGTGTAAAAGGGTGTTCCGCTTTTGGTAATGGATCCTTGCATCTGCAGATCCGCCATGACCTGTGCCTCAATTGCAATCAATGTACTATCGCAAGGCTTTGTCCTTCAGAGGCCATAACCAGAGCACCGGCAAGTAAACCATACAATTTTAAAGGAGATTTTACAAAGAGCTAAAAAGAGACTTTTGAAGAATAACAAATTAGCGATCCTGACATTTTTTAGTGGCCTGCTGATATCAGTAGTATCTTATGCACAACAGCGATTCCCCAGACCGGATTTTGAAACGGATTATGTGGTTCCATCCCCTTTGGCCCCGGAACCCAGGTGGGCTACTATGGAGATCCTGGATGTGGTTATCTTATTGATCGTCTTACTTCTGACTTCCTGGTTTGCTATAAAGAAACGTTCCAGGCGGGGCATTCTGTATCTATCAGTATTTACACTCATTTATTTTGGCTTTTACAGGAATGGATGTATTTGTTCTATTGGAGGGATTCAGAATGTAACTCTTACTTTATTCAATCCAGCCTATGCCATTTCGATAACTGCCCTCTTGTTTTTTATACTGCCCTTGATCTTTGCCCTTTTTATGGGCCGTGTTTTCTGTGGGGCTGCTTGTCCACTTGGAGCCATTCAGGAACTCGTCATACTCAAACCCATCTCAATTCCCTCACCTGTCCGTAAGGTATTGGGATTGATCCCTTATCTCTACCTGGGGCTTTCGATATTATATGCTGCAACAAATACGGATTTCATTATTTGCCGCTATGATCCTTTCATCGGCATTTTCAGAATGGATGCTTCCTTTGAAATGCTCGTATTGGGAGGTAGTTTCTTAATCCTGGGGATGTTTGTTGCAAGGCCTTATTGCCGCTTTCTATGCCCTTATGGTGTCCTGCTGAATTGGATGTCAAGCGTTTCAAAATGGCATTTGAGTATAACACCCTCAGAATGTGTGGATTGTAAGTTATGTGCCCATTCCTGCCCGGTAGATGCTATCAACAAACCGGTAATTGAACCCGTTTCTTCTGGGAAAGACATTAATAAATTCTTAATGTCAGTATTAATCCTCCCGATCCTGATCATGATTGGAGGATATATAGGATCTAGATCACATGTATACTTATCCAAAGTAAATTCAACGGTAAGCCTAGCGGAACTGTTGATTGCTCAACCAGAACTAAAAAACGATCCTGACCACATTGATGTGCAGACTTTTCTGACCTCGGGAAAAACCATGGAGATCTTATTGGAGGAGGCAGCTACCATTCGGCAGCAATTCTATTATGGCGGTTGGGTATTGGGAGGATTTTTAGGATTGGCATTCGGATTAATATTTATGGGTAAAACCTTATACAGGAACCGAAAGGACTATGAACCGGATAAGGGAAATTGTGTAAGTTGTGGAAGGTGCATGGATTATTGCCCTGTTGGTAAACCCGATTTTGACAAAATAATGGAACAGATCAAGTGAACATTAAAGAAAAACAAAAAACAACCTGGAGGCTTGCTGTTATTGCTGGAATATTTTCGGCTATAATCAGTATTATTATGATATTAAATTACTGGCAGCTCCAGAGATCGGAACCATTGGATAATGAATTGCTGGCAAACCTGGTGGAACAGCTTAAAAAAGATGCAGGTAACGAGCAACTCAGGGAAGATATCAGGCATATCGATCTGATGGTGCGTAAAGCCTATTTTACGAAACAATGGCAAATACGTGCCGGAGCTTTTATTTTAATAGTGGGCGTTATCGTTCTGGTTATATCACTGAGAATGTATCAGTCTTATAGTGATAAAGTGGATGAGCCCGGTAGTGAAGACCGGCACCTTGGTCGGGAATTGATCGCTACCCAGAAATGGATCATATATTCTGTGTTCTCCATATTTGGCCTGGCTCTGATCGCTGCATATTTGTCCAATGATAATCTTGCCGATCCATATAATCTTACAACTTTAGAGGACATGAATGAAGGGCCGGAAGTAGAGGAGATTGCCATCCGGACTTCTGAAGAAGCGGTACAATCAGATGGGAAATCGGAATCCAATGAATTATTGAACGAAAATTTACCGGTTGAAGAGGATAAGCAATTAGAAACAGAAGAAATTATAGAGGAAACTGAAGGGGTGGATTCTAAAACAGATCCTGAAACGCCCGAGGCTGATATCCAACCTGTAAAATTACGGTTTACAGACCAGTTCCCTTCTTTCAGGGGGCCATATGGTCTTGGACTATCGAATAGTAAAAATATTCCTGTAGATTGGGACGGCCCATCCGGGAGAAATGTTTTGTGGAAAAAAGAGATCCCTCTGCCAGGTTATAATTCACCCGTTATCTGGGGCGACAAATTGTTTCTGACCGGTGCGGATGGTACTTCACAAATTATATACTGTTATAACCGGAATAATGGGGAGAAGATATGGGAACACCCCGTAAATGATGTGGCCAGGAATTCCAGTGGATCTCCCAGAGTAACCGATGATACAGGTTATGCTGCGCCGACCATAGCAACAGATGGCGCTAATGTTTGCGCCATTTATGCCACCGGGGATGTTGTATGCATAGATTTGGATGGGAATAGAAAATGGGCAAAAAACCTGGGAATGCCTGATAATCACTATGGACATTCATCTTCACTGCTTATATATCAGGGAATACTTCTTATTCAATTTGATACCAATAAGCAGGGAAAAGTGTTGGGGCTTGATATTTTGTCAGGTGAGACGAAATGGGAAACCCTTCGAACTTCGAAAATATCCTGGGCTTCTCCGATTCTTGCCAATCTGGGTGACCATATTGAACTTATATTGACATCAAGCCCTCAGGTAGCTGGTTATGATCCGCTTTCCGGAGATGAATTGTGGTCAATTGATTGCCTTATGGGAGAAGTGGGGCCATCAGCGGCATATTCCGATGGCATGGTCTATGTCACTAATGAATATGCTGTCCTGGCAGCCATTAAGCCAGGCAGTCAGCCGGAAATAATATGGGAAACCAACGAGTATCTTCCTGAAGTGGCAAGCCCGGTGGTTGATAATGGTATGGTATTCATAGCCACAAGCTATGGAGTGATCGTATGCTATGATGCTGCAAATGGCGAAATTCTGTGGGAATATGAATGTGATGACGGTATATATGCCTCACCTATGATCGCGGATAATAAGGTATATTTCCTTGACATGGGGGGTAAAATGCATATTTTCAGCAAAGATAAGGATATGACACTTCTCGGTGAGCCGGAATTAGGAGAGGGTTCAGTCAGTACCCCATCCTTTTCAGACGGCAGGATATATATACGCGGGGATAAGTTTTTGTATTGTATTGGAATCTAAATGGCAGAGTTAAATATAGATCAGATAATTAAGGATAAAGGCCGGGAGAAAAAGGCTGTCATACCCATTTTACAGGTAATACAGAATGAATTCAACTATTTGCCGGAAGAAATTTTAAAGAGGGTATGCGAAACTACGGATATTACGCCTGACCTGATCGTTGGTGTCGCTAGTTTTTATACCCAGTTCAGGCTTGAGCCAGCGGGTGAACATATTATTAAGGTTTGCACAGGCACAGCATGTCATGTAAAAGGAGCGGAACTGGTATATGATGCCTTTGGAAGATCATTAGCCCTTCCTGAAGGAAAGAACACAGATAAAGATGGAAAATATTCACTTGAAAAGGTGAATTGCCTTGGCTGCTGTACTCTTGCCCCTGTTGTTCAGATTGACGATACTACTTATGGACACATAGGAATTGAAGATGTTGATCAGGTAATCGGTGCATTCGAGCATGATTTGAATAATCCTTCTAAAAAAGGACGTGGGGTAAGTGATCAATTAATAGGCCATCAGGGTGAGATACGAATTGGCTTAGGATCATGCTGCGTAGCTAGTGGTAGCGAGGAGGTTAAGAAATCCCTCGAAAAGGCGGTAACGACAAATGGCCTGAATGTAAACATGAAGAAAGTAGGCTGTGTGGGGATGTGCCATCAAGTCCCGCTACTGGAGATGATCCCAAGTGGAAAAGAACCGGTATTATATTCGCATGTAAAACCTGGAGACGTCAACGCCATTATTAAAAGACATTTTAAACCTAAAGGATTGTGGGACCGTTTGAAATCCTCTCTGTTGGATTTAGCCGAAGATATCCAGACTGATCATAACTGGGAAGGGGTGGAGCGTTTCGAGCTCAATGTGAGGGAAAAACAGGTTTCCTCATTTCTTGGCCGGCAGGTACCTATTGCAACTGAACATAGAGGTGTGCTTGATCCCCTGGATGTTGAAGAATATCAGCAAAGTGGTGGGTTCAGGGCCATGAAGATCTGCCTGAATGACTTAGATTCCGAAGAAGTAGTGAAACGTATTACGGAAAGTGGAATACGTGGCCGGGGAGGGGGTGGATTCAGTACGGGCGATAAATGGCGGATCGTAAAAGATCAGGTGAGTGATCAGAAGTTCATAATTTGCAATGGCGATGAGGGTGATCCAGGTGCTTTTATGGACAGGATGATCCTGGAATCGTATCCTTATCGCGTAATTGAAGGAATGGTAATAGGGGCATATGCTACCGGGGCGACGGAAGGATATTTTTATATCAGGGCGGAATATCCCTTAGCCGTACAAAGGATCAGGGAAGCCCTTGATGTATGCCGAGAGAGAGGATATCTCGGTAAGAATATTCTGGGTACGGACTTTTCTTTTAATATCCGGATATTTGAAGGCGCCGGAGCATTTATCTGCGGAGAAGAAACTGCACTTATTGCATCAATTGAAGGAAATCGTGGATTTCCAAAATTAAGGCCGCCTTTTCCTGCTGAAAAGGGACTATGGGGCAATCCTACCCTCGTTAATAATACAGAGACATTCGCTCAAATCGCCTATATTATAAAAAATGGGGTATTTGAATTTACAAATCATGGAACAAGATTGTCAAAAGGTACGAAAGTCTTTGCCCTGGCAGGAAAGGTAAACAGGGGAGGATTGATAGAAGTGCCTATGGGTATCACCGTTCGTGAGATTGTTGAAGATATAGGAGGAGGAGTATCAGGTGACCGTGAACTTAAAGCGGTGCAGATAGGAGGGCCGTCAGGTGGGTGTATTCCTCACTGGTTGATGGATACACCGATTGACTTTGAATCCCTGGAAGGAGTTGGTGCTATGATGGGATCGGGAGGTCTTGTGGTTCTGGATGACACTGACTGCATGGTTGACATAGCCAGATATTTCCTGTCTTTCACTCAAAGTGAATCTTGTGGGAAATGCACCTTCTGCCGGGTAGGTACCAAAAGAATGCTTGATATATTAAATAAAATATGTACTGGTAAGGGTTCACCAAAAGATATTGAAGAACTTGAGAATTTATCGGGATGGACAAAAAAGGGCAGCTTGTGTGGATTGGGTAAAACTGCTCCAAATCCTGTATTGTCAACCTTAAGGTATTTCAGGGATGAGTACGAGGCACACATACACGGAAAATGTCCGACAGGTAAATGCAGAGACCTTGTAAACTATCATATAGAAGAAACCTGTATAGGATGTACGAAATGTGCTCAAAACTGTCCGGTTGATGCGATTGCCTTTACGCCTTACCAAATACACATCATAGATCAGGAGAAATGTATAAAATGTGATGGATGTCGTCAGGTATGTCCGGAAGATTGTGTTACAGTATCATAAATGGATATGATCAAATTAAGCTTAAACGGGAAAATAATTGAGGTGTCACCTGATTCGACGATTCTGGAATTAGCCCGGAGTCATGGAAATGATATTCCTACGATGTGTCACCTTGATGGACATGATCATTTTCCTTCATGTATGGTATGTGTTGTTAAGGAAAACCGAACAGGCAGGCTTATCCCATCCTGTACTACTCTTGTGCAGGAAAGTATGGAGGTCATAACCAATGATGAAGAAGTGCTGGAAGCCAGGAAAACAGGCCTGGAACTTCTGTTAAGCGATCATGTGGGAGATTGTGAAGCTCCTTGCCAGACAAATTGTCCAGCTTATATGGATATTCCCTTGATGAACAGGTTACTTGCCGACGGAAAACCTGAAGAAGCATTGCGTGTTGTTAAAAAAGATATAGCGCTACCTGCTATTCTTGGTAGAATATGCCCCGCACCCTGTGAGAGGGCTTGCCATCGGCGGTCTGTCGATTCACCTGTTTCTATTTGTAAACTTAAAAGATATGCTGCTGATCATGACCTGGACCTGCCAGATCAATTTATACCATCAATTGCGCCATCAAATGGGAGAAAGGTCGCTATAATTGGGACCGGACCTGCCGGTCTGTCGGCTGCCTACTTTTTATTGCAAAAGGGTTATGTATGTGAATTGTATGATAAGAATCCTTTACCCGGCGGGGCACTTAGATATGCTATCCCAAATAAAAAGCTTCCTAAAGATGTGCTCGATAAGGAAATAGAGGTTATTGCCAGAATGGGGGCAGTATTTAACTTGAAAAAGGAAATTGGGAAGAATGATCTGGGAGATTTGAAATCAAAATACGATGCCGTAATTGTTGCCACGGGGGAAGACAATGCTGTTTTTACAGATTTGGACAAAAGATCAAGTGCATTCATGGCAGACAGGAATACCCACCAGACCAAGGACCCAGAGGTTTTCGCTATTGGAAGTGCTGTAAAACCAGGACGTGTGGCCATCCGGGCAGTTGCCCATGGTAAACAGGTCGCGCTGTCTGTTGACCAATACCTGAATAATGAACCGGTTGTTGGTGAAAAGAGGATCTTTAATTCCAGGTTTGGAAGATTATTGAATGGTGAGTTGGTAGAATATATGCTTGAGGCTGATCCTGTAAAGCGAATTGAAACCACGGGATTAAAAGGATTTACTAATAATGAAATGCAAAAAGAGGCTGCAAGATGCATGCATTGTGATTGCCGGAAGCAGCATAATTGCAAATTGAGGGATTATTCTGACGAATATGGAGCACTTCAGAAAAGGTTTTTTCCCAGGGAGAGGAAAAGTATAAGAAAAATATTCAAGCACGAACCTATAGTCTATGAACCGGAAAAATGTATAAAATGTGGCATCTGTGTTCGAATTACATCGGAACACAAAGAAAAGCTGGGACTTACCTTTATTGGCAAGGGATTTGATGTAGAAGTAGCAGTCCCATTTGATAGTGAAAATGTAAATGCACTTGAGAAAACAGCTATACTTTGTGCTAATAATTGCCCTACGGGTGCTTTATCGAAAAAATGATGAGAATTTATAAAACTATATCGTTCTGTCTGATATTCATATTATATATAAGCATCGATGTTCTTGGACAGCAGAATAACCAATGGGAGATCTTTAGAGGCGATCCATCTCTTTCCGGGTATACCCGGGCACGGATTCCTGAAAATCCAACTTTACTTTGGAACTTTCAAACGGATGATGCCATAACTGCCGCCCCAATAATCGCAGATGGAAAAATATTTGCCGGAAATTCTGAAGGCATCTTGTTCGCCCTGGATATGAAAGGGAACCTGCTCTGGCAGTTTGAGACAGACAATACCATAGAGGCCCCCGTGTTATACTATGACGGCATTATTTATTGTGGAAACCTGAGTGGGTATTTGTATGCATTAAATGCTGATACAGGTAGTTTGGTGTGGAAATATGAGACGGAAAACCAGATATCGGGTTCTCCAAATCATTTTGAGTTCAATAATAAGCATTTCATTTTGGTAGGTAGTTATGATTTTTACCTTCATTGCGTGGATGCGAAGATCGGGCAACCGGTTTGGAAATATGAATCCGATAATTTTGTTAATGGTGCGGCAGCTGTTGGTAAGGATGTTGCTCTTTTTGGTGGATGTGATGGATACTTGCATGCAGTTGATCTTGGTACAGGGAAGTTGAAAAATAAGGTTGAAGTAGCTACCTATGTGGCCGGTTCTGTAGCCGTATCGGATAATCTGGTATATACTGGTGATTATGACGGACAGTTCACATGTATCGATATTAAAAAAGGGCAGATTTTGTGGAAATGGGAAAATCCGGATAATAGCCTGCCGTTTTTAGGTTCACCCTCTATTTATAAGGATAAAGTGGTTATCGGTGGAGAAGATAAAAGATTGTATTGTTTTAATGGATTTGATGGGAAACTGCTATGGTCATTTAATGCAGGAGGAAGGATTGATGCCTCTCCGGTAATTATTCGGGACAAAGTCCTTACTGCTACCATGGATGGGATGCTTTACCTCGTAGACCTCAGTAACGGGCAGGAGATCTGGTCTTATGAAATTGGCAGTGCCATGACACATAATCCGGCTGTTGTCAATGGATATATAATACTTGGTGCGAGGGATGGAAATATTTATTGCCTTGGTAAATAATTTCAAGTCGATTTGGATTAAAATATAATAATTCTTGTGCGCTCCTTTTAAACAATCCTGAAATAAGTTTAATTTTATTGGATATGTTACGAGAATAATCAAAAAAAATGCAGGTAATTCACATTGTGCCGGGCACAGGGGGTAGTTTTTATTGCGGAAATTGTCTGCGGGACAGTACTTATGTACAGGCCTTGAGGAAGGAAGGAATTGATGCTTTAAAAATCCCCATGTATTTGCCAATTTTTTCTGATGAGCATGATCTATCGGATATACCTGTTTTTTATGGAGCCATAAGTTTATATCTGAAACACAGTTATCCAATATTTCGGAAAGCCCCCAGGTGGTTTGATGAGATCTTGAACTCAGGATTGGCCCTGAAGTTTGCTGCAAAAATGTCAGGATCGACCCGTGCACATGGGCTTGAAGACATGACCATATCGATGCTGTTGGGAGAACAGGGGGGGCAGAAAGAAGAATTGGATAAAATGGTCGATTGGATCGCTGAACATTGCAATGCCGATGTGATCCATTTGTCTAATGCCTTGTTGATCGGATTGGCTAAGAAATTCCAGGAAAAACTTGATGTTCTCGTCGTATGCTCCCTGCAGGATGAAGATGTTTGGGTTAACGCCATGGACGATCATTTCCGCAAGAAAACCTGGGACTTGATGAGTAAAAGAGCTGAAGATGTTGATGCTTTTTTCGCTGTAAGTGAATTTTATGCAGATGTCATGAAAGAACAGATGAGTATCCCTTCGGGCAAATTATATACATCCTATATCAGCGTGGATCCCGAAGATTATACCTATGTCAATAGTGCCGAAAAAGAATTTACAATAGGGTATATATCCAGGATGTGTGAAGAAAATGGGCTTGAAATGCTGGTGGATGCATTTATTTTATTTAAAAAGAAACCAGAAAATGCATATGTTAAACTGATCATTACCGGGGGATCAACTGCAGATGACCAGGAATTCATGAAAGGGGTCAGAAACAAGATATCAAAGGCAGGAATATCCGGGGATGTAATTTTCCATAAGGATTTTGAAAATGAGGGACGTCACGAGTTCTTCAGCAAGGTTTCCCTGATTTCTGTTCCTGTTCTTGAAGGAGAAGCCTTTGGCATGTACCTGCTTGAAGCAATGGCCTCCGGTGTGCCGGTTGTACAACCTGCATTAGGCGCTTTCCCGGAGATAGTGGGTTTATCGGAAGGGGGAATAATATATCAACCCAATGAACCTGAAGAATTGGCAAATACATTGGAAGATCTTCATTTGAATCCTGATAAATTATCTTCCTTAAGTAAATCGGCCAGGAATGGGATTATTAAACATTTCAGCATTCATGACCAGGCGTCAAGGATGATGAAATTTTATAAGCAGATCAAAACAAATAAAGAGAATTGACATGCTATTAAGTGTTAAAGAGTTATATAAAACGTTTAAAACGGAAGGCATTGCTGAACCCAGAACTGTACTGGATGGGGTAAACCTTGAGCTAAAAAAAGGTGAAGCCATATCTATCCTTGGCCCAAGCGGCTCCGGGAAATCAACATTAATGAATATCATTGGTGCATTGGATAAACCCGATCAGGGAGAGGTAATTTTTAATGGTCAAACGTTGGGCAATATGACGGAGATAGAATTAACTTCTTTTCGTAACAGGGAAATAGGATTTGTATTTCAGATGCATCATCTACTGCCTCAATGCACCGTACTGGAAAATATATTAATTCCTGCTGTTCCTGTAAAAGACATTGATTTTAAAAGATCAAGAATTAAAGTTGGGGAGGATCTTCTCAAATCTGTGGGCTTATGGGAACTTAAAGGCCAGAAGCCTGGCGTATTATCAGGTGGAGAGTGTCAACGGGTTGCTTTGATCAGGGCCCTGATCAATCAGCCTAAGTTGATACTGGCAGATGAACCAACTGGTTCTCTGGATGAGGAGAATGCTTTATCAATGATCTCTTTGTTGCTTGATTTAAATAAGCAATTTGAGACTTCCTTAATCGTAGTTACACACGCTCAGAAAATTGGGGCAAGAATGGAAAAGCAATTCGAACTGAGGAATGGAAAGTTAAATGTAAAAACCTGACATCGTGTTAAGTAAATTTAATTTCATTCTGCGGTCTCTACTTCACTATAAAAGGGCAAACCTGATTATCATTCTTGGTGTAGCTATCAGCTCGATGGTTTTGACCGGAACACTTATTGTTGGAGATTCTGTTGACCACAGCCTGGCAATGACAACCGAATTGCGTTTGGGTAATATTGGATATTCTTTTTCTGGTATAGATCGTTATTTCAGGAAAAATCTTAGGGTGGATATTCAAAATGATTTGACTGTCCCTGTAGCCTCCATTATGCAGGTAAAAGCTATTGCTTCATCCCAGGGAGGAGCTTTAAGAGTAAATAACATCGATGTCCAAGGTATTGGCCGGGATTTCCTGGATATGGTTCCGGAGAATACTCTGAAGGAGGTCCCTGGTCGTAATGAAGCATACATAAGTCAGAATCTGGCTGACAGGTTGGGGCTTAAAATTGATGATTCGTTTTTATTACGCGTGGACAAGGTAAGCCTGATCCCAAAAAATGCTCCATTTATATCAGATGATGAGAATCAGGTATCACTCCGATTAACAGTAAAGAAAATTCTTGGAAGTAAAAGCCTGGGTAGGTTCAATTTAAAAACCTCACAAACAGCACCTTTTAATGTCTTCTTATCTCTTGAATTTCTTAACAATAGAATGGAGACGGAAGGGAAAGCCAACAAGCTATTAATAAGCCATGAAGCTGGATCCGAGAATAGTAATCTTTTGTCAATTATTTCAAAAAACTGGCAGCTGGAGGATTCAGGATTGAAATTAAGCCTGACAGAAGATAAAAAGGAATGGAATATTGAGTCAGATCGTGTGTTTATCGATTCAGTTATTGTCAATGCAATATATGAATTTGATGATAATCCTGCTCTGATCTTAACATATTTGGCCAATTCCCTGCAAAAAAACACACGAAAAACCCCATATTCCTTCGTTGCTGCCGGTCCTTTCCTTAACGATCAGGAAAAGGAGTCAAATGAAATAATTATTAATTCATGGTTGGCTGAAGATCTGGATGCCGGGGTGGGAGATAGTCTTTTATTAAGGTATTATTCTATTGGCCCCCTCAGACAATTGGTAGAAAATGAAAAGTGGTTTGTTGTGAAGAAGGTAGTCCTCCTTTCAGGCCGTTATGCCGACAGGAATTTGATGCCGACCCTTCCTGGATTGTCAGATGCCGGCAGTTGCAGGGATTGGGAAACAGGTATACCTATCGATCTGGAAAAGATTCGTGACAAGGATGAAGAATATTGGAATAACTGGAAAGGTACGCCAAAAGCATTTATTGCATATTCTGTAGGTAAAACGATCTGGGAGAATCGATTTGGGGCATGTACTTTAATACGCCTGAATGCTGCAATTCATGGAGCCGCGGAAATTTCAAAAAATATTTTAAAATACCATGTACCCGAAGACCTGGGATTTCAATTGAGAAATTTAAAGCAAATAGGATTGGAATCAGCTTCAGGAGGAGTAGATTTTTCAGAATTGTTTTTTGGTATGAGTTTTTTCCTTTTGATTGCCAGTTTAACCTTACTTGCACTTTTGTTTAATATTCATCTTGAAAATCGGATGTCTCAGTATGGAACACTCAAGGCTTTAGGATATTCCGATCGTTTGGTACGCAGACTCGTGTTTATGGAAACCGCTATTGTAGTCTTTTCAGGTGTATTAACAGGGAGTATTTTGGCCATATGGTATAACCGATTGATATTCAAGGCCTTGAATTCGGTATGGTCAGCAATAGTGCGCACTTCTGTACTCGCAGAAGATATTCGCTATGGCACGATTCTGATGGGGATTTTTGTGAGTTTCATCATTGTATTCCTAACTGTTTTCTTTAATATCAATAAAAAGCTCAGATCAAAACCTGTTCAATTACAAAGGGGATCGGAAATGAGGCATAGGAAGTATTCCGCCAGATATTTAAACTGGTTAGCCTGGTTAACACTAATCATTTCCGTCACCCTGATCATAAAAGAGTTTTTAATATCTACTGGATTAAATCCAGGGATGTTCTTTTTATCTGGCGGACTGTTACTCGTTTCCTTTATTTTGTTCTCTAGTGGATTTTTATTTAAAGAAAATGAAAGTTTGGATCATGATCTTTCAATGGCAGAATTGTCGTGGCGAAATCTTCAACGAAACAGGGCCAGAAGCCTTCGTATCATTATCCTATTTGCCCTGGGCACCTTTGTAATTGTATCAACAGGGCTTAACCGCAAAGATATGTATTCTGATGCCATGAATAAATCAAGTGGAACAGGCGGATTTCTTTTCTATGGAGAAACCACAATGCCGGTTTTGCAAGATTTGAACAATCCGGCCACTAAAAGGGATTTTAACATAAGTGAAAATTGGGATTTTGTACAAATGAGGAAAACAGACGGAGATGATGCAAGCTGTCTTAATTTGAACAGGATATCTCAACCAAGGATCCTGGGCATTCCTTCTGAAAAACTGACCGGACGGTTTTCATTTATAAAGACCACAAAGGATTTTGAATCAATTGGTGACTGGTCTGCACTAAAACATGAAATGCCGGGTGGGGTGGTTCCTGCCATTGCAGACCAGACGGTTATACAATGGGGACTGGGACTAAAAGTCGGAGATACACTGGTATATACGGATGAATATGGCAACGAAATGCATGTAAAACTGATAGGTGGGCTGGCAAATTCTATTTTCCAGGGAAATGTTTTGATCGATGAAGATTTATTTCTGAAACATTTTCCATCAAGCAGTGGCATTCATGTATTCCTGATGGACGCTGATGCTGAAGGTAGAGAAGAACTTGAATCGGATTTAAAAAGGTCTTTTCGTAACACCGGCCTTGAACTGGTATATACGGCAGATCGACTGGCGGAATTCAATTCTGTTGAAAATACGTATTTATCAATATTCCTACTGCTGGGGGGATTGGGAATGATTCTTGGGACAGTAGGATTAGGCCTGTCATTGATACGCAATATACAGGACCGCATGCAGGAATTGGGAATTTTAAGGGCTGTCGGTTTCAGCAAAAATGAGATATTAGGTATGCTAACACGGGAGCATATCATATTGCTTGGATTTGGGACCATCATCGGGGCCGGTGGAGCTTTTATAGCCACGATACCATCCGTATTTTCAGAGTTTATCGAAGCTTCATGGCAGACAGCATTGATTATCATATTAATGATTCTAATCAACGGACTTTTATGGATCTATCTTATAGGCAGAATCAGCCTGAGTAAAAACCTGGTGGAATCCTTGAGAACGGAATAGATAAATAGTGATATTTAATTACTCCCCACGGCGATAAGATAGCTTTGTGTTCGAAAGAAGATCATGTGATCTGTAATGGCCGGAGTAACCATACATACATCATCAAGTGCATGTTCTGACAGGAGATTAAACTCTTTCCCTGCTTGTATTACATAGACTGTCCCATCGTCGCAAGCTGCGTAAATCCTGTCATCTGCTACGACGGGCGAAGCGGTGAAGCTTTTATTCTTCCCGCCAAGCTTTTCGTTATATATTTCCTCTCCTGTTTGCGCATCAAAGCATAAAATATTACCATTCCAGCGCAGATTATACAATAGCCCCTTATATAGAAGCATAGTTTGCATATAGGATCCGCCTCTTGGCACACTCCATGAAATAAATGGATCGGATTCCATGTTTAATTCCCCCGCGGCTTCTTTTTTAACCGCCAGTATGGGTGAGGAAGGTCCATGAGCGCTGTTGAAATATACCAGACCCTCTCCGACGATTGGTGTAGGGATTTGAATGTCGCCGCCACCAGACATCGACCAGATCTCCTCACCTGTTTTAAAGTCATATCCTCCACGGTGCTTATATCCATTCACAGCGATGCATGCCTTGCCATTATTTAAGTAAATGTTTGGTGTGCACCATCCCGGGTATTCATCCCTTGATTTTTTCCATAACTCTTTCCCTGAGGAAGCTTCATATGCAGCTAAAAAGGAATTTTCCATAACATCGCATTGAACAATAACTACGCCATCATGAATTATGGGAGAACTGGCAAATTCCCATTCCGCAGATTCTACCCTGAAAAAAACGGATCTTAACACGCCAAAATCCTTTTGCCATAACAGGTTCCCATCCATATCATAACAGTAGATACCTTCCGAGCCAAAGAAGGCTACAACATGCTTACCATCCGTGGCGACACTACTGTTGGCATGTGAAGATTTCGGATGTCGTTTTTGCTCAGGTATACCCTTGCAAGAAGTTCTTTCCCAGATGGTTTGGCCGTCCTGTTTGTTTATACATATTACTTTCCATTCATGTTCCGAATCATCATTGACTGATCCAATATCACCGTAAATGCCTGTTTTAAGTCCCTCTGAGTCTTTTTCACTAATGGCTGTGGTAATAAATAATTTATTTCCCCAAACTACAGGACTCGATAAGCCCAGCCCTGGTATCTCTTTTTTCCATTTTATGTTTTCATTGTTAATTACATCCCATTTCTGAGGTAGGTTTGCGTTATCCAAAGCCCCATTGGAATAGTATCCCCGGTATTGTGACCATTGTCTTTCCGGTGAAATATCCTCCCCGGGATGGAAACTGAATAATAAGGGTAGTAATAAAAAGATTGATATATTAAACTTATCAGACATAGTGATAGAAATTTATGGTTCAGAGAATTTTATAAAAGATGATATCCTACTTGTTATATTTGCCGTATACAAATTATAAATATTTTTTGGTTTTCGAAACGCTAAAGACGTGTTTACGAATATTAGCAAGATACTTTTTCTGTTTTTGGATCCTGTTTGAGTATACGGCATCACATTTAAAGTATAATATAAGGGGAATTCATTTATTTTTATGAAACTTACTAATATGAAATACTCAAAATTTATAATATTTTTTTTATTGATTTCGAAAAGTCTTTTTGCATCGGATGATATTGAACAATGGAGAGGCCCGGACAGGAATGGACACTACCCGGAGAAGAACTTGATGAAATCATGGCCGGTAAATGGTCCTGAACTATTGTGGTCATTTGAAGGAATTGGAGATGGGTATTCTTCAGCCACCATTAGCAATGATATCGTTTATGTTTCGGGGAAAAAGGACAGTATTGAATTTCTTACTGCTATTAACACAAATGGGGAGCAACTCTGGCAGATACCCTATGGCCTGGCTTGTGAACAGTCCTTTCCTGAAACCCGGGGGACACCTACGATAGAAGGTAATCGAATATATGTTATTAGTTGCCGTGGACAGGTAGTTTGTATTGATAAGGATAGGCAGGAAATTCTTTGGAGTTTAGAGGCACTCAGAGCATTTGGAGGGGAATTTGCTGCCTGGGAGATTGCTGAATCACCCTTGTTGGTAGATGACAAAGTAATATATACGCCTGGAGGCTCTGAGACAACCATCGTGGCTCTTGATAAATACACAGGCGAACTGCTCTGGAAATCGGAAAGCCTTGAGGATTCTACAGCTTATGTATCACCCATTTTAATAGAACACAAGGGCAGAAAGATCATTGCGAATATCACCAGGAATTATCTTGTTGGCGTGAACTCAGATAATGGAGAAATACTATGGACATATAAATATGGCGATCTCGATCCTCCGGGATTTCATCCTGAAGCGCCTTTTATCAATTGCGTGACACCGGTTTTTCAGGATGGAAAATTGTTTATTACCAGCGGATATGATCATACTTCCGTTATGTTTAATTTATCAGAAGACGGAAATGAGATAACCTTGGCCTGGAAGCAACCCGTACTGGATACGCATCATGGAGGTGTTATTTATTATGAGGGCTATATCTATGGCTCAAACTGGATCAATAACAGCAAAGGGAATTGGGTCTGTCTGGACTGGAATACGGGTGATGTCATGTACGAAAAAGAATGGGAAACAAAAGGGGCAATTATCGAGGCTGACGACATGTTCTATCTTTATGATGAAAGGCGGGGTACAGTGGCACTCGCTCAACCCGGTCCACAAGATCTGAAAATAGTCAGCACATTCAGGAATAAATTTGGAACCGGGCCTCATTGGGCGCATCCTTCCATAAAAAACGGAGTACTTTATCTCCGGCATGGTAAAGAACTAGCGGCCTATAAAATTGCTGAATAGCCGAATTATTGATTAAAATATCCAGGTATAATTTGGTAGATTATTGAAGCTTTAAATTTTTTTTCGTAAATTGATTAAATAAACCAATCCCGGGCATTGTGATTTACAGAACGTCAATATTGACGATATTTTTTCTGTTTATAGTAACGGTTACAAATACTCGCGCAGTAGCAGATAAGCAAGATTCTGAGGAAGTCCGGATACTTCGTGGTCCTTATCTTCAATCAGGCACTACTTCAGGTATTATTATCAAATGGAAAACCAGCGAACCTGTAACAAGCCGGATATTGTATGGAACCCATTCCGATAACTTGAATAAGATTATTAATGATAGTGTGAAGGTCGTTGATCATGAAGTCAAAATCGAAGGATTGAAAAAACATACTAAATACTATTATGCGGTGGGTACTGAAGAAGAGATGCTTATTGAGGATGATCCCACATATTATTTTGTGACCTCCCCGGATCAGGATTTCAGTGAAGTGGTTCATATCTGGGCCATTGGGGATTTTGGTACAGGTGACAGGGAACCTGAGAACGTTAAAAATGCGTATATGAAGTTCAGGAAAGGCTATCATACGGATGTATGGCTTATGCTCGGAGATATCGCCTACCATTTTGGGAAAGATGAAGAATTTCAGAGAAGCATATTTGGAGACACCTATAAATATATGATGAGAAATACGGTGATCTGGCCAACTCCTGGAAATCATGACATGAGAAGTGCAGATTCTGAAACAGAATCAGGGCCGTATTATGATGTGTTTACGGTTCCAATCAATGGAGAAGCGGGTGGAGAGCCATCCAGTACAGAAGCTTATTATTCCTACAATTATGGAGATATTCATTTCATTTCACTGGATTCCGAAGATACCCCCCGGCAAATCTTTGGTGATATGGCGAGATGGCTTCAAAGAGACCTGGAAAATGATAACCATAATTGGAAAATCGCTTATTTTCACCATCCACCCTATACAAAAGGAACTCATAATTCTGATATAGACATGGACAGCCGAAGAAGAATGAAAGAAATGCGGGAAAATATTCTGCCAATACTTGAAAATTATGGAGTTGACCTTGTGTTGAGTGGGCATAGCCATATATATGAAAGGTCCTATCTGATAAAAGGACATTATGGTTACTCTGAAGATTTTGATCCCGACACTATGATCCTTCAATACGATAATGAAAAAAGGAAAAATAAATCGGCCTTTATGAAAAAGGAGGATAATTATGGTACCGTGTATATAGTGTGCGGAGTTTCCGGGAGTCGCCCACTTGCGGGAACCTGCGATCATCCGGCCATGGCTGTCTGCAAGGGGAACTACCATGGATCCATGTCCATTGAGATTCGCGATAACTTGTTGCTTGCTGTTTTTGTGGATGAATTCGGAAAAACCAAAGATAGTTTCACAATAACAAAGGAATTCAACAAGCGTGTTTACTGAATCAGCTCACTGAACAGCCTCTATTAAAGAAATATTCAATATATTATGATCCAAAATTATTGATGTACATTTTATTGAAATGTGAGTATTGTGCATATGATTTTTAATAGTATAAATTCATTTTTATTTTTCATTTCCCTTCTTTTTAATAGTGGTCCGGAAGACCCGGAGATTATTCAAAGCCTGTTAAACTATTCCTGGTCTTTTCCCCAGGAAAAAGTATACCTGCAAACCGACAAATCAAATTATTTTCCTGGTGAAGACATATGGTACAAAGCCTATCTGATGATGGGGCCCAATCACGTGCCGGATAGTATTACTGAAGTATTATATGTGGAATTAATAAGTAATCAAGGTAGGATTATAAATCGTCAATCAATACATATGCAGGCAGGGCTTGGGTGGGGAGATTTTAAGATCCCTTCTCAAAGTAGTCCCGGGAAATATATATTGAAAGCATATACCAGGTATATGATGAATTTTGACCCGGCTTTTTATTATAGAAAACCAATACGTGTTATTGCTAAAAGCCAGGGTGTGATTGAACAAACAGATAATCTGGACATATCAGATGATATATCAGGGAACGAAAATGCAAAACCTCTTAAAATGGAATTTTTTCCTGAGGGAGGAAACATGGTCACAGGGATTCAGAATTTTGTAGCTTTTAAGAGTACCACAGACGGCAAAAAGGGGATTGATATAAATGGAGTCATTAAAAATGGGAATGGGGAGGAGATTCTTGACTTTGAAACCAGGAAATTTGGAATGGGATTGTTTTCTTTCACACCTGAGAGCGGTGACAAATACTTCGCGCATGTTAAGTTTAGAGGGGAAGAGTATATTTATGACCTCCCTGATGGATTAGAGAAGAGTTACGCAATGCACCTCAAATTAAGTGGTGATAGAATTTATGTCTGGGTTCGGAATAATATGGGTATTAATATGGATAATTCTTTTATAATTGGTCAATTCAGAGGATTTCCATTCATTACGATTCATGCTGAACCTGACCAGGACTTCATTTATTCTGTGTTTAGTATTAAAGATATACCCAATGGAATAATTCAATTCACGTTTTTTGATGCTCAGGGAATACCCCAATGTGAAAGACTTGTGTATTCTGAAAATGAAACTGATGTGGTGAATTTCATAGTCGGAACTTCTAAAAAAAGGTATAGACGACGCGAGAAAATAGACTTCAACATTCATTGTGAAGACCTGGATGGGGCATACCCCTTAACCAATATTTGTGTTTCAATCGTAAATGATTCGATTTTCTCAAAAAACAGGAATAATGGAGATATCATTAGTTATTTTAATCTGGAATCAGATTTGAAGGGATATATTGAAAATCCAGGCTACTATTTTGATCTTGAAAATGCAGATCGTTCAGAGTTACTTGATAATTTATTATTAACCCATGGCTGGAGAAGATTTGTATGGCAGGAAATTGTGAAGGAGGAAAATGTTCAGCTGCTATATAATTCTGAATACGGTTTTAATTTTGAAGGAAACGTCTTTGAAAATATTAAGCTAACAAAACCTTCAGTTGGGAAAGTAAGACTTTTTATATATGAAGGCCAGTTTTATTTCAATGAAGTTGAAACGGATGAGAAAGGCCATTTCCAATTTTCAGGGATTGATATATATGATACAACCCAAGTGGTTATGCAGGCATGGGAAAACTCCGGGACTGAAGGTAAAAAGAAGAAAAGGAAATCTCAGGAAATCCGAAAAAGGCTAGCCATTAAAATTGACCACAAGCCATTTGCCACATTAGAACCGGAATTATGGCCTGAACTTCCACGGAGTGAAAGTATTGAGTATTCAGATTATTATGAATTGAATGACCTGATATTCAGGATTGATTCTTCCTTCGAGGGTAAAACCATTGTGTTAAATGAGATTTTAGTAGAGGATAAGAAAATTGATATGGACGATCCTTTCTACCGACCGGGTAAGCTGCATGGCCAACCCACACGAAGAATTGTGATGGATTCTATTCCTGTATCCGAACAGGGCTTATTATTTTTTCAATTAGTTAGGAAATACTATCCAAACGTATCGTATCGGGGTGCGCCTCCAGAGATTGATGTAATAATACGTGGTCAGAGATCTATTGCCGGGAATAGCAGTGCCTTATTGATCCTCGATGGAATAGAAGTGACAAGTGAATTCATGTATTATTTTCCCGTATCTGAAATTGATTTTATTGATATATTATCATCAGTAGGCGCTTCTATATATGGATCAGGTTCAATGGGAGGAGCCATTGTAGTCTTTACAAGGGAGCGGCAACCCGTATACACTACTGAAGAGCCGGATTGGGTGCATAATTTTGCCTATCCCGGATATTTCAGGGCCAGGGAATTTTATACTCCCGACTATGGTATACCTGAAGAAAAGCATGTGAAACCTGATTTTCGAAGAACTTTATACTGGAATCCTTCACTGACAACAGACCATCAGGGTAATATTGGATTTTCATTCTATTCATCAGATGAACGGGCAAATTACAGGGTGGAGATCGAAGGAATGACCTATGATGGAATTCCATTAACTAAGGAATATTACTTTTCAGTTGAATGATTCACTATCCGATCAAACAACATGTTGGCAAATCAAATTTTATAATTTCAAATACTCTTAAAACACCCTATCTTTATAGGGCTGTTCCTGTGTTTTTTATTTTTAATTTATAAACTCTTATCATGAAACTGAATTTTTTGTTTTTTCCGTTGATTTTTCTGGCCTTTTTGAGTTGTACAACATCTGATATAGTTATTATTCTGGAGGGCTCAACAACATATAGTATTGTTCTGCCCAATGGAGCCGACAGCAATGAAATAAAAGCTGCCGAAGAACTGCAATATTATTTGAAAAAGATTAGTGGGGTACAGATACCAATCATGGAGAAAGAAATGGCTGCGACTAACACCAACATCTTTATCGGTAATTTTGAAGATATGATGGTCCAGGACATTAAACCTGAGGAGATTTTATTCAAAGTTCAGGATGATGATATATATATTTTTGGAGGCAACTCTAAATCAACCTTATACGCTGTTTATACCTTTATCGAAAACAACCTGGGCTGCCGGTTCTATTCTCCTGGAGTTGAACTGATCCCGAAAGAGGGCAAGGTATCCATTCCCAGAAGTACAAATTGTCGTTATTCACCGCCTGTTACCACCCGAACTGTTCATTCAAAACTATATTATGAAAATCACGATTTTGCGGATAAAAGAAAAACCACTTATGAAGCTTTTCCACGCTATGTGCCGGATGCGAGGGTACATACTTTCCATCGTTTTCTGCCAGCAGATGAGTATTATGGATCACACCCAGAGTATTATGCTTTAAGAAACGGCAAACGAATCCCGACCCAGTTATGCCTGACTAATCCGGATGTTTTAAGGATAGTAACGGAGAAGGTGGCTTCAATGCTGGAAGCATTTCCAGAATCAGAGGTCATTTCTGTTAGTCAGGACGATAATCAGCAGTATTGCCAATGTGAAAATTGTAATTTGATCGATGAAAGGGAAGGTTCTCCATCAGGTACCATGATTTTTTTTGTGAATAAGGTGGCAGAACAGTTTCCTGATAAAATGATCTCTACGCTGGCCTATCAATATACACGAAAAGCGCCTGCGCATATTAAGCCGGGAAGAAATGTGCTCATTACGTTATGTTCGATTGAATGTGATCGAAGTGCTCCCATAGATGAGAAATGTATAGATTTTGCAGAAGATCTGATAGCTTGGGGAAAGCTGACTGACAATGTCAGGATTTGGGATTACACTACTCAGTTTACAAATTTTCTGGCTCCATTTCCTAATATATATACACTTCAGCCAAACATTCAATTGTTTAGAAATAACAATGCCAGGTGGATCTTTGAGCAACATAGCCATAATCCAAGCGAATTGTTTGAGTTGAGGTCATATCTTACAGCCAAATTGCTTTGGGATCCGGATGTCAACCAGGATTCAATAATTACGGACTTTTTAAATGGATATTATGACGAAGCCGCTCCATATGTTCAGAACTATATATCTACAATCCATGAGGAATTGGGAAAAGATCAGGATTTCTTCCTGTTCCTATATGGTGACCCAGCCCAGGGATTTAAGTCATTTTTAAGGCCGGAATTATTGAAACAATATGATGCCTGGTATGATGAAGCAGTTATAGCGGTGTCTGGGAAACCTGAAGTATTGAAAAGAGTGAACAGGGCCCGTTTAAGTGTTGATTATGCGATCCTTGAAGCAGCCAGGTTAAACGATCCGGAATCATTCAGTTTGACGTCAATTGGACTGAATGGGCAGAAAGAGATTTCAGAAGGGCTTGAAGAAAGGATAAACAGGTTCAAACAAACCTGTGAGGAAGCCGATATAACCTTTATGAATGAAATGAGATTCACAGTAGAAGAATATCTGAATTTTTATAAGTATACACTCAATAGGGCAGGAGAAGATAATATCGCAGTAAATAAATCAGTATCATTATTGCAATCACCAAAAAAATATGCAAATGAAGATCCACAAACACTTACTAACGGAGCTTTTGGAGGAGCCAGCTTCTTCGCAAACTGGCTGGGATTTGAAGGGAATGATCTCGAAGCAATTATTGACCTGAAAGAGGAACAAGAGGTTGTGCATTTGACTTGCGATTTCTTGCAGGTCGTTAATCATGTAGTTTTCTTTCCTACGGAAGTAAGTTATTATTATTCCCGGGATGGTGATCAATACATTTTTCTTGGTAAATCGTTGAATAAGAGGCCTTTAACGAAAGAAAGTAAGATCAATGACATACAATCGTTTTCTATAGACTTTGATCCGGTTGCAGTACGGTATGTTAAGGTGCTTGCTGATAATATGGGTACAGCTCCTATATGGCACCATGGAGCAGGTACATCGAGTTGGATCTTTGCGGATGAGATAATTGTCAGATGAAGAAAGGCTAATATTGGAGCGAAACATGAATTCAATGTTTTCGAAATACAGGCAGTTCTTGGGATTTCTTTTTGCTTTTTTTATTACTAATATCCTCTAAATCAATTACTTGTATTGATCAAGGGCTCCCCGTAAAATTAGGAGAAATTATCTGATTCTTATAAACGTACGTTTATGAATCGATAGATCCTCATTTTTAAATAGGCAATATTTACACCGAGCATGAGTTTGGGGTGAAAGTTCATATTTTTAATTCCACCTAAACTCGATAAATAATGGACATGGTCCCCTACAGAAACAGGACAACCATCGGCTCTTATGTATCTTTTATTTCTATTGAGCAGAACGTTTTTAAGAGCAGCAAGTGTTTTTCTGATCAGGTCATTGGATTTGATATGCTTTATATCTACCTCGCGATGCGTCCTGTATTTACTTTCTATGTTAACCTGAGTGCCGTTTATTTTTCCATTAAAACTTGTGCAATCACCTGCAAATAATACCTTTTCTCCATTTTTTAGGTTTAATTCACCCTCAACATGACCGACAACATATCGGATACTCTGGATCTTACTTAGGACTTCAGGTTGGGAGGTTTTATAAATATGTATTGCTTCCTGCAAGGCACCGGGACAACCTCCCCAGCAATAGTCTTTCGAGTGTTTTTCAGGGAATGTGCCGACTGTACATGTCAGGTTGCCTTTGTTGTTGAAATACTTGTCGACTTTCTCCAGGCAAAATTGAAAACTCTTGTTTT